>NZ_CP172882.1:2459166-2770833 GCF_050529585.1 Enterococcus sp. DIV0876
CCGTTCCTGCGCCCTTCAGTAGATCTGCAGCCATTTCATTCGGATCGAAACGACTGTATAACCGCATACTTATCCCCAGATGCAACATCCGTAATACAATCGATAGACCACTGATATGATATAAAGGGACCGCACACAACCAACAATCTGCTACAGAAATCGTCAAGTTTTGCTGTGTCGCTTCCGCACTAGCTTGATGATTGCCAAAGGTTTGCGGTACGCCTTTAGGATGACCGGTAGTTCCTGAAGTATACATCACCGAAGCAATCTGTGCTGGTTGATATACCTGATGATCGCCTATGGGAAAAGAAGCTTCTTCTGACTTGCCAAAGGATAGGAATCGGCCATCAGCCAGTTCAAATGGACTGTCGGTGATCACCAGTGAACAGCCCGCATCTTGAAGTTGAAAAGTCAACTCTTTGTTCGTCAGCCGGGTATTCAAACACTGAACCTCAATCCCCATTTCCCATAATGCAAGAATCGTAAAGACCATCTCTGGTTTGTTGTCGCTAAAAATCGCCACGCGACCCACACCCTGTAATAAGGGTTGATAGTAGGCAGCATATTGGTATACTTCTGCTTGTAAGGCAGCAAACGACCAGCTTTTATTCTGCCAATAAAAAGCTGGTCGTTCTGGATGAAGTTGTGCTTGCCTTTGCAGCCAACTCCCTGTCATTATGGAAATTTCGGGAATTGATCGAAATCAGGTTGACGTTTTTCTTTGAAGGCATCGCGGCCTTCTTTGGCTTCATCCATTGTGTAGTACAAGAGCGTTGCATCTCCTGCTAATTGTTGAATACCCGCTAATCCATCCGTATCAGCATTCATTGAAGCTTTGATCATCCGGAGTGCCAAAGGACTCTTTTGCAGCATAGTTTCTGCCCATTCCATCGTCACATCTTCAACATCTTCTAATGGCACAACTGTATTGATCCAGTTCATCGCTAACGCTTCTTCAGCTGTATATTGTTTTGTCATGAACCAGACTTCTTTGGCTTTCTTATGGCCAATCGTACGGGCTAAATAACCAGAACCGTAACCACCATCGAAACTCCCTACATTCGGCCCAGTTTGACCAAACTTCGCATTTTCTGCCGCAATCGTCAAATCACAAACCAATTGCAAGACATTGCCGCCACCGATCGACCAGCCTTTGACCATGGCGATCACAGGTTTTGGCAGTGTGCGAATCAGACGTTGCAGATCCAAAACATTCAAACGTGGTACTTGGTCTTCACCTACATAGCCGCCGTGGCCGCGTACTTTTTGGTCACCGCCAGAACAGAAAGCTTTGTCGCCGGCACCAGTCAAAATGATCACACCGATACCAGGTTCATCACGGCTGATTGAAAACGCATCGATCATTTCAAACACCGTTTTTGGTGTAAAGGCATTGTGTACGTGGGGACGGTTGATCGTGATCTTCGCCACTTTCCCATGTTGTTCAAATAAAATTTCATCATATTCTTTCAGGGATTTCCATTCTCTCATTACAATTTCCTCCTCAATTCACATAGCTCCATTATACACATAACTACGTGCTTTTCGGTGAAAATTGCTTTGCTTTAAAGAATTAATTTCACACAACTTCTTTATGATATATGAGATTGCAGGCAGATAATCATGCAAAAAACATGCTATAATCAGACAAAAAAGGAGGCCGTACTATGAACTTACTAGAAGCATTAGGCATTCAAATAGAAGAAGCCACAGCTGCCCAGGTCCGATTGCGAATGAATATTGGTCCGCAACATAAGCAACCCTTTGGCATCGTTCACGGGGGCATCAACGGGGTCTTGATCGAAACCGCCTGCAGTATCGGCGCCAATCAGGCATTAGCAGCCGATGAGGCCTTTGCTGCTGGTATTGATTTGCAAGTCAATCATTTACATGCTGTTCAAGATGGCGTGTTGATCGTCGAAGCCATACCTGATAAAATCGGTCATCGCATCCAGACATGGCAAGCGACGATTTGGCAAGAAAACGGACCAAAGACCGCAGTTGGCCGATGTACCTTGACAACGTTGAAGCAAAAAAAACAAGCAGCTAACCAATAAGCTGCTTGTTTTGCTTTATACAAATTGACCATATCCTTGAAACGTACCTAACGCCAGGTAAGCGTTGCTTTTGTCATTACGTTGCTGTTCACCCCACAGGTAGCCTTCTCTTATAACAAAATCTTGCAAAATCACATGATTTCCGCTTTTCAATGTAGCAATGATTCTGCTCGTTGTTGTTGGCTGTTGCCGCAAGTGGACTGCGGTCATCAACTGAAATCGTTTCATCCTCATTCCTCCTAGTGCCTCTTCTTCATTGACCGGCTGTTGTATTGATTGTCCATCATCTCCACGGTCTCCCCCAAAGAAAAAATCAAATGACCCTTGCACCAACCGATTCAAATCAAGAGGACCCTGATAACCCGCACGACGACCAGCTGACGTGTATTGGTGTACATGATAGTTTTTGCTGGCAGTTGGCTCACTGCCAGTATAATAACCAGTATTTTTGCCATAAGTTGGCAGCCAGATGCCATCGAAAAGATCCGTTTGGAGTTGAAAGGTACTGTACAAATGATTGGCGATATATGCACCGACTTTCATAGCTCCAAGCGTTTTCAACTGTTGTCGATAGGCCTCACAACCGCTGCGCATATCTGACATACTTTGTTCTTCCACATCTAGCCACCAAAAAGTCGGCGCAAATTGTCGGCCCCTTTCCCAAAAAGCCTTGGCCTCAGATTGCATATCAGCGATACTTATGCCGCGCACCCACGCGTATACCACTACAGGCACTTGACGTTTTTTAAAAGCTTCGATATGCGTTTGATAATGCTTATCTAAATAATTTTCACCGTATTGAATCCGCACGATCACCGCATCGATATCTGCTGCCAAACGGTCGTAATCAATCTTGCTTGGCACTTGCCATTCACTGATATCGATGATTATAGGTGATGGAATCATTCTCTCCACACTCCTTTTTTTGCATAGAAAAACAGCGAAAAGAGCACATTCTTTTCGCTGTTCCCATCAATAACTAGCGATTAAAACAATTGCGTTTCAATCGTTTCAACAATCTTCGCACCTGATACTTCCGCATAATACTGCACGTCATCACTTTCAAAAATACCGACTGCCGCAATTGCTTCCATTCCTTGACGAACTTGGTCTGCTGAAATGGTTTCATCAAATACTTTTGGTTGCAAAGTGTGTTTTTTGCCTTCACTGTTTAAGAAAATCGTGTGTAATTTTTTCATCGCCTGCTCCTTTCTTTGCCTATTTAGCAACGTTTATTTCACATATTCATTTTGGATCGTTTCGACAACTGAAGACAATTCTGCAGTCGCTGAGAACTGCGTCAATGCCTCACCGACAGCAATGATTTGCGCCTCACTCGCACCATTCGTTACACGATTCAATGTTTGATTGATTGGTTTTTGTGCTTGAGGTGTGTCAATGCGCACCGATAACTTGGTGTTTGTACCGATTTTCATCCTTTTCACTTCCTCCCTCTATCATTTTCGTTTCCACTGTAAGTGGCGCCCTTACATAAATAGAAACGTGAAGAAGATAGCTGGGTAAAAATATTTTTGCTAAGACTCGCTCTTTTTTTACAGATAGTTTGAGATTCGCTATAATGAAGCATAGAAAGTGAGGCATACTATGAAAAAAAATCGATTGATCCAATTTTTAGGCGGCAAAACCAGTTATTATGTACTTGGTTTAATCATCCTCTGTACAGTCGCTATCTTTTTATTGAACAAAATTTCCTTTTTGTTTACTCCCTTCACAGCAATCTTAACAGCTATTATTCCGCCATTTTTATTTGGTCTGATTTTATACTACTTGTTTAATCCGATCGTAGACAAATTGGAACCTAAAATTCCGCGTACTATAACGATAACGGGGATTTATTTAATCATCATTTTGTTGATCGTTTTTGCAGGATTTCAACTATATCCTGTTTTGGCGCAACAAACCACCGATCTCATCAATAGCTTGCCTGATTTAGTCGATGACTTTCAACGCAATGCCGATTCGTTTTTGGCGAACACGCCGTTTCATGATGAAATGTCGCAGATCACAGATACTTTCCAAGACATTGCCAGTAACATCATGTCCTTCATTGGCGACTACTGGCAAACAGGTGCTGCCGGATTAAGTAGTCTCTTTTCTACGATTTCTACTCTCTTTATCGCGCTATTTACGGGACCTATCATTGCGTTTTTCTTGCTGCGCAATCCCAACAAGTTTTATTTTTCAATGTTATCTCTGATCCCGCCTCGGTTTAGAAAAGATTTTAATGAGCTTATCAAAATCTCGGATTTGCAAGTCGGTGCTTTTCTTAAAGGGCAAATCATTTCTTCTTTGATCCTAGGTGCCATATACTGGGTTGTTTTCTTACTGATTGGCTTGGAATATGCGAGTATTATTGCTATCGCTGCTGGTATATTATGTATCATTCCTTATATCGGGCCGTTTATCGTCTTCTTTCCAGGATTATTTATTGCCGCGCAGGATTCAACTGGCATGTTGATCAAATTTTTGATTGCTTGGTTCGCTGTGCAATTACTCCACGGTGACTTGGTTGTCCCACGGGTCATGGGCGATCGTTTGAAAATCCATCCCATCACGATTTTGGTCGTTTTACTGGTCATGGGTGATTTATTGGGGTTAGTGGGCGTGATCTTTGGTATTCCTATTTACTGCTTGATCAAAGTATTGGTTGTTTATTTATTCCGCAAATTCAAGCAACGCTATAACCGCTATTATGGTCAAGATGGCAAGTATTTCCATAGCGCCTTCACGAGTAAAGATTATTTGGGCGACGAAGACAAATTTTCTAAAAAATAACTCCATCCTATTTTTTAGATGATCACTATTTTAACGTTTGACTAAAAAAGGAGAGCAGCTTAAAGCTGCTCTCCTTTTTGTGTATCTTTTTTTTCATTGCTATTTCTATTTTTGCGTAAAACTTAAATCATCACCATTTGTTTGAATGACATGTTTATACCAATAAAAACTTTCTTTCTTCTTTCTTTCCAAAGTGCCATTTCCTTCATTATCCAAATCCACATATATGACACCGTAACGCTTCGCCATTTCAGCTGAAGAACAACTGACGATATCAATCGGCGACCATAAACAATAACCAATCAAATCTACACCATCATAAATTGCTTCTTTCATTTGTTCAAAATGCTTTTGAAGGTAATCGATTCTGTACGGATCATAAATAGACCCATCCGCTGCTATTTGATCGGTGGCCCCTATTCCATTCTCGGTTAAGAATAATGGACACTGGTAACGATCATAATACTGATTTAACGCTGTACGCAGACCAAGGGGATCAATCTCCCAACCCCATTCACTGGATTTTAAGTATGGATTTTTTGATTTATCCATTGGCGAAAAGCTGTTTTTCTCAGAATCATTGATTTTGGTGTAGTAATAACTAAATGAGAGATAATCCATTGTATTCTCTCGCAATAACAACTCATCATCTTTAGTTATATTGATATCCAATTGATTTTCTGCAAAAAAGCGTAGGGCGTATCCTGGATAGTATCCTCGCATAGCCACATCACCAAAAAGATACTCCATTTGATTTTTTCTGTAACTAAACAAAACATCTTCAGGTTTGCATGTCGCAGGGTGCGCGATTTTATCACTTAGCATCGTACCGATCAATATATCTTCACTATATTTCTTAGCTAATTTTTTGGCTTTTGCTTGTGCGACAAACTGATGGTGAACAGATTGATACGTGGATTCAAGAACATGATTTGTTTGGCTTTCTTTGAATCCTAATGAGTTAAAAGATAACAAGTTTATCTGATTGAAAGTAATCCAATATTTGACTTTTTTATGATAACGATCAAATAATACACGACAGAAATGCTCGTATGCATCTATTGTTTTTCTTGATAACCATCCGCCGTACTCTTCAACTAAATACGTGGGCATTTCGTAATGAGATATCGTCATTACAGGTTCGATATCGTTTAAAAGAAGCTCGTCGATCAATGCATCATAGAACCTTAATCCTTCTTCATTAGGGGATGCTTCAATTCCTTTAGGAAATATGCGGGTCCAATTGAAGGATGTCCGAAAACATTGAAGCCCTAATTCTTTGAACAAACGAATGTCTTCTTTATATCGATGATAAAAATCGATTCCACTTCTTTTGGGATAATAAGCATCACTATTTGTTTCAAACATTTTATCAGCTACACTTAGCGTAGCATGTTCTAGTCGATCATCTTTACTCAGACTATTTTTGTATGCATGGAAATCAGCAATAGACAATCCTTTACCATCCGCATCATACGCACCTTCTGCTTGATTAGCAGCAATTGCGCCTCCCCATAAAAAAGTATTGGGAAACTCTTTTTTTGGATCGTTCATTTTTATTCCCCGCTCTCTGCATTATTTTCAAGTGCCAACGCCCGATTGTCTGAAAGTTTAAAGAAGGGATACCAGATAGCTGTGGTACCAATGGTTGTAACAATTTGCAGTAACGCACCTTTCCAACCACAAAGAAGAAAACCTGAAATGATCGGTGGAATGGTCCAAGGTAGATTTGCCCCGTTTGTAGGTGGCACTAATCCGGTTGCCATAGCGAAATATGTGACTAATAATGCTGCCAAAGTAGCAAGCACGAAAGGAATAAGCATCAATGGATTCAGAATGATTGGTGTGCCAAAAATAACTGGTTCATTGATATTGAAAAAACTTGGAACAATAGCTAGTTTGCCTAATGTTTTATATTGTTGTGAACGTGCAACCAACACCATACAAACAACAAGCCCTAATGTACAACCTGCGCCTCCGAGTTGAACAAAATTGGATTGAAATTCTGTGTTGATAATATTCGGAATCTCTGCACCATTTGCATATGCAGCTGCATTTTCAGCTGTTAATGATAGCCAGATTGGATCCATAATAGCCCCAATGATCACTGTACCATGGATACCAAAAGCCCATAAGACACATGCGAATAGATTGATCAAAATCATCGCAGGCAATGAACTTCCGACATGTGTAAGGGGCGCCTGTAAAATTTGATAGATAAAGTTCTGCGCCGTACCAAAAGTAGTCGCTTCAAATGCTAACCGTATGATAGTAAAAATCATAATCACAAAAAAAGATGGTATCAATGAGGTAAATGAGCTAGAGATATTGCCTGGAACACTACTAGGCATTTTGATCGTGATATTTTTACTTTCAACAAAATGCAAAATCTCAACCGTGATAATTGAAGTGATAATGCCCAAAAATAACCCTGAAGCACCGAAAGCTTCTGTAGGTATGCCGTTTGCATCAGCGGCTGAGATGAAAGGCGTCAATATGATGAATGAAACGACACCTGCAATAGAGCCGTTCAATTCATTGACACCATAAAACTTAGCTAAAGATTTTGCCGACCCCATAATCACATATAAAGTCATAATACTCATTGTTGCCTCATATGGAATAGTAAACACGCGATCCCACGAAGCCCCAAATAAACCTGCCATGAAATCACTATAGCCATTGATCGGCAGATTACTAAAAATCAATAGGAATGATCCTAGAATCAAAAAAGGCATCACACCATAAAAACCGTTTTTTATTGCATCTAAATACCTATTTGTATCAAACGCTTTTGCTATTGGAGCTAATTTTTTGTTCATTGTTTGCATCAATGCATCCATTGTTTTTCTCCTTTCTTATAGTGAGTCAGCCAATATTTTTTTGCCATTCATCATGCCATAGTCGATAGAATTGATAACACGGATCGGAATCTGCATATCTTTATACTCTTCTTTAAAGTCATCTTCCAAATATCCAATTTGCGGACCTAACAATACAACATTTGACCCTTCGATATTTTCCGCAAGTTTTTCTTTTGCCACAGCTTTTATTTCTACGTCAATCCCCTGCTGAGTGGCCTCATCCTTCATTTTATTTACCAAAAGGCTTGTAGACATTCCTGCCGCACACACCAACAATATTTTTTTCATTTTTCATCTTCCTCTCTTTCATACACGTAGATAAATTCTTCAGCCAAATCAAGTACCGTCATTGCATTCATTAAATGGTCTTGTGCGTGAATCATTAAGAGCGTAATCTCTTGTTTCTCTCCACTTGCTTCTTTTTGAATCAACTCCGTTTGTATATGATGGGCTTTTGTGACCGAAGCCCTTCCCGTTTTGATTGCTTCTTTTGCTTCAGCTATTTTTGATTTACGCGCTAAGGCAATACCTTTCATCGCATAACTCCGCGCATCACCGCCTTGAGCGATTAATTGCATAATTTTCATTTCGTTTTCCATGATTATCCCCTCCTACACTTTTATATATGCAAGTACCATGCCAACTTTTTAGATTGCTTATCTGTCAAGATATCTTACCAGCTGTGTCCCAAAAAAAGATGTGTGTCACTATCAAAAGGACACACATCTTATCTTAAATGAAAATAATATTCGAGTATCGGAAACAACTCAGTCTCAGTTAAATCAAAACTATATTTTTTCTCCAATGGATAAAAACAGGTATGCAAATGGTCCAATTCCTCTTGGTATCTACTTATATCATGGTTGATGGACACAGGAAATGTCATACCTTGTTTAAGATTGTCAATTAAAATCGCCGTATGCATGATGACGCCAATCAACTCATTTTTTGATAAATAAACTTTCAAGACTTGCTCGATTGCTTGGTTAACAGATAGAAGATCAACAAATAGCATAGATCCATCTACATGTTTTAATTCACGTCCTAAAGATTTTTTGATTTGATTTCCAATCAAAGCATCTTTTATTTGTTCTTTGATCTGTTCAATACCATTTCCGTTGATAATATCGGACACATTATACTGTTTTAAATGGTAGTCCACATGAAATGTCGATACGATTGCCAAAATTTCATATTTTTGAGAAAGCGCATCTATTTCTTTTCGATTTAATTGGTCTTGGTTTAGCTGCAATGGAATCACGCTTAACTCAGGAAATTCAGCCAATAAGGATTTTTCAATGATATCCTTTAAGTATTTAGCCGTACCATGGCCTGTTAAGCAACAGGTAAGAATGGCTATCGGTTTATTTATATCGTAAATCACGCTGCTTTTTTCAGGTAACGACGATTCTTCATTTACATGACAGCCAAAAAATTCAAAGTTTACCGATAACAAAGATTGATAGATGTTTTTGACATTTTCACCTAAGATTGATTTTCTCGTGGCTTCCAACACATGCAGCGTGCTGACCAGCGGCAATGCTAAGACCTTAACCTGCAAAAGATTTTCCAAATCAGAACAGATATGCATAAAAGAACCCATATCTACTAAACATAGAATATCTTCTCCTGTGTTATTGATTTGCAAATAGTTTTTTACTTCCTCAATGACGAGGGATGGATTTTTGTTTAACGGCGCATCAAATGCCGATACCGCATGTGTATTCAATAACTGATTGACCGTTTTGGCCATTGAAGTCGCTGTGGAATCACCGTGTGCGATCACTAAGATTTGCACGTTTTTTTTCTTTTCTGATTTTTGATCAAATACATTGATAAAAAAAGAAACAAGATTATTAGATTCTTCATACGGTAATTGGACTTTTTCTTCAAAGCTGATTAGTTGTATACAACGAACAGCCAATAAAAATTCTTTTCTATGATGGAGTTGATAGTCTATATTGATTTCCTCATCAAAGTGGGCATGGTTTTGATTGTTTTTTGCACCTTCAATCAAGTGATGCAAGTGCAAAATAAAGCCCATTTCAATATTTTGATCCCAGTTGACATGTAATTCTGTATGTACCAAATCAACGACTTTTCTGATAGTTTTATAGCTTTTTTCATCAATAATCGATTCAATTGGCGCTAAGTTTATCCCATTGCTGGTGTGTGTAATTGAAGAAAAATAGTTATCGATTTCTTGCTCAACTATTTTTTTCATTTGATCAGAGCCTAGGTGTTCTTCACTTAACCCAGAAACAGTATTATCTAACAATGAATAAATAGACTGATCACTCTCTTCATCATTATCAATTGGTTTAAAACATATTTTCTGCGTAGAATAATAATCAGATTTTACTCTTAATGCACGATGTTCAGTCGTATCCAATAACCCGTCAGCTATCGTACTAGGAAGATCTTTGGTATCTATTTGAATGTTTTTTTGTCTTTCTAATAGGTAATCCGAATAGGCTTTGGCACATAATAACTGGATATCAGATTTTAATTGTCCAATGTTATTTGGACAATGATAAAAAAGCAGCGAAATAAAGACATCTTTCGATATATAAATTTCTTGATCTAATATCCTCGCTTCTTGATTGAAGAATAATTGAATCAATTCAGCACGCTCTGATTCCATACGGTGATTCAAATTTGGAATCTCGATCAACATTGGCATTCGCCGACGAAAAGGTTGAACCAATGTCGAAACAATCGATTCACTGGTTGCACCTATAATACGTACAGAGGCCTTTCTATGGCCCGTACTCTCTCCCAATCGACGATATACGCCTTGATCGATAAATGTAAAAAGGATCTCTTGGCCTTGCTGAGGTAAATTGTGGATCTCATCTAAAAAAAGCATACCATTATCTGCTAATTCAATTAAACCTACTTTGTCTTGATCAGCACCGGTATACGCGCCTTTCTTGACACCAAAAAGAATCCCCATCAATAATTCAGGATTTTTTGCATAGTCTGCACAGTTAAACAAAATAAACGGTGCATCTTTTTTTAAAACGGACATTTCAAGCGCAAATTGATGCATCATCTCAGCAAAATGAGACTTTCCAACACCTGTTTCACCAACGATAAGGGTATTGATTCCATTTGGTGGATAGAGGATACTTGATTTTGCTTGATCAATCGCATGCTTCAAAGAGGGATTTGATTCTTCAAAAAGTTCGATGCTATTCTTCTTTTTTTTGTCTGAATTATATTTGTACAAAACTGGTTTCCCAGAAATCTTGACGATTTTTCCTTGATCAACTAATCTATTGAGTATTCTAGATACACTAGGACGATCTAACACAAGTTCTTTGGCAATTGTCATTGTATCGATATCTTTAGAGGAGTTTTTAATTAGCTCGATTATTCGTTGTTCTCTTGTCATTTACATTGTCCTCCTAAACACTTTTGAAGACACTCCCTCATGAATTGTCATTATAAATGCAACCGCTTAAAAAGACAATCATCTTTTAATTCTATAACATTATAAAATAACGAAAAAATGCTATTTTATGATAAATTTATTCATTACATGCCTTACTAGCCGCTATTATTCATGCATTTCTTTTCACATAAGTTCTCATTCTCAAACATCAAAAAATAGTGGATCATTTTGAAATCGACAGACTTTGATCAACGGTTTGGTCGCTATTTGTTTCAAAAGATTCATCGTCTATCGTTTCCACCGCCCATCTCAACACTGTCTTGGCCTTCTCAGGGGCTGTCTTTCTAGGATCGGTCAAATAGATTTCGCGGTGCTGAAAATGATCCATTGTCTGCTGTATCATCAATTTCTCTTGATGCAATAACTCTTTCATCTTCGCAAACGTTTCAACTTCCGTATCAAAAGATCCAACATGTAATGCTTGGAGGGCCAATCCTTCCTCATAGCTTTCAAATATCAGTTGATCGAGGTATGGATTATTCTTTTTTTCTTTGATTTGCATTAATTGGGTTTGAAACATGCTTTCTGTTACCTGTTCAGGCTGACGAATCATGATTTTGTAAATCAATTCATCTTTATTAACAGGTCCTTCAGGTTTGGTTTTAGCAGTCCAGACACCTTCTAATGGGTACACAGTATATTCGAAAGTTTTTGGCCCGATCGTGCCTTTTTTCAATCCCATGCGAATACTGTAGGCCATGCTATATAACGCCTCAATCTGATGCGCAAATTCGGGTCGATTAGGGTCACCTTGACTGCTTAAACCAATAAAATGATACGTAGGTACTGTGAGAATCATCGGCTCTTTTGGTAAATACACATCTTTCTCTTGTTTACGCCATTCGTATTTCATCGACTGCTCCTTCTAAACTGTATTTTTGATTATTTTACCATGGAATGTGTTCTGTATGGCAACGGAAGCTGATTTCTTCGTACCAATAGATAAAGGAAATAGATAAAGTACCTGTCAAAAATGATAAAAACCATCTCTAATGACACATAGAGATGGTTTTTATCCGTAAAATATCAATCGTTTATTTCATCACACCTGCATACCTCTGGGTAAAATACCTTTCTAATCGCTTCTGTCCTGTTTCGATCCCCATACAAAGGAGCCAATAAATGATGGCAACTAGAACATACATCGACATATAGTCAAAGGTTCGTCCACCTACGATTTTGGCTTTTTGAAAAATATCTGGGATCGTGATCATGGCTGCCAATGAGGTGCCTTTTAACAAATCCATTGCCACGTTGCTTAAAGCAGGTACCGAAATACGAAAGGCCTGAGGCAGAATAATCAACCGCATCGTTTTACTAAAAGATAGTCCTAAGGCATACGCGGCATCAAATTGCCCACGATCTACTCCAGCAATCGACCCACGATAGATTTCGCCGATAAAAGCACTGCTGGTCAATGTAAAACAGATGATAGCAGCCGCCAATGCTGGCAATTGATAAGGCAACCCAAAATAAAGCAAGAACAATAACACGAGCGCAGGAACGCCCCGCAAAAAAGACAAATATCCTCTAACCAGCACTCGAATCATTGGCTGCGGCAGCAGCCCTAAAAAAGTCAGCATCAAACCAAGGATATTTCCTCCCAGAAACGAAACAACTGCAATCCCAATCGTATAGGATAAACCTGTCAATAGATATGGAATGGATTCCCACATCAACGAAAAATCTAACGTTGGGATATACATTATTTTGTTTCTACCATTTCAATCGCTTTGTCAGATTTGACTGACACATCTGTTTGAAAGTAAGTATCCGAGATTTCTTTTAATGTGCCGTCTGATTGCATCTCTGCCAAAATCTCATTGACCTTATCTAGTAATGCTTTATGTTCTTTTTTAAATAAAAAGCCCGTTTCATTCGGATTAAAATAGACATCTTCTAAAATTTTAACAGGGATATCAGGCAATGCTGCTACGGACATTTTTTGCAAGTAGTAATCATTCAAAATCACATCTGTCCGTCCATTGGCTACATCCGTCAAATATTGGTCATTCGTTGCATTATCATACGTCACCAATTCTGCTCCGTAAGATTCCGCTAATTTCATATAGCTGGTATTCGGCTCCCCTGCTGCTTTTTTACCAGCCAAATCTTCTAAAGAAGCAATACCTGAATCATCACTTTGCCGCACGATCATACTATCAAATGAATACTTGATTGGTTCTGACAAACTAAATTTCTCCGCCCGATCACCCGATAAGCCAAAGTCATTGGCGGCAAAATCAGCTTCTCCTTTATCTAAAGAAGACACTTGTCCATCAACATTGTATTCTTTAAAGTCGATCTCAACAGCCAATCGCTTGGCAACTTCTTTGGCCACATCGACATCATAACCCACCAATTCATTGCTGTCATTGTAATAAGAAGATGGATAAAGTGTGCCTGACGTTGCAACCACCAACGTTTTAGCTTCTTCCACTTTACTTAAACTTTGATCTTCTTCTGCTGTACTAGATTGATTGCCGCAAGCACCTAAAGTCAAAGCCGCCAAACCAATCAATACTGATATTTTCCCTTTATGCCACATATTCATTATTTCCTCCTATAAAATCGTTATTCTGTTACTTGGGGCGGCAATTTGAACTGCCCATGCATTTCAAAAAGTTGACCGATTTGAAAAAGCAGATCTTCCCGGCCTTTTGATGCCATAAACTGGATCCCCAGTGGTAACCTGTGCGCACTCATCATTGTTGGCAAACTGATGGCTGGTTGACCGGTCAAATTTGCCAATTGCGTATACGGGGTTAGTTGGTAACTTTGATCAAACATCTCATAAATCAAATCCGCCGCCTGTCTTTCTGACAAAGTATCGATCGTTTCTAAGTTGCGACGGATCACATCGCTTTGTAGGTCAGCATCCACCAATGGCGCCGTTTCAGCTGTTGTCGGTGTCAAAAATAGATCATATGTCTCAAAAAAGTTTTCCATTTTTTCTGTGATTTGATCCCAGTACTGCAGCGCTTGAATGTAAGTAGCCGCCGATAGTTTACGGCCATATTGATATACGCCCCACGTCATCAACTCCACCTCATCTATGCCAACGACTTGTCCTCGTGCCTGCTCAATATCAGCGAACATCGCCGCAGTCTCGCCGCCATTCATGGCATAATAGCTTTGCATCATTTGCTGACCATCGATTGGATAGTCGACTTCTTCCACTTGGTGTCCTTGTTCAGTCAAGAAATCGGCTGCTTTTCTCACAGCTTGAATCGCCGTTTCTGACACATGCCTACCAACAGGTGATTGTGTCGAAAAAGCAATTTTTACATGTTTCTGCTGACTTGCTTTCTGATGGGTCCATTCTACTTGCGGTGCTTGATAGGGTGCCGCCGGCTGCGATGTCCGCAACCCGTAAAACAAACGTTGTGTATCACGCATAGAAATCGTTAAGGCAAAATTGATTGAAGCACCTTGCCAACTTCGCCATTCTCCCGGCCCAACCGGCATTGATCCTCTTGTAGGTTTCAATCCGATCAACCCTGTAAAAGAAGCAGGAATACGAATCGAACCGCCGCCATCACTAGCACCCGCGATCGGAAACATCCCACTGGCAACCGCTGCTGCGGCACCGCCACTTGAACCACCTGCAGAGAACATGGTATTCCATGGATTACGGGTCGGCCCATATAGTTCGGGATCGGTGATATTTTTAAAACCGAATTCTGGTGCATTGGTTTGTCCAAAGGGAACAAAACCGGCTTGTTCAAGCCCCCTTACGAAATGTGCTGTCTGAGATGCTTTCTTGTCTGAAAACATCTTTGCCCCCGCAGTTGCTGGCCAGCCCGCCTTTGTTTGACCGAGAATCTTTAAAGGAATCGGTTGTCCGCCAAAAAGACGATTTTGATTGTTTCCTGTCTGAGATTCTTTCAGCGCAGCCTCACGGTCAACATGAATGAGTGCATTCAATTTCGGATTTTGTTGTGCAATCTTTCTTTCGATCATTTCTAGGCGTTCATGAAAACTGAGATGACCGTTTCTTAATTGTTCTGCCCAATACGTTGCATCTTGCATGGTATCCCTCCCTAAATGCTCAGCGTTACCCTTCAAAAAAATAAATAAAACGCGTTATCGAATAAAACACATGTACATTCTGTATCACATCTACATCAAACATTATTTATACTGATTAATATATCAAAACCCATCAAAAAGCGCAATCAAAATATAACAGTTTATAATCCTGTTATATTTTTGGGTTAGAACTTATATTTTTTGTGAAAACAAAAAAAGAGTGGTTTTACCCACTCTTAGCGTTTTTTTCTATTTGTACTTATCTTCCAACTTACTCATCCATGCGCCTAACCACAAACCTAAGCCAAACATGATGATCCCCATCACTGCCGTTAACCATGTGAAACCTGCATAATCGGCAACTGGTGGAATAACGATCAACACAGTTGATGCAATCACAATACCTAAAATAAAATGGTACACTTTTGAATGAAAATGCGTCAATAACCATTCCATCAGTTTAGAAAATAGCAGCATAACTGCCAAACCGCCAATTGCGATTGGTAAAAACACGCCAATAATATCGAAACTCTTGAACCCTTTCAGCATTGGATCATACAGCCCTAATACTAAAAGTAAATTAGATGGGCTTAACCCTGGCACCAAAACGCCTAATGCAATCAAACCACCAGCCAATACAAAGCCGAAGAAGTTGGCTGGGATCGTGCCTAATATATCTCCCATGAAATACAAAAATAAAAATCCAATGACCATGGTACCGAAAAACCAGAACAGATCACCTTTTGTACGCTTACTCTTTATAGTGGATTCTTTGGCTAAGGCAGGCAATGTCCCCACGATCGCTCCGGCGAACCCCCAAAGTACGATAATCTGGTAATTCTGCAATAACCATTCTAAAGGTTTCGATAAAAGCCCGATCCCTACGATTCCACCGATGCCCACTGGTAAGAAAAACAGCAGGTTTTCTTTGAAATTTTTGGTTAGATGCGCCATAAATCGGAGCATACGTTCGTAAATGCCCAAAATCGCAGCCAATACGCCACCTGAAACCCCTGGCAAAATGAAGCCCAATGCAATAATGACCCCCTTTATAAATCGGGATAACACACTTTCATTTTTTCGTTCTTCCATTTGCTTTAAACTCCTTAATGATTGCTCGTGTATATTTTTTGACTGATCCTTTTAACTATACTTGATTGCCCAAAAAATGAACAGCGATTTCTTTGTCTGTTGCTTTCCCTGCATTCAGCTTACCCAAGCTGTCTTTCCATTAAGAAATCCGTCTGCTCATCATCCCCCATAAAAAAGGAATGGCTGCCAACTTTTTTAAATCCCATTTTCTGGTAAAACGCCAATGCGTGGGAATTATGTTCCCAAACGCCTAACCAAATCGAGCTTTTGCCCATAACAAGAGCCTGTTCCTCAGCGTACTTCAGTAAATATTTCCCGTATCCTCGACGCTTCCATGCAGCTTTGATATAGATGCGTTCAATCTCTAACCCATTGGGCGCAATCGATTCTGTTTGGGCATTCCCCCAATTGATTTTAAGATACCCAGCTGTTTCCCCTTCAATTTGAATGAAAAAGAACGCCGATTCAGTCGTTTGCAATTCTTTGGTTAGTTTGGGTTTGTTATACGCTTCTTCTAAATAAACACGCATATTTTCCTCAGTATTGAAAGCCTCGAATGTGTCAAAGTAGGTGCTCACACTGATTTGTGCCAGTTCTTCTAAGTCTGCAAGTGTGCATTGTTTGATCTTCACAGCTGCCCCTCCTTAGTTTCATCAGATTATTCTATCACAAACCATTTCCCCATTCCAACAAAAAAAAGCCCAACCATCGGGCTTTCATATTTTATAGCCATGAACCAGAAAACTGATGGATAACCATCGTTGCAGGATCTTCCTCGACTTCCCCAGTGATGTAACTTTTTGGTGAAAAAGTCATTTGCGGGAAGACCGTTACCCCATCAACCGTTTGTTTTTCATTATTCAACTGTAAGCCGTGCTGTTGCAATAATTCCGTCACACGGATCACATTGGTCACAACGTCTTCTGTTTTTTCTGCACGTACAAATTTCCGATCGTCATAATCATGGAGCCACTCTTCCATAAATACTTGATGGGGAATCGCACCAATAATACCAGTAGAGATTTTGGTCTCGATCTCAAAGCCCATAAAGGCATCCAACGTCAATAAACGATCCAAAGGTTTAACGACTTCGATATCGGTGTCCATATATATTCCACCTTCTGTCACCAACGCGTACAAGCGTACAACATCGGAGACAAAGGCCCATTCTTCTTGTTCATATGCTTCTTTGAGGTAAGGCCCAAATTTAGACAAATCGATTGTTGACTCATCCCAGCGTTTGATTTCATAATCTGGACAATACTTACGCCAGGTGTCCATATATTTTTTTTCTTGTTCGCCTAATGGATTGCCGCCAAACCAGCAATAATGAATTTTCTTGGGTATCATACAACTCGCTCCTTTATCCTATAGCTCTTTTTACACCCTATATTTAGTGTAGCTGATTCACCGACTGATTCAAAATGATTTACACCACAATAAATCTATTGCATTTATTGATCAATCATCAAGAAAAACCTTTGCCATCCGATTTATCTGGACCTAACGCTCCCCCAAGACAATTTCTTTAAAAAAACAAGGAGCCTAGAAAGCCCCTTGTTCTTCTCTACATATACCGATTTTCCCGCAAAACGGCTTTTTTGATGGCTGCCACATCTTGTGTACCAGCCAATTGCATGACCATCTCTAACTCTTTCTTGAAGAAATCAAACACTTGTTTGACCCCTGTTTGACCACCTAAAGCCAATCCGTAGATTGCTGGTCTGCCGATTGCCACCAAATCTGCACCAGAAGCGATCGCTTTAAAGACATGTTGTCCGCGACGCACGCCACTATCAAAAATGATGGGCACACGGCCTGCCACTGCTTCAGCAACGATTTGCAACGAATCAAAAGACGCAGGTCCACCATCTAATTGTCGGCCGCCATGATTGGAGACCCAGATACCTTGTGCGCCTGCATCTAATGCACGCGCTACGTCCTCTTCCGATTGGACGCCTTTGACATATACGGGCAAATCCGCTTCTTTGGCAATGAAAGCCACATCTGCCGGACTTAATTTTTGTTTAGATGAACCATAGACGGCATCCATTGTTTGACCAACCCCCGCTTGATACGCTTGGACGATCGGCATCGCCAAAGGAAAGGTAAACCCATTCCGACGGTCAGTTTCACGGTTGCCTCCGACAGTAGCATCGGCAGTCAACACGATGGCTTGTGCGCCGTTTCGCTTGGCCATTGCCAAAATATCTCGATTGATGCCATCATCTTTACTCATATAAAACTGGAACCATTGCGGTGCTTTCTCGCCGCCTGCTGCGCGAATCTCCTCTAATGTACAAGAAGCATAAGAACTCGCTGTGAATACGGTACCAAAATCAGCCACGCCTTTGGCAGACGCCCGTTCAGCAGCAACGTTTGCTAATCCATGGGCGGCAACTGGTGCCATGATGATTGGCGCGGTTAGTTTTTCTCCATATATTTCAGTCGTTGTATCTGGCAATTCAATATCCTTTAAAACATGCGGAATAATCAATTTATGGTTAAAAGCGCGTTCATTTTCACGATAAGTAAAGATATCCCCCGCGCCGCTGCTGATATACCCATAGCCGCCTGTGGGAATCACTTTTTCAGCTTCCCGCTCTAAATCTTGCATATTGATAAAATCAATCGATCCTTCTGCTGTACTTGCTTCATATAATTTTCCCATTCCAATCCCTGCTCTCCAATAAGATAACGTTTACATTTTTATCCTACTCTTCTTTGGCTTGTCGGGCAAATCATCCGCTCGTGAAGCGATTGAGTGAGATAACTAAATCAATCCTTTTTCCGATGATGGATATTTGCGCGGATATGAAGTGTCTGTAATTATCTGACAGTCGAAATTTGACATCACTTTTTTTCAAAATACTTTTCATTTTTGACGTTTACTATCAGCCCATACCACAAACGACACCCTTCTACATTGTGAGACAGTCATTTTTTCAGGGGAGTGAGATTAGTATAAGATACGCAACGGTGCTATAATTATTTATGACAAATTGCCTTAAATAACGAGTAACAAAAAATGCTCGCTGGGCAATCTAGCAAAATCTGCTGAATAAAATAAATCAGCGGAAATCGAATAAATACATGAGGTGATACTATGGACCGCAAAAAAACGATCCAAGACTTTGCCACCTTGTCGCTGGATGAGCTTTATCAAAAGACAGGCTCTTCCGCCAATGGATTAAGCCAAACTGAGGCCGACAAGCGCTTAGCAAAGTACGGCAAAAATATGATTCAAGCAGCAAAAAAAACGTCCTTGGTGAAAACATTCTTGCAAAATTTCACTAGTCTAATGGCCTTATTGCTCTGGGTAGCTGGGTTCATTGCTTTTTTTGCAGATATGAAAGAATTAGGTATCGCCATTTGGTTGGTCAATGTTATCAACGGTGCCTTTAGCTTTTGGCAACAATACCGAGCCACCCAAGCAACTGATGCGCTGCAAAAAATGCTGCCTAGTTATACCACAGTCATTCGAGATGGACAAACGGTCAACCTTTTAGTCGAAGAACTCGTTCCAGGAGATGTCGTCAAACTGAAAAGCGGCGATAATATTCCAGCTGATGGTCGGTTATTGATCGCTGATCGTGTCGAGGTCAATCAGTCAGCATTAACAGGCGAATCCACCACCGTCAACAAAACTGCTGCAGCCATGACGCCAGCAGCCGTTAAAGCGGCCGGACGTTTTTCAGAAGATAACCTTGTATATGAGGGAACGGCAATGGTGGCTGGTAGTGGTGAAATGCTAGTAGTTGCCACCGGGATGGATACAGAATTTGGGCAGATTGCTTCTTTGACTACTTCTGTTACCGAAACAAAAAGTCCTTTGCAAAAAGAATTAGACGTACTAACGCGGCAATTGTCCATTATCGCTATCTTGATCGGTACGATTTTCTTTGTCGCCGCGGTTTTTTTCGTTGACTATCCGCCGGTGAAGTCGTTTATTTTTGCCTTGGGAATGGTCGTTGCGTTCATCCCTGAAGGTTTACTGCCGACAGTGACGCTTTCATTGGCATTGGCTGTTGAAAAAATGGCAGCAAAAAATGCACTGGTGAAGCATCTAAATAGTGTGGAAACATTGGGTGAAACCTCTGTGATCTGTTCTGATAAAACCGGAACACTAACCAAAAACGAAATGACCGTAGAACAAGTCTGGCTCCCCGGTGGAAATGACTATGCCGTTTCTGGGATTGGTTATGAACCAAACGGCATCGTGACAAAAAATGGCCACCGAATCAATCTAACGGAAGAAGCTGATTTGTTGGAACTGATTCGGATCGCTACGTTAAACAACAATTCAGCGATCGAACAAAAAAACAGTAAGTACCAACTAGTCGGCTCACCAGATGAAGGTTCTCTGCTGATTTTAGCGGAAAAAGCTGATTATGATTATCCAGATGAAGTCAAAAAGTATCAAAAAATCAGTGAAATTCCTTTTGACTCTCAACGAAAACGCATGACAACGATTCGCAAGCATGCGTCGGAACTTCTAGTGTTGACTAAAGGCGGCATCAATGAAGTTCTCTCCTGCTGCACTCATTACTTGAAGAATGGTGAGGCACGCCCCTTAACAGACGAGATCAAACAAAAGATTTTGGCAAAAAATGATGATTTGGCCAAAGAAGGTCTGCGCACATTGGCGTTTGCTTTTGCGCGACTAACAAAAGAAAAAAGCGATTATACTGTTGATAACACAGAAACAGACTTGATTTTCGTCGGTCTTACGGCCAGCCAAGATCCACCTCGGGAAAATGTGATTGAAGCAATCAAAAAATGTCATGATGCGAGCATTCGCATCATAATGGTCACTGGTGATTATGGCTTGACGGCTGAAAGCATCGCCCGCAAAATCGGTGTAGTTTCTGGTGATGATGTACGGGTGATTAATGGAGATCAACTTTCCGCCATGTCTGATGACGCGTTGAAGGAAAATTTGAAGCACCAAATCATTTTTGCTCGTGTCGCTCCGGAACAAAAGTATCGCGTAGTCGCTAATTTACAAGAAATGGGCGAAATCGTTGCGTCCACCGGTGACGGTGTCAATGATGCACCCGCCTTGAAAAAAGCAGATATCGGCGTTGCAATGGGCGTTACCGGGACAGATGTTGCCAAAGAAGCAGCCGATATGATCTTGACAGATGACAATTTCACTTCTATCGTCAATGCGATCGAGGAAGGTCGTACTGTTTATAACAATATCCGCAAGTTCTTGCTGTATATCCTTAACAGCAATATGCCAGAAGCAATTCCTTCTGTTTTGTTTCTCTTTTCCCGTGGAGCAATTCCACTGCCATTAACAGTCATGCAGATTTTGTCCATCGATTTGGGCACCGATATGCTGCCAGCACTTAGCTTAGCCTCAGAACAAACCGAAGCAGGTACGATGAAAAAACCGCCACGAAAACGTTCGGAACATCTGTTGACACGTAGTTTAATTTTCAAAGCCTTTGCTTGGTATGGTGCCATGGCTTCTATCGTTTCGATTGGTGCTTATTTCTTCGTCAATCACACCCATGGCTGGCCAAATGCTCCATTAGCCGACAGCGGCAATGTTTACGTAATGGCTACTACGATGACACTTTCGGCCATTGTCTTTGCACAAATTGCAGCAGTCTTTAATTGTCGAACAGACAGTCAATCACTCTTTTCTATTGGCTTTTTCAGTAATAAGCGCGTATTGGGTGGTATTGCTTTTGAAATTATATTGATTGCTTGTTTGATGTATCTCCCATTTCTTCAAGGGATTTTCAACACTACTGGGATTCAGTTACGGGACTGGTTATTTTTGATCTGCATTCCACTTCCTATTATTTTGATTGAAGAAGTGCGGAAATACTTCGTTCGAAAGAAAGCAATGAATGCAGAGCTGAAAAAAGACATGTGATATACATTGAACCGTTATGCCTTCAATCATCCCCCTTTTTGAGGGGGGGTGATCCTAACTAAAAAACCGCATGAAATGACGAAAAATCGTTTATTTCATGCGGTTTTTTAAGATTTATGTTACAGTCCCTGCTATCCAATAAACTTGATGAACCTTTTTTGATCTTTGTCCATCCGATACCCCATATGATGATAAAACTGATGTGCTGCTGTACGGCTGGCACCCGAATTCAAGCGAATCCCTTGAATGCCTCGCTTTGCTGCTTCCGTTTCGAGGCCAGTCAACAATGTCTTGCCGATCCCACGCTTTTCATAGTCTTTTGATACCACTAAAGCCAATACATTGACCATTGTAGGTGCATATAATGTTTCGTATAATTCACCATGAACATAACCCACTACACCTGCTTCAGACTCTTGATAAACAAGTAAAAGATGGTGCTTGGTATCTGATAAAATTTCTGCCAATTTTTCATCGACAGATGGCAATGGAAAGTCATAACCTAAATCATGTGCATTTAACTGTTGAATGGCAGCGGCATCGGCTTGAATCATTGGTCTTAACATTTGGTTTCCTCTCTTCTTTTTTGAATGATAGACATTCTTTTGGTTACGTATCTTGTCAAATAAAAAAGGGTGGACACTGTCATCACAGCGTCCAACTTCACAATGCTATTCTTCTTCTTCAGCCATGAATGTGTTGAAGACTTCTTCGATCATATCCCATTCTGCTTCAGTTTCGATTTGTTCCAATTCGCCTTCTGTTCCGTCTTCGTTCTCCACGTAAGCATAGGCTTGTAATTCAACATCTTCTTCTTCTGGAACGCCTGCTGGGTATAGCAACACGTAATTGCGACCGAATTCTTCGGTTCCATCTACTGTTAAAAGAATTTCGTATAAAGTTTCGTTGCCTTGATCATCCACTAAAGTAATATGCTCATGTCCTTCGTGGTCATGATCGTGATTGTGGTCGTGTGTGTGTTCTGCCATAGTATTTTCCTCTTTTCTCTTCATTTAAACAGTTGTTTTCCAGGCCCATCTAAAAAGTTCTGCAAAATCATGACTGCTGCTAATTTATCGATGACTTTTTTCCGTTTGGCGCGGGAAACGTTGCCTTGTTCTACTAGCATCCGCTCCGCTTGTACGGTGGTCAAACGTTCATCTTGATAGGTAACAGGCAAACCAAATCGTTCTTCGATTGCCTGGCCATAAGCCATTGAAGCCTCTGCTCTAGGGCCAATGGTATTATTCATATTCTTGGGAAGACCGACCACAAAGTGTGTCACTTCATATTCTTTGGCCAACTCAGCCAAGCGGTCATAACCAAAATCATCTTCATCTTCATTGATACGAATGATCTCGATTCCTTGCGCTGTCCATCCCATCGGATCACTCACGGCCACGCCGACCGTCCGTGAGCCAACATCTAATCCCATGACTCTCATTATAGGTTTATCCCGTGATTGCCTAAGTAATAGCGGATCAGCACTTCCATGATTTCGTCTCTTTCATGGCGACGAATCAAATTCCGGGCATCCCGATAACGAGGAATGTAAGCCGGGTCGCCAGAAAGGAGATAACCGACGATTTGATTGATCGGATTGTATCCTTTTTCTTCTAACGCTCGGTAAACGATAGCAAGTGTTTCACTAACCTCTTTTTTTCGACTATCATCAAAATCGAAGCGAACTGTTTCATCTGTAAAACCCATTTCACGACACCTCTCTTTGTGTAGATTTTAGCATATCTTTCGTAATCATTGTACTAAACGTTGCTGAAAACTACAAACATATGCTCATCTTTTTCTTTATTATAGCAAAGCTTTATGATGTTTTTATGAAGTTTATCAAAAAAAGTTAAAAAGCCCGATACACATATTGATTGTCAGGCGCAGCCACTGTTGAAACTTGTTTTACTGCGACCATTGGCAAGTCCCGTTTGAAGGGTGCATAATACTGCGATTGAATCGTGCCTTCTACTTGCAGCCACTGGTTGTTCTCTGCAACAGTACCTGCTGGCAAGGTCATTCTTAAACCAAAAACACCAGAGTCCGCCACACAATGAATGATCCCAAAGCGGAATAAAAAGATGTCATTGACATCATCTTGGTCTTGATGATAGACAAAGCCTTCATATGTGACTTTCTTCCCAATAAACTCACTTGGATACGTATAGATCAATTCCATCACTTCTAGGTAATTTTCATCTGTGATCGTAATCGTCGCTTGATCGACATACTGAGCCAGAGAAGTTTCCATCTGTGTATTATAATCATCTTTATTAAAATACAAACTCGTATCTGGTTTGAGATATTGTGTCGTCATCTCAGGGTCGCCCACCGATTCTTCACTTAACGGAAAATTAAAGCCCTTTGCTTCAACGATCGTTGTATCTAAACTGACAGTTGGGAAAAACAAACCGACAATGATCGGTAATGCTAACAACAGATAAGCAATCAAGCGCTGATGCTTTTTTTCCAATCCATGTTGATGATCGTCCTCGTGATGATGAGCTGGTTCTTGTTTGACCCAAAAATAAAGTTGCACCAGCGCCAAAACCAATGAAATGACCATCGACAAAATCGCCAAGTAACGATAATGGACGTTGATAAACTGATTGAGTTTTCCGGAAACTTGCAAGTACATCATCAACTCAAAATAACCTGATAATATCAAAAAACGGATCATTATCTACACCACCCATGCATAAATCGATACAACAACAGCGACTAAGGCCACCAGTGAAGCAATAAATCGGCCACTGAAATAACGCTTCATCATCAACAGATTTTTGATATCGACCATTGGACCAAATACCAAAAAACCAACGACTGGGCCAGCACCGAACAAGCTCAATAAGGAAGAACCGATAAAGGCATCTGCCTCAGAACATAAAGACAATGTCAATGCCAACAGCAACATCACCAACACTGCCAAAAATTTCGTTGATCCGAGTGTCAACATCATCCCAGTCGGTAAATAGGTTTGCATGGCAGAAGCAATCAAGCCCCCGATGATCAAATAACGACCCGTATCAAAAAATTCATCCAAACTATGCTGCAGCAACGCTTTGATTTGCTGTCCTTTTCCCTGTGTCTGATCGTGCGGATGATGATGGTGGGCGTGTCCATGATGTGCATCGGTATCAGGTGTAGCAATCAGCTTTTGTTTCAAGACAGTATGCTGGTTAAAATAAGCCAACCATATACCAACGACCATTGCGACGATCAAACTGCCAACGACCCGTAAAAAGGCAAATTTCGCTGAATTGCCAAACGCAATAAAGGTGGAAAAAATCACGATTGGGTTGACGATCGGCGCAGTTAGCATAAATGCAAAAGCCGTGTAGACCGGTACATCTTTTTTGACAAACTGATTGACGATCGGCACGATCCCGCATTCGCAAGAAGGGAAAAACACGCCTAAGCCGCACCCGACTGTAATAGACGCCAATTTATTTTTTGGTAAAATTTTCGTGACCCGTTCTGGTGTCAGAAACACTTGTAATGCACCTGAAATCAAACAGCCTAACAAAACAAAAGGCAAAGCCTCGATGACGATGGATAAAAAAATCACGCTCATTTGCAAGACTGAATTTGGCAATGATTGGAACATAATCCTTTAACCTTCTTTATCTATAATATCTATTTGCTGGAATTACTATACGTTTTTTCTTTGGGTAACACAATGGTTTTCTTCTCTTGGGACACTTTTTTAACGATAGCTTTAAGTTTTACTCAATACATACGCCAGATATTCTTATTCACTAGCAGAATCTTTGACAAAAAAATAAATGGCGGGTACATTTTTAAGGGAGTGTGATAACCATGAAGAATAACCAAAACACCGATTTAGCGACAATTGTCGACGATCATCCCTTAGCCATCATCTATTTTTCACAACCAAATTGCAGTATCTGTCTGGCGGATAAGCCTCGTGTCAAAAAACTTGCTGAAACATACACCCTACCTTTCTACACAATCAACGTTTTAGATGCTCCAGCCATCGCGGCAAACTTTTCCGTGATGACAGTGCCAGTCGTATTACTTGTCTTGAAAGGCAAAGAAGTCCATCGTGAGGCACGAATCATTGATTTTCGGCGTTTCGAGAAGCAGATACAACGCTATCGATCCGCTTCAACGTCTGATTTGGACAGCATTTCCTACGCT
The DNA here is from genome assembly GCF_050529585.1 of Enterococcus sp. DIV0876. Lineage (GTDB taxonomy): Bacteria > Bacillota > Bacilli > Lactobacillales > Enterococcaceae > Enterococcus_D. Next base: position 2,485,522 of record NZ_CP172882.1, read on the forward strand.
GATTTATTTGATCAATTGGATGAAAGACAATAGCAAAACCACCTGATGCGTCTGTGCGCGCCAGGTGGTTTTTGTTGTCTCTTTACTCTTCTGCAGCCAATTCATCTACAGTGTCTTCGTGAGATAGTACGTTTCCTGAATGCAAGAAATAAATCAGTGTTTGCAATTCATTGGTCAAGTCAACGTTTTGGATCAATACACCTTTTGGTGCTGTGATTCGTGCTGGTGTAAAGTTTAAAATCCCTTTGATTCCAGCTTCCACAAGATCATTGACCAAATCTTGAGAGTATTGTGCAGGTACTGTCAGGATCGCAACATCGATTTGTTGGATCTTCACTTGTTCTTTCATGTCATCCATTGGATAGACAGGTACACCGTCGACGATACGACCAACCAAATCTTCGCTCACATCAAATGCAGCACTGATCCGAATGCTGTTGCTTTGATGGAATTTGTATTTTAGTAAGGCGCTGCCTAGATTACCAACACCCACTAACGCCACATTGGTCATGTGGTCTTCGTTCAAGGTTTTGGCAAAAAATTGCATCAAGCTCTCGACATCATAGCCATAGCCGCGTTTTCCTAATTCGCCAAAATAGGAGAAGTCACGACGAATCGTCGCACTATCCACTTGAACGGCTTCACTTAACTCGGTTGATGAAACTTTTAATTTGCCAGCATTGTGCAAAATGCGTAAGTAACGATAGTATAAAGGCAATCGTTTTGCAGTCGCCTTTGGAATTTGATGATCTTTCAAAGAAATTACTCCCCCATTGTGAAAAATTCACGTGTGATGTAGCTATCATATCAAATACATTGTTCAAAAATCAATTTGAATGCTCATAAATTGAAATTTATTTTTAAAAATGTTAAAATCAACATTTTCAGCAATCGCTGTTTATGCAAAGATATGATAAAATGAGGCGATTACAGTCTTGAACCATCAAGTTTCTTACAGATAGGAATGACACATTCATGATTCTATTACAAGCCAACCAAATCGCCCGTCTTTTCGGTGCTGAGGTTTTATTTGAGCATATCCAGCTCGAGATCGCCAGTCAATCCCGCATTGCCCTTGTAGGTAGAAACGGTGCTGGTAAATCAACGTTATTGAAAATCATTGCCGGCATTGAAAGTCCAGATAAAGGCACGATCGCAAAAAACAAAAATGCGACAATGGGGTATCTAGCCCAAGATACTGGACTGAACAGTCAAGCAACCGTATGGGAAGAAATGTTGGATGCCTTTACTGTTGTTCGGAATATGGAGCAACGTATGCGCAGCCTTGAGCAAGCGATTTCAGAAGCTGATCCAAATGCAGACTCTTCTTCACTATTAAAAGAATATGATCAATTGCAACATGAATTCGCCGAGAAAAATGGCTATGGCTACGAAAATGAGATTCGTTCAGTTTTACATGGCTTCCAATTCGATCCTTCTTTCTATACACAATCGATCGCTACTCTTTCAGGTGGACAAAAAACGCGCCTTGCACTGGCTAAGATGCTCTTGCAAAAACCAGACATCTTGATATTGGATGAGCCAACCAACCATTTAGATATCGACACGTTATCTTGGTTGGAATCATACCTACAAGGATATGCAGGTGCCCTATTGATCGTTTCCCATGACCGGTACTTTTTAGATAAAGTCGTCAATGAAGTCTATGAATTGAGCCGCCAAAAAATGCGTCACTATAAAGGCAATTACAGCCGATACTTGGACTTGAAAGCAGAACAATTGCAAAGCGACTGGAAAGCCTTTGAAAAACAACAAGATGAAATCAATAAATTAGAAGATTTTGTTGCCCGCAATTTGGTCCGCGCCTCTACCACCAAACGGGCACAAAGCCGACGCAAACAACTGGAGAAAATGGACCGTCTCGACCGCCCACAAGGGGATGAAAAATCAGCCCACTTCCTTTTTTCAATCGAAAAACCTTCCGGCAATGTCGTCATGCAATTGGAAGACGGCGCTATCGGCTATTCACCAGAAGATATACTATCAAGCCCAATCAACTTAGATGTTCGTCGTAAAGATGCGATTGCATTGGTGGGGCCAAACGGGATCGGCAAGTCAACTTTATTGAAATCATTGATTCATAAATTGCCATTGATCAAAGGCACGGTGCATCTAGGAGCGAACGTGACGATTGGTTACTATGACCAAACACAATCTGATTTGCATTCGACCAAAACGGTTCTCCATGAACTGTGGGATGCCCATCCCACAACACCAGAAGTTGAGATTCGTTCGATATTAGGCAGTTTCTTATTCTCAGGTGAAGATGTTGACAAACCAATCACGCTGCTGAGTGGTGGCGAAAAAGCCCGCGTGGCACTAGCTAAACTAGCGATGGACCACGACAATTTCTTGATATTGGATGAACCCACCAACCATTTGGATATCGACAGCAAAGAAGTATTAGAAAACGCCTTGATCGATTATGAAGGCACCCTATTCTTTGTATCCCATGACCGTTACTTTATCAATCGAATTGCCACGAAAGTCATTGAGTTGTCCGAAACTGGCAGCAAATTGTACTTAGGGGATTATGATTATTATTTAGAAAAGAAATTAGAAGAAGCTGAAATCGCAGCATTATTGGCTACTGACACAACAGAAAAACAACAATCGACCGGCAAAAAAAACTTTGTCCAAAGCAAAGAACAGCAAAAAGCTGTCCGCAGCTTACAACGCAAAGTTGATCAGATTGAAAATGACCTTGCTGCGATTGAAACAACGATCGCCGATTTAGAAAAGGCTATGACCGAGCCTGAAGCCTTGAACGATCATGTCAAACTAACGGCATTCAATCAACAACTGGAAGAAGCACACCAGCAACAAGAACAACTGTTAGAAGCCTGGGAAGAAACCAGCATTGCGTTAGAAGAAGCCCAGTCCCAAGATTAGAATCCGTCTCTGGTCTGATGACAGTCCCCTCCTCCTTTGTTTTACTAGAATCAAGAGAGAAAACGTGAAGCGAGAGGAGGAGATTTGATGTTATCGATCAAAACGTATCGGAAACGACAGCCGCTGCTGGTTTTATTGGGTATCGCACTATTGTTTGCCGCTTTTGTACGGGGCATATTTTTCGTACAGTCAGCGTATATGGGGGATTACGAAGAAAGCATCGTTTCCATGTCAATGGATGAACCAGGGACAGTGGATTATGCGGCTTTTAATGAAGAAGCATCTTTGTATTTGATCGACGAGGGAATCGAAACACCCTTATATTTACAAACAAATGAGCTGTGGGGTGATGAGGCCTATGGCTATGACGGTGGCCAAACGATTGCCGAAAATGGCTGCGCGATTGCCTCGATAGCGATGGTGTCGTCGGCAATCACTGGTCATGAAGTGCTGCCAACAGAAGTACGAGATTGGGCTGGCAATGGCTATTATGCCGCTGGCCAAGGAACAGATTGGCGTATCTTCCCCGCATTTGCTGAAGCCTATGGTTATCAATATCAAGACCTTGGCATGGATCTTGATTTAGTGTCCAGTTATTTAGCCGCGGATCAGCCAGTGATCGTTTCTGTCACAGCTGGCGATTTTACTGAAACCGGTCATATCATGGTATTGGCAGGCATACGAGACGATCACGTCATTGTCTTAGATCCGAATGATTCTCCTGAAAAACACCATTATGATTCTTATTACACACTAGATGAGATTGCCGATCAAAGTATCCGTTTTTGGGCTTTTTCTGTATAAACCTAGTGGGCTTATCCCTGCATCTTTGTGCTATTTTCCTTCATTGGCGAATAGCATTTTTTTATACAAAATATTTTTATTCGCATACTTTTTCACAAGAACGCGCTTTCTCGTTATAATAGTCATAAGAGAGGTGTGAGAATAATGAAAATTGGTATTCCAAAAGAAATCAAAAACAATGAAAATCGTGTAGCTTTACCACCGTCTGGTGTGTATGAACTGGTACAAGACGGTCATGAAGTATTTGTAGAAACCGGCGCTGGCCTTGGCTCAACTTTTTCCGATGACGCCTATCAGGTAGTCGGTGCCGCCATCGTTTCAGTCGAAGAAGCGTGGGCAGTCGATATGGTGATGAAAGTCAAAGAACCATTACCAGCAGAATATCCATACCTTCACGAAGGCTTGATTTTATTCACCTATTTCCACGTCGCAGCCAACAAAGCATTGGCCGAAGCATTATTGCGTGCCAAAGTGACAGCGATCGGTTATGAAAATGTCCAGTTAGATGATGGTACCTTGCCCCTTCTTTCACCTATGAGCGAAATTGCCGGCCGAATGTCGGTTCAAATAGGGGCACAGTTCTTAGAAAAAATCTATGGCGGTAAAGGCATTTTACTATCTGGCGTACCCGGTGTGCGGCAAGGGCGCGTCACGATCATTGGTGGGGGTGTAGCTGGCGAGAATGCGGCTAAAGTCGCAATTGGCCTCGGTGCGCAGGTGACGATTTTGGATGTATCGATCCCCCGATTGCAAGCGTTGGATCGTCAATTTGCAGGGCAAGTCCAAACACTTTACTCCAATCGTTTGAATATCGAAACAGCGTTAAAAACAACAGATTTAGCCATTGGTGCTGTACTTCTTCCTGGACAAAAAGCGCCATGCTTAGTGACTACCGATATGGTCAGAAGTATGCCAGATAAATCTGTGATCGTCGATATCGCTATCGATCAAGGTGGCATCTTTGAAACAGTGGACAAAGTAACGACCCACGATGATCCAACCTACGAACGAGAAGATGTGATCCATTATGCAGTCGCGAACATGCCAGGTGCCGTTCCACAAACAGCTACGATTGCTCTGAGCATTGCCACATTACCATTTGCACGGGAATTGGCACAAAATCCTGAAAAAGCACTACGCAGCAATCATGCCTTAGCCAAAGGCGTTATCACCTATGATGGGCAATTCACGTTAAAAGAAGCTGCCCATGATTTGACTTTGTCTTATGTTGACTTCACTGAATTAATCTGATTTTCATACAATAAAAAGCCAATTTCCCTTACAATGTTCGGGGAAAACGGCTTTTTTGCGATGTTTATGAGAATTTGATTTTTGCTATAGCGGACAAAAGCGAATTATGCTATATTCATACTTAAAAAAATTGCTGCTAGGAGGAACACCGTGCTAACAAAACATCAAATCCAAACTTTCCCTAAAATAGAATTGCATTGTCATCTTGATGGATCAATTCGTCCCCAAACACTTATCGAAATTGCCAATCAACAAGGCCTCTTTATCAACCAAGACGAAACCATTGTCAGAACACATATGCAAGCACCAGCTGATTGTCATAACCTCAAGGATTATTTGGACTGTTTTGATTTTGTTTTGCCTTACTTGCAGACAGAAGACGCTTTGACACGAGCAGCTTTTGACGTGATGGAACAAGCTGCTGAAGATGGGATAGCCTATATCGAGATTCGTTTTGCCCCAAGTCTATCGATGCAAAAAGGCTTGTCTTGCCAACAAACGATTCAAGCAGTCGCAAAAGGTATCGCTCTGGCAGAAACCAGATACCCGATCATAGGCAACATCTTGATCATCGGTATGCGTCAGGAAGCACTTCATGACATCACGTCGATTTTTTCTGAAGCGACTGCTTTATCTGAAGACAAAGTCGTTGGCTTAGATTTAGCTGGTCCTGAAGTTGATGGCTACGTGCCCCACTTAGCAGAAAGCTATCGCATATTTATTGACGAACAGCCGATCCAATTAACGTTGCACGCCGGCGAATGCGGTTGTATCCAAAATATCTATCAAGCCATTGAGAGCGGTGCACAGCGGATCGGCCATGGCATCGCCTTAAAAGGTGATCCAGCAACACAAGCGTTCGTGCGGGAACAAGGTGTACTGATCGAAGGCTGTCCTACAAGCAATGTGCATACCCGCGCAATTGATTCTTATGCTGCCTATCCATTACGGGAATGGCTGCAAAATCAAGTACACTTTTGTTTGAATACCGACAATCGGACCGTATCGAATACGACGTTGACCAACGAATATTGGCACATGGTCCAGCATTGTGGGCTAACGGCAGAAGAATTAGCAACCATTATGGAACATGCCCTTCAACATTCGTTTGCTTCTGAGGAAGATAAGGCGGCGTTGCTGGTGCAAATGTCTGCGGTTTTTCGCACAGAAGCAATGGAATAAAGCAATCTTCAGTTTCTTGTTCATAAAATTGCCGCTGTTTTTATCGTTCTAATAACGTCATGATATTCTCAAGTAAATGATCTTGCGGTTCAACGATCATATCTGGTATGAGGTGATTATCGGGTAACAAACTTTGACGGCGATTGAGCCACATCGTTTTCCACCCCACACCTTTGGCCCCGACGATATCATTTTGATAAGAATCACCGATATACAGTATTTCATTCGGCGCAGATTGCGTATTGCTAGCAGCCAATGAAAATATCCGCGGATCTGGTTTAGCGATCCCGACCTCTGATGATATAAAAATATGGTTAGCAGGGATCCATTGTTGCGTACCTAATTGCTTGAGTTTCATCCGTTGATGGGCACTAGGTCCATTTGTAATGATACCTAGTATCATATTTTGTTGATAACAATAGTCTAACGTTGCTTTGATCTCATCAAGCAACGAAATTTTTTGTTGATAAGCATAATAGCTTTTTTGAAAAGCGGCTGCTTCTGCTTGTGTGATTTGATAACCAAAATCAGCCATTGCATGCTGAATACGATAATGATGCATATCAGAAACTGTAAGAATGCCCGCTTCAGTATCATGAAATACAGTATCACTGTGAAAACGACTCCGCTGGTAAAGTGCAGGGATCGGGATATCGTATAAGGCGAAGTGATCGCGATAGGCGTGCTCAAATGGTATCAGTTGGTCATAGAGTGTATCATCAAGATCGAAAAAAATAGCTTTCATGGGGTTCTCCTTAGGTGAACTTTTATATGTAATGCATCGTTTATCCATAGATTAAACTTAAAAAAGTGACAAGTAAACTTTATCTTTCAGACTGATAAATTTTTTTAGCTGTTGCTATATCAAAGACGCATTGTTTGTTATTCTATCATCACGCATTATATATTGTAATATATTTGAAAAAAAAATTATAAGAATCACGTTTTACAAAGCCATTGCGCTTCCTGTAAAGTTGAAAGTAAAATCAAAGATACATATCAATTGAAAACAGAGTGAACCATTCATCAATAATCGCTGATAGAAATTTTTTGTAAATAAAAACTTCTTTGGAAAATCCTAAATTGCGGCCCCTCCTTTTCTGCACAAAAAACTTATTTACGCGCACACCCATGAACGTGTGCGCACAAATAAGTTTAGCTCATTAAATAATGACCATCCTATTTAAAGAAAGTTTATTTTCTTTATCTTAATATGGAAAGAAAGTAATATGGTCCTTTTCTTTTTATGTCCCCTCTTCATCTGCTTCGACTAACATTTTCAATTTTAAAATAAATTCGTCAAAATTCTCTGTATCTGCCAATTGAAACTACAGCCTTACATCGAATAGTGTTTTCTAAATTCTCTTTATCAAAAATTTATAATAATCAAAAATGTTAAGTTTCTGATCCCTTTATTCAATAATGATCGCCTACCTGCCTAATCTTTTTTCAGCTTCCCTGTAGACTTCTTTTTCGGTCCTTTTGCCAATCACCACAATTTCAATTATTTCAATACCTAATTCAGACTGTTTGAATATCACTCGTAAACCTAATTTTTTGTGTTTCATTTTTTTACAATCTGCTAGTTTTCCTTTAAGTGGTTGTCCCGTGTCTAATCCAAATTCCTCAATTTTTTTTAAAGACTTCCTTACTTGCAACTTTTGACTATTGTCTAGTTTGTCATAATCTTTTTTTGAAGCATGAGTATATTTTATTATATAACTCATTCCCACTCATCCTCAACACCATCTAAGTCTTCTCTCCAATTTTTTCCCATAACTTCTTCGGCAGAGTAGTATTTTGGCGCAGATATTTCAAAAGGAATTTTTTGTTTGCTAACAATTTGTTTGAAGTAGATATTAATGGCGGTTGTAAAATCAAGTCCTAATGCTTCTAATGTTTCTGCTGTATTTTTCTTCAATTCAGAATCCAAATTAACATTCAATCTTTCTTTTGTTGACATGTAAACCCTCCTATCTATACACCTATTATACACCTTAAAGGTGTATAATTCAAGAATTTATAAAAAATCATAGCTTTCTATATTAAATTAATTTATATTTTAGCGTATCTTCTAATAAGAAAGGAATAACCAAAATATGATTTTCAAAACTAATGAAGGCTACGTCTGTTGGAAAAGAAGTGGGCGCGACGTAAGTTAGATAATCACGTCCTTGAATAAAACAAAATGCATTCGAAAATAATTTATTTTTGAGTATATTTTGGTATTTTAATTGCTCGTTTTGCCAACTTAATTATATTGATTACCGTTTATCATTTTATTTGCATTTAAACTATATACGGATTAAATTGTTATCAGAGTAAAACTATATTTGCTTTCTATAAAGGCCTAAAGGAGTTACTAAAATGAAAAACAAGACTATTACATACCCTGCAATTTTCAAAAAAGAATCCCCTGAAGGTTATTATATTGAGTTTCCTGACATAAAAGAGGCGTACTCAGGTTCTACATCTGACGACATGAAATTTGCTATGGAGATGGCCCAGAAAGCGTTGAAAATGGTTGCTAAGGTCTATATGGAAAACGACATGCGTCTTCCGAAACCAACCTCTTTGAACGAAATAAGGGTCAATCAGGGCTCAATTGTAAAGCAAATTTGTATAACCATAGAAGAAGGCTAGCCAACAGCAATTAGTCGAATAAATTAAAAAGGCGCCACAAAAAAGATGTGACGGTCGAAGTTGTTATATCCAAACTATCTAACATCCTACTAACCTAATTAACAGAAAAATAAACATATCAGATAAAAGATGTATTTTAAAAGATAGAATTTTTGTGCCCTCGATAAACAATGCATCATCAATGAGATTACGCATACGAATGTATTTTGTCAGGTGTACCAATCCTTCATTCGTCCATTCCTGTAACATCATTTGAGACGCAGAAACGAGCAATGGTTCGATAAGACGACGCACGTTCTTGAGTCAGCCAGTACGCATACAGATTTTCTTTGGCCAAGCGCTCAATCCTGTGACTACTGAAGGTTTCTCTTGTATAGGCAAATAGAACCAACTTCATCATGGCAACTAGATTATATTCTCTCGGGAGGCCCAATAGATAAGGCTCATTGATTTGAAAAGATTCGACTAATTCATTGATAAGAACAACGATGTGATTTTCTATTGGAGAAAATAAAGTTAAAAGAGCCATAAATGAACGATTTTTCGTCATTTATGGCTCTTTCTTAAGGTCTTATGTCACAGTCCCTTTTTCGATATTTATATTCAATAAAAAATTTTAGTCGAAATTAACCGTATATCCAATAATCTCACCATTAGCATTTAATGCTGGATATACTACAAAATGAGTGAATTCAACAAATTTCCCTTCTGCCCATAAAGCATACGCTACTGCATTAGCTTCAGAAACTGTTGATTTAAAGATACCACTGTTGCCTAAATTCACAGGCGTAATAGCTCCTGTTTCTTCCCCGCCTGAACCATTGTCTTCTCCTGATCCATTGTCACCGCCGCTGGATTCATTATCGCCGTCTTCGGGAGGAGTGATTTGGTCAGGGTTAGCAACCCCAAATACGATATAAATATAATCGCCATCTGGATGAACTTCGTATCCCTTAACTACGTCCGGATAATTAACCTTCATCCACGCTGATGATTCTGTCGTATTCAAGAACGGTCCCACTCGAAGCCGAGTAAAAATAGCATTTTCTTCTACTACTGTTTCTGTAATTTCACGTTCTTTTTTTTGTTCATTATCACCTTCCGCCGGGGGAGTAGTTACTTCATTCCCATTGCCGCCGTCATTATCAATATCTGTAGGTGGCGTAGGTGTAGTTGTGTCATCTGAATCCTCATCATTATCTTCTGAAGGTGTCGATGAATTGTCTTTATCTCCAGATACGTTCCTATCATCAGAGTTATTCATTTCTCCGCCAACTGGTTTTTCAGGATTAATTTTATCCTCATCACGAATAATTGCTTGACTGATTGTATTCCCATTCGAATCTTCCAAAGTAACAACATTCCCGCTAAAAACTAACTTGTTCCCAGCAAAAATCAAATCAATATTACTAATATTATTCCATTGCGCTAATCTTTCAATTGTAATATTAGTAGCTTCGCTGATTACACTTAACGTGTCTCCCCACTTTATAGTATATTCGTTTCCAGAAATATCTTGTTTCACTTGTTCAACTGTACGGGCAACCCAAACCGTAGCACTAATCGGCTCAGCCACTTCACTTGCATTTACTGAGCTGCTGCCGTAAGCACCTACAAGAAAAAGGCTTGCTACCATAACAAACTGCTTTGTTACATTACTTTTAATCGATTTCATTTTCCTAATCCCTTCTTTCTATTAGATAAGTTCTTATAACAAAGACGTTGATCATATCTTTCCGCTAGAACTAAATGAAATAAAAAAAGACTCCTTTACTATCCTAAACTTGGCTTTTTCTTCCGAAGATTTACTAATAGGCTCAAAGTTCGGACTGACCACAGATAATTCAGAAAATTTCCATTATTCTCTCGACAAAACATGGTAAATAAGGCCTCATTTTAATCATCTTTCAAGCTTTATTTATCTATTTTTGAATAAACGTCTTTGTTTAAGACTAACAAAAAAACTGCAACTTATCCATAAATTTATTCAAAATATTAAATTATTTTGATTGATAATAAAAAATAAAGCATAATTATACTATTCCAAACTAAATAGCTAATTTGGGGAACCAAAATAGTTCCTTAAATATATCTCAAAAAAATCAAGGTAAGTAATAAATTAGACTAAAAAATGGATACCAAAATTATTAATTACCGTTAGCATGTCTAAAACCAAATCCTCCGCTTCAATTTTCGTTTTCGCTAAGTCAAAAATACTCATTTTTTTTGGAAAAAGGGATTAACCCAATAAACTGAGACAAAATAAAAAAGTACCTCTTGTTGAATTCAAGTTACAATGAATTTAACTAAGAAATGCTTTTTCAGTGGGAAATCAAGTGACTTATCCGATCCACATCAAAGAAATGGCTATACAGATGAAATAAGAGAAAGTTCCTGTAAAAACGATAATGGAATAATTGGGTATGAAGAACAAAACACGAATCGAAACATGGTAGCACTGATATCGTAATGATGAAAATCACCGACTGGTTCAACCGGTCTGGAAACAGTATTTTATGGAAAAGGTCCAGAAAATCAATCACACGAACAACACTTTATAAATGAAAACAAACTTTTTAAAACAACATATTGTGGTGTTAAAAAAGTACAACGAATTGGAAAGGATGTGGCACCAGAAATATTTGTAAAATTGGTCAAAGGAATGAAATAAAACTCGAAATCACCAAAAACTAGACTACCAATCACCGATAGAAAATCGGAAATCAGCAGCCTAAGAAAATGCTTTTTTATTACTGTTTCACAATTTTAGGTTAGTTCCGCGCCCTAGCTGCTTTTTGATTCAAATAGCTTAAACTCTACTAGACACCAGATTCCTCTCTATAAATCTTCCAGCAGTGAATTTTCTTCTTTGCATCTGGTAATTATTTCATCCATTCAATTATTTGATATTCATACGGTGCCAATACATGTTTTCCGATTGTCAAAGTAACATCATTAAGACGTTCCCGTCCTTCTTTTTCTATAAAATAAGTTGTTTTGACTGATTCCATATTTACTATCCACAACTGAATGTACGTTTTAGATTCGCGTCGGTATTTCACCAAACCATTTGCTGTACGAGCCCACTCACGATCAGATTCAAAAGGGATAATTTCCTTTTCACAAAAGTCTTTCCACAATTGACTTGATCTTAAATCTCGGGGAACACCTCCTAGATAGAGTACTTCTCCGGCACCCTTCTTTTGTTTGGATATCACTGTACGATTGCCAACAGTTGCTTCTATTGTGCCATCAATTCGCAAGTCAAAGACAGTGACTAATCGATCCAAAGGTTCTAAATGATGCTGATATCGGATAGAACAACTATTTTCCGATGTCTGATATTGTTGGATCTGATCAAATCCAAGCCATTCTCCTAAACGATCTAAACCATTTGTGGCTGGCCATGCTAATTCCTTGGTCCGATCACCCGTCATCGGTCCCAGTATCAGCTTACCGCCCTTATCTGTGAAAGCTGCAAATTTTTCAAGCAATGTTGGACTAATCCAGCGAACAAAAGGTGCCAAAACAACATCATAATCCTCTAAAGGACTATTTTCTTGAATAATTTCTAAGCTGATTCCTTGGCGAATCAAACTACCATAAAATTCGGTAAATAGACCACGATAGTCATAAACGCCTCCATGATCGATCGTATAAAACCGTTTCGAATAATCTGAGTACATGATAGCTATTTTTGCTGGCACATAAGTTGTTTCAGCCAAAAGCGGAACGATTTGTTTTTTTAGCTGACCAATACGGACAACGTCCTCATAGCCACGATCTGGCTCACCCCAAGCAGTTAAAACGGCACTATGGGGCTGCTCCACACCAAAGCGATGTCCGCGAAAATGCCAAAAACAAAACGATTTCAGGTTACCAGCATAACCAATGAATGCCTCACTTGTAACGAATCCGCGGGGACGAGGAGATGCATAATTTTCAATATGTCCTGCGTTTGCCGTACACGTTTCTAGCAACAACATTTCCTTATTTCCGGGTTTAACATTCCGCCATCGGTCCAAGTTCATCGTATACGCTGGATAATTGTCTGCCGGTGGATAAGTATCAAATCCAGCAACATCTAAATCTGCAAATAATTCATCATTTTGCAAATTAAAACCAAAGGCTGAATTATGAGTAATTGGTAAAGCCGTCTCCATACGGATGAAGTGACAAAGATCATGCGCAAATTCATTTAACGTATCTGTTGTAAAACGACGAAATGCATTCATCAATGAGGAATTATGCAAGAATGGCGTGGCTAACGGCAAGATCACATCATCAAACGCATCGTACCACTCACTCCACACGGTCGTGCCCCAACGTTTATTTAAGTTTGTCACGGTTTGATAGGTATCTTTTAAATACTGATGCCAACGGGTTTGGCAAGATGTACAATAACAAAGATCGACATGGCACTTAAATTCATTATCTAGTTGCAGCATAACTACATTCTCATGTTTTTCGGCAATCTCAGCGATTTTCCTCGTCAATCGATAGGCATAGCGGCGAAAATCCTCATTGTTTGTACATACATGCTGTCTTGAACCATGGTGCATTTTGGTCCCATCTTGATTTGTGACCAACGCCTCTGGATATTGCTTTGTAAACCAACGAGGAGGTGTTGGTGTTGGAATACACAAACAAACATCGATACCATTTGTTTGATACTGCTTTAAGACCCGTTCTAACAACTCAAAATCATATTCGCCAGGTTTCGGCTCAAGATCACGCCACATAAATTCACCAATCCTAGCAAAATTCATCCCTATTTGTTTCATGGTTTGAATATCAGATTGCATGATTTCTTCCGACCAAACTTCTGGATACATACACGCACCATAATAAGTATTCGAAAATAACGACTGCTCATTCATGTACGCTTGTAAACGTATGCTCACGTAACGAGCAACCATATGCGCTCCTGACTGGGAAAAGTGTGTGTTATCTGCCAAACCTGCAGGATAATTAGGATTCTCTCCAGGTTTTAACCAAACAAATAACGCTTTGGAAGCTTCTAAACCTAAAGATTCATAATAATGATAGGTATACCGATTTAAATCAAACAGAGCAACTTCTTCAATACGACTAAGCTCTTTTAAGACTGGTTGGAATTCTGATAAAGTATGTGCCAACTGCCCTTCGTCCCCTACACGTCGCTCAACAGGGGTACATATGATTGGAATGCCTGCTTTATCTTTGATTCGTCTAATTATATCTGTTAAAAAAGCAACATATTCTTCAATCGTGACTTTATTTTTTTCTTTTTGATCATTGTGTCCAAATTGCAACAGAACGATTGTCTGTGGGTCCACTTCCTGCATCAATTTAGCAAGTCTACCTTCTTCGATAAATGAACGAGTCGTACTGCCGTTTTTCGCAAAATTATGCACGGTGACTTCGGGCGATAAATAGCTAGGCAATGCTTGGCCCCAACCCATCATTGGTTGCTGATCAACAGGGTAATCCGCCATCGTGGAATCTCCAGCTAAGACGATTTTCATTTCTTTTTTTCCTCCATCTATTCTTTCATAAGATTTTCGTCAATTCATTCTTATGCTATCTTTAAGCATTTTATAGAAATCGCTTTCTTTTTTATTATACAAAACATACAATTGCGAAAATATAGAAAAACCAGAGTAAAAGCTATAAAAATACGAGCTTTTCCATAATGTATACCTAAACTAACTCTGTCTTTTTCGATATTGTCCTGGGGTCATTCCTGTGCACTTTTTAAACAAACGATTGAAGTAGCTCGGATTATACCCTAAGGTTTCTGCTATTTCATTGATTTGACGATTGGTTTCCAATAATTGTCTTTTTGCTTCTACAATACGGACATTGGTTAAATAATCAATAAAGTTTACCTGCTTAGCCCGCTTGAATTCTTTACTCAAAAAGATAGGATCTCACTCAACATTATTATTGAAATTAAAAACCATGAGCTCTTAGGCAATACATCATGCGAATATATTTTTTTGTATGAGACATAAACAAACTACTTTCAATCTTCTCATAAGCGGCTAACAACCGCTTACCAGACCGAAAGTAGCTTGTATACGAAATCTTTTTACTAATATATCCAGGCATAGAATCATTTTCTTTTTATATGTCATATTTAAAAATTCAATACCAACAGAATTTAAAATCTGTTCTTATCCAAACTATATTGGTGATTTTCTTAATGAAAATCCTCAAGCAACGCGACTGCCCGTTCAATTCCTGCATCTTTTGTTTCTTCCAGTACTATATAACATAACGGTTTCTTTTCCTGCAAGATACTCAATATTTCTTTATAAGCTATCTGTCCTTCTCCTAATGGAACCGGGACGATCACATTTTTCTCAACTTGATAGTCTTTTAAATGCAGGCAGACAATTTTATCTCCAAACATTTCAAACGCCTCTTTAACAATTGATACTTGCTCTGCAGCCGTTTCTGCTGTGATCAAGTTGGTTGGGTCATAGATAATCCCTAAGTAAGGCGATGGTACCCGTTCAATCAATTCTGCTATCCGATGATTTGAATATAATGGATGATTCAATCCCGCTTCAATACCGACCATGGTTTGATGTTGCTCACCGACAGAAACCAAACGTTGAACCACTTCTATTAAATCATCAAAAACATCATCGTTGAAATTTGCCTCACTATACCCAAGTTCCGCAAGAACAGAGCCTGTTTCCGAAGCAACCATTGATGCGCCAAAATATCGTGCATGGAACAAGTATTGTTCAAATTTTTTAAGTATGTCTTCTCTGGTTGCTGCATCTGGATGAATCAAATTGCTATAACAACTTAACAATGCGATTTGAATATGTTTTGCTTCGAATGTCTGTTTAAAAAAAGTGCCCATCCCCGGATTGATTTTATCTGCTGCACTCCATTCAGGAAAAGACGCACTTAATGCGAATTGCACATTGCCGATATTTTTTGATGCAATCGCTTCAGCTAATTGCTCAGGCTTAGATATCCCTGATACATCATGACCTCTAACTGCAAGATTAAGCATTGTTTTATTCCTTTCTTATTATGTCTTTTGCTCATTATTCCTAATGATACACAAGATTCCTTTTGAATTTGATAGCGCTATCTTTAAACGATAGCATATCTGCCTCAAGAAAACGATCAATTATCGCTTTTTTCTATCTTCACCTTTCATACACATCGTTTTCACCTGTGGTTACCTCCAAAGCAGTCACTGCGACTTTTTGAAAATCCATCTGATTCACACCACTAATTTTTCCATATTCGTAGGCCTCGATCGTTACGTCTTTGAACCGTAACTGTTCGATTGGCGCAGATACATTCCCTTCAATGAAAAAAGCACGAGAACGACTACTTTTTGGATCGTTGACAACAGATACTTGTTCAATCGAAATATCGGTTACTCTGGCGGGACCAATGGAATAATTACTTGTTCCAACTAGTTTATACCAATAATCTGGGATCTCTCCTTGATACCCATGGGGGATCGTCGCATAGCTATACTCCGGGTACCAATCCGTTTGGATCAGAAATGGAAATTGGACATTCTTCATGTTTAGATCCGATACTGCTATTTTCCGAATGAATCCCCCTCGATCATTGGCTGACTTGATTCTAAAGCCCACACCAGTTCCATCAAATTGAATCCGCTGTATCTGTATATCTTCAATACCACCTGAAGTTTCACTGCCTATCGTGATACCAGATCCTTTGCCAAGATGACAGTCTCTGATGATAATATTTCGACAAATGGTTTGGTTTTCCCGCGCTTCTTTTCCCCTTCCTGCCTTGATACAAATATTGTCATCGTTGCAAGATACATAGACATTTTGTACGATAACATTTTCTGATGAATCAATATCGATACCGTCCGTACTAGGTCCTTTAGAATTGATGATATGGATTCCGTCGATCAATACATCTTTTGCGTAGGTCACTTGTGTATTCCAAAAACCCGACTGTTCAGAATGAATTCCCTTGATTTCGACCCCTTGACTGCGATAAACCAAGATATTCCGTGGTCGTTTGCAATCATAATCTGCTGCCCAACGCAAACCTTTTTGGGCATAGTCAGCCATCATACCACTTTTTTCATCTTCTCCCCAAAATTTTCGCCACCAATGTGCACCTTGACCGTCAATTTTACCAGTGCCTGAAATCACAACATTCTTTGCCTCAACAACATTCAAAATCGCGGCTGGCCAATCCATATCCACCCCAGCAACACGATTATGAAATGCTGGATAATCAGTCAATTTTGGGCTGCCATAGAGGGTTGTTTCGGCTGATAAAACAAAGTGTACATGGCTTTTGATGAAAATAGCGCCAACTAAGTATTCACCTGCTGGTGTGATCACTTGACCATTCGTTAAAGAAGCATGGTCTATTTGTGCCTGTAACTCTTCTGTAATATCCTTCATAATACCCTTCCTTCTTGCTTTTGTTTATGATTTATTTTTTGTTTCACTTGATTCGTGCCATTCATCATCTGACAACGGCAATCTGTCTTGATTCGTGATAAAAATACGATCGATTTTCACATTTGCGCTCTTCCCATGAATGCCAATGACATGTTTTCCTTTTGATAAATGAACAGTAGCCACATGGTTCCAATGCCAAATCGATGTCGTCAAGAAATGAAATAATCCTTTTGTTGTCGCACGCAAAGGTTCATTTAATGCTTCACCGTTTATAGTCAACGCAATTTTATCACTATACTTACTATCATATTTCAGCAGTAGCCAAAGATGATAATTACTCGATTGTTTGAGCTCAATGTGATAGTACAAAGAAGGCGCAGTCGATGGATTTTGCCATAAAATCCCTTCCTCACCTGAAATAAACATACCTAGACCATGATGATTATTCGTAGGTGTACCAATATGTGTCCAATTCCCTTTCGTTTCAGCTGGCAGTGCACTTGTATGGTAGGCATATGGTGTTTGGTTGATGACATCTTCGGCTTCGATCAAAATACTCCCCTCTTTATCTTCATAAGGATTGTGTCCCCCTTGAATGGAAGCTATACTTTGATCAATATCGTATATAGCTTTTGCAGAACGTTTGTTTTGAACGGTTTTTACCAATTTTGCATGAATAAAATCTTGTTGATAAAAGGCTTCATTGACATATATCATTTCTGGCAAAGGAATCTCTTCCCAGCTGCTTTGATATTCTTTTTCACAAAATTTTTTTAATTCATGGGGTAACTGAGGCAACGTTTCATCTCTTGCTTCTTTCTGGTGTACATGATTGGATGGCGGCCCTAATTGAGCATGCTGGTATCCTTTGGTATATATAACAATTTTAGAAATCACAACATATTTATCGAAAGCAATTATTTTTAATGTGTGCGCCCCTTGCGTAAGGTAGGGTAAGCGACAGTAACACTTATCGACTTCATTTGAAACTGCCTCACGCCACCTTCCTCGATGCTCATCGGTAATTTCCGTCTCCACGATTTGAACCGGATGATCGTCTACTTGGATACCCAAACGCAATCTGCCCACTGAATCAAGGGTAGGCATACGAAAAATTTCGATTAAATGGCTCCCTGAAGTGTTCAAAGAAAATCGATAAAAAGTGTATGGTCGATCTTTATTCTCAGCATTATGCACAACTGCTTCAAGCGCAGCTCCTTCAAATCTGCCTAAATAAGCACGTACTTGCCATTGGCCTGCTGAAGATCGATACTGGCCATCGAAATGTGTCGGTGAAAAGGCCAAATAACCATCCGCCTCAATCAAATTCGGTTGTTTTTCAGTAACTACATGTTCTGCAAGCTTTGTCTCAACTTCGATCATGCTGGTACGGTCATTTGACCACTGAATAACCACTTGACCCGCCAGGGCTGTAAAACACAATGTATCATCAATCTCAATCAGGATACGCTGTTCAGGAAGATCACTTGTGAGGGTACCGGATGTCAAAGATAGCTTTAACCATTTGGGTGCTTTGATTGAAAACGATAATTGCTCCTTACTTTTATTGGCTAGTTCTATCCATTTTTGTCGAAGACCATTCTCATCAAAGATCAGCTTATCGACATATTTCCCTCCTTGCCAAATAAAGACCTGGCCTTTTGGTGGGGTTGTTCGTAATGCGGGCTTTGTCGTCGGATACATGCGCATATTGGGCGGAGGTGCACTTTCTGGGGTCATGATCCCCTTCCACTTGCCGTGAAGCATGCGGTGATTATAGTAGAATAAGAGCCATCTTAAATACTGTGTATATTCCGAAGACACTTGCGTATAATAATCTGCTGCTGCCCAATTCTCTCGGTCATAGGACAAAATGCTACGGTCAGCAAAATAGTATTCCGCGTTTTTATAATAAGCTGCCTGCACTTTCATTTGAATCAATTGAAAAAAAGCTGGTTTTTCTATCGTTGATAAGCGTGTTGCTATTTGGTTCATTTGATCGAACAACATCTTGATTTGATTGAGTCTGGCTGCCGCTTCATCTCCAAACGTATTTTGATGAAAAACATGATTGTCCATCATTTCGATTTTGCGAACATTGATTATCTGTGTAAATCGATTGAACAATGGACCACACGCACACCCAATTTCAGCATGAAATTCTTGACTCAACCAATTGCTTAAAAATAGGTTGATATCACTAGTGGACGTCTCTTTGCCCACTTCCCAAGCAAAGCGTGCATAAAATTCAATATCTTGTTCAATCCCCTTGATCGAACCGACATTTAAAACCCATATTTTTTTGATGCCATTTTCCCATGATTTTCTTAATTCATTTTTCATTTTGGCTAATGGTGTTGAACTGATGAACAGGTAATGTAAGTTGTTACTTGACCAATACGAGCTATGGTAATATAATCCATGACCGCCCTTTCTCTTTTGTTCTCTTTCATTAGGATAACGCCGCATATAACCGTAATTATCATTTGACCAAATAATCGTGACTTCTTCCGGTATTTTTAATCCAGCGTCATAATAGGTCAATACTTCTTTGTATGGAATCATGACTTGGAGCTGTTCTGCTGCAGGTTTTTTATTTACCTCAGAAATAATTTGTTGCTGATCTGCTATGACTTGTTCTAATAGTGCGATTTTTGCTGCTTGTTTTTCTTTTGCTGTTAATGTCTGATTTTGATCAATGGCTTCCGTAGTAAATTCTGTATCATGGATGCCCCGCATACCAACGGTGTAACTGACATCATAAGCTTTATTTGCCTCTACACTCTCACGCCAATATTCCCGTAACTTTTCTTGATTCCATCCTTTGATTGAATAGTCATAAACAACCTGAGGATCCGTATAACCTTTTTGTTCAAGCCATGGCTGCCATTCATTTTGATTGCTTCTTAGTAACATATCACAGTGCGATGTACCGATAATGATGCCCCGTGCATGAGCGAGGCGTGCATGTTCAGGATTTTGATTAAAATAATTCACATGCATGGCCGGCCAGAGATAGTTGACCTTTAAGCGCAACATCAAATCGAATATATGTCCATACGTTTCTAAACCAATCGTTCCATCACTAGTATGTAACTTGGCCCAGAGGTCTAGTGATTCTTCATCATTGATAAAGAAACCACGATATTTTACTGAAGGATAGTCTAGTTGGTAATAATCCTTAGGAAGTAAGAAATTGTCTTTGTGTTTGATCGGCACATCAGCAAAAAAATGCCATGGAGAAACACCAACTTGGCGGATAAAGTCATAAATACCATAAATTGTTCCCCGAGGATCTCCGCCAATGATCCATAACTTTTGTTCAAATAAAGTGATGAGATAACATTCCCAAATAAGCTTCCCTTCACTATCCAGTAAACCAGAGAGATCCGGATAAAAAGGCAAGTGATGGATTTGATCATAGCTGGATATGACAATTTCTGCTGTTTGAAAGGAGCCGTCACGTACCTCTTTGCTAAAAACGGTTTCTAAATCTTGCTTTAAATCCGTGATTGCATAGTGAATACTAGTTGCTGCAACTGCTTGATACATTGAAATAGTGCTTTGTCCAAACAAAATGTGTGTATGTTTCATTGATTCTCCTTATAAATAAATAGCCATGGGTTGGAATGTAACTGATTCTATGTCCTGATTGTCGATAGGTGTGATCCATGATTCTTCTTTAAGAACACTGATTGAATATAAATGAACTTTTCGGCAATGTGTCAATAAAATCTCAGCTTCTTGCATTTTTGCTTTCACATGGATCCATTTCAAATGTACGCCTTCGATTGGTTCCGTTTTTTGGGTTACGTCGTTTGAGAAACCAATCAGTTCGATCACTCTTCCTTCTCCAGTGATCGTTACATTCGTCAAGAATATATCTGAGAACACCGGTAAAGTTTGCGCGCTATGACCATCAGCATTATAAGTAACAGGATGCGCCATAAAACGATCGATATGGCAATCATGGATATGAACATTTTTAATATAGCCGCCTCGTTCATTCTGAGCTTTTAATTCAATGCCGTAGAGTGTATTTTTGATAACACAATCACTGATATAAATATCTTCTATCCCACCTGACTGCTCACTGCCTATCGCGATTCCATGTCCGCCTTTTATATTTAAATCAAAGATGTGAACTTCTTTGGTAGGTATATTCACAACATTTCCTTCAGGATTTTTACCTGATTTAATTGCAACACAATCATCCCCCGTATCAAATTCAGTATCAAAGAGCCAAAGATTTCTTGAAGAATCTGGATCCCAGCCATCACCATTGTCGATTCCCTTAGAAAGAATTTTTAGGCTATTTGAAACGATTGTATCGGAATAAATCATGTGTATCGTCCAACATGGCGGATCAATCATAGTTAACCCTGTAATATGAACATTTTTTGCTTGCATGGTACATAGTAAACGTCCTCGGGCCCGCCTGCCCGGTTTATAGTCAGAAGTATATTCTGGAAACCGCTCTTCATCCGCATATATTTCCCGCATTGCCATTCCAAGTTGATTTCCTCCGCCGATGATGGATCCTGATCCGCAAATACGTACATTTTCGCAGACGACTTTTTGACGATCTGATGGATCGATATAGCCGATATTGATCAATGAACGATAACAATATAATTCCCATCCTTCATAACGACTTAAAGCCAACCCATCATCATTGCACGTACCAATATAATGACTTGAATCAAAAAAACGAAAATCGTCGGGATTCTGACTCGCGGTTAGACATCCATCAATCTGCAAAATCATATTGCTTTTTAATTGAATGGCCCCCGATAAAATGATTGCATCTTTAGGAATCAAGATTGTTCCTCCATTTGGACAATCGTCAATAGCTTGCTGTAATCGTACCGTAGATAATGTCTTTCCAGTTGGATCAATTCGATACGGTGCACGTGTAACATCGATTCGTTCCGATTTACTCATCGTTGCAAATGAACAAGTAACCTGCGTATGTTCGATGCGTTGGCCTTCTTCAGTCACGCAATAGAGTGCAATCTGATATGAGTGATTTGCCTGCAGATTTTGGATAGTAAAATGGGTCTTATTCTGTGGCAGCTGAGCGATGCATTGTCCAGCTAAAAAAATTTGATAGCCAGATAAGTGTTTAGCGAAAGTCGATTTTTCCCAAACCACTGTGGCTTGGCTGTCACTAATCGTAGTAGGCAATACTTGAAAATTGATCACATGATGGTCTTTCATAGAAGCGCTCCCTCTTCTTTCTTTCCTTAGAATCGTAAAAGAAGATATTCTATGATACCCGAATATCTTCTTTTACAAACTTATTTAAGTCCAGTTGTGCTGATACCTTCGACAATATATTTTTGGAATAAGAAGAAAATAATCAACACAGGTAATAAGGATACGACCGACATTGCGAACATTGCACCCCAGTTAGAGGTACTGCTGGAGTCTAAGAACTGTTTGAGTGCAATAGAAACAGTATAGTTTTCAGGACGGGTCAGATACAACATCGGACCAATCAATTCTTCCCATTTCCAATAGAAAGCAAAAATTGCAGCATTCGCTAAAGAAGGTTTCATTAAAGGTAAAATTACTCTAAAAAAGATGCCTACTCGACCGCAGCCATCCATCTTAGCTGCTTCATCTAAATCAGTTGGGATAGCAGACACGAATTGTACCATCATAAAAATGAAAAAGGCGTGCCCAAAATAAGAAGGAACCGTTACTGGTCGAATTGAATTCAGCCAACCTAATTGATTGAACCACAAATACTGAGGTACCATAATGATTTCTTGGGGCAACATCATCGTTACCAAAACACAAGCAAACCAAAACCCCTTTCCTTTGAACGGTATACGGCCAAATCCATATGAGATCACTGCAGATGAACAAACAGCACCAACCATCGCAACCAAGGCAATCCGCAATGAATTAAAGATATACGTAAAGAAAGGAATACCAGCGATTCCTTGAAATCCTTTTGTAAAATTATCTAAAGTCCAAGTTCGAGGAATCAACTGAGTTGCCGTTTGAAAAATCTCATTATTTGGCTTAAAGGAACTAAATATCAACCAAAATATAGGATATAGCATAAGTAATGCGGCAATCAGAATCAAGCCATCAAATAGGTAATTACGTTTTTGTACTTGCATCATTTTAAACCTCCTCGTTTTCTTTAAAGACCCAGAATTTAGATGTTGCAAAGAAAATGATCGTAATGAAACCAACCACCACGAGTAATATCCATGCTAGCGCCGAAGCATAGCCCATCTTAAAGTCCGTAAATGCCCTTTGATACATATATAACGAGTAAACCAATGTACCATTCCTAGGTGAGCCTGTACCATTTGAAATAATATAGGCCGGTGTAAACGTCAGAAATGCCATAATCGTTTGATAGACCAAATTGAAGAAGATGATGGGTGTCAACACTGGAATAGTGATATTAAAAAACTGTCGAATTTTCCCCGCACCATCAATTTCTGCTGCTTCATAATAATCTTTAGGAATATTCTTTAATCCTGACAAAAAGATCAACATAGATGAACCAAATTGCCAAGCTGCCAATAAAATCAATGTCATTAAGGCCAAGTCAGGACTCTTGAAGAAATAGACTGGATCGATACCAATTGAAGTCAAGATGCCATTGATCAATCCTGAATCACCGAATAGATTTCTCCACATGATCGATACTGCCACACTCCCACCTAAGATCGACGGAATATAAAAAAGTACCCGATATACGCCACTTAATTTAGATGGACGATTGATCAACATTGCAACAGCCAAAGCAACGATTAGTCTCAAAGGCACTGCAACAACCACATATTTTAAGGTGACCGTCAATGATTGGACAAATTTAGGGTCATTGGTGAATATATTGATAAAATTATTCAGACCCACAAACTTTGCCTCCGTAAGCAAGTCATAATCATGAAACGACATGAATAATGAAATACCCATTGGTACAATAATGAAAGCAAAAAAACCGATAATAAATGGAGAAATAAATAAATAGCCGGTCAACATATTTTGTTTGGTTTCTGGTAAACGGTTAAACCAACTTTTGACTTTTCCCGTTTGCTTTGCAGCAGATGAATTTGTTTGAATTTCCATAGTAATCACACCCAACCTTCCTTGTTTGTTTACGCTTACAAAGTGATTCTAACGGATTTAATCCATAGTTTGAATAGAAAAAAAAGTATAGAAATGTAAAAAAATAGAGGTTTCGATTATTTCTTGATTGAATAACAAAATAAAATCCGCGATTTCATGTCTTGCTGGATGAAATCGCGGTCCGTATTATTTATTCATAGTTTTCAGCAAAAATCTCTTCACATTTCTTGGTAAATGCATCATAGGTTTCTTCTGGTGTCATCGTTCCATATGTGATTTCAGCATACAATTCTTTAAAGTAAGTATTGATTTCTGCAAAACCAATTGGTGGAACTGGTGAAGGATCACCTACTATATCAGCAATATCATCTAAGAAATCTGATGATTCTTGCTCATCTGCCGTCATATCATCATATAAGATCTCTTTTACCGCATCATTCGCAGGAATACCACGCTCTGTGCCTATGATTTTATTGGCTTCTTCACTATTGACTAAGAAATCGACAAATTTAGCAGCTGCCTCTTTTGATTCTGATTTATTGGCAATCGAATAGAAGAATCCTGGTCGATAAGCCATTGCACCATCACTTGAATCAAATGGAAGAGCCAAACTCATTTCGACCCCTTCTGCTGCTGAAGCTTTGTACGTCAAGTATTGATTTGACCATGTCATCATATAAGCAGCTTTTCCTTGAGAGAATGGATATTCATCAAAGCTTTTCGCATTGCTGGTCACTTCTGCAGTAGGCATTGCTTCATCTTTTGTTAAATCAGCAATTGCAGACATAAATTCAACCCAATTTTCTTTCGTAAAACCAACTTCTGGTTTCCCATCCGCATCGTATTGATAAAGGTCTTCGCCTTTCGTACGCAAGAAGTACTGCATGATTGTACTGTTGTCATTGTTGTCATTCCATCCATAATCTCCAGTTGCAGTGGCAACTGCGGCAGCACTACTGACAAATTCATCAAACGAATAATCAGCAAAATCGATATCCACACCACCTTGCTCAACCAAAGCAGGATTGTATAGCGTAGCCATTGTATTTACAGAGGCAGGTACACCATAAATACTGCCATCAAGTTCACCAGTTGCCAAAATGGAGTCTTTGATATCATCGGTCTTGATTTCATTGCCAATAAATTCACTCATATCAGCCAACTGATTTTTGGTTCCATATTGTGCAATATATTGAAGGTCCATTTGAATCACATCAGGCAACTCACCCGAAGCAGATTTAGTGGCTAATTTTTTCCAGTAATCGTCCCAAGACCCATATTCATATTCCACTTTGATGTCCGGATTTTCTTTCTCAAATTCTTTGATCGATTCGATGTACTTCTCATGTCTGACTTCCGATCCCCACCATGTAAATGAGATCGTTGTTTTTCCATCAGCATCTGTACTCCCTTCATCTCCACTATTCCCGTTGTTGCCACAGCCAACTAAAGCCGTACCTAATGCTAGTAGACCGAAAGCTTTGAAAATTGTTTTTTTCATTCTTTTTCCACCCCTCTATTTGTTTGCGCTTACAAAATGATTGTACCGAAATTCATACGCAATAAACATGGAAAAAAAAGAGCAAATATGTAAAAAAACAGATAGCAGAACCTTTATACCTATGTTGTACCCCTTTACATATACGAAAATTGGGAAAAGCAGAGTAAAAATGTGAAAAAACAGAGTTGCTCTAATTTTTTATTTTTTTTATGCTATACTAGCGATGAAAAGGCTTTCTTAACTAAAAAAAAGGTTGGTGTCTACCATGAGAAAAGTCCAAACTGGCGTAATGAATTTTTTCAATGTTACAGCATACTTAGCGAAGCTGAACGTACTATGGATTTTATCCACTTTATTAGGTGGTCTGATATTTGGCATTGGGCCAGCTACAGCTGTTACCCTAAGATATTTGCATGAGTTCAGATTAACGGGCCATGATTACTCCTTAAGCGATTATTTTCGAGATTATAGGAAAACGTTCCGACAATTTGTTCTTATTGGCCCAATCTTCGTCTGCTTATTCAGCATCCTATTTATAAATTTACGGATCATCTCCATTTATTTTGCAACGGTTGTATGGATCACACCAATTTACGCATTGTTCGCATTGTTATTGATTTATACTACATTATTAAGTTTGATGACTTATGCAAAATCAGACTCCCCCTCATATAGACAAGCCGTATATGTTAGTATCTTTATGGTCTTTCGTTTTCCTTTTCAAGGACTAGCACTCTTATTCTCCTGGTATCTATTATTTTTGCTGCTTTCAGCAAAAACATCGATCTTCTTGATTTTCGGTGTGTCCTTATTCCTGTTTTTTGGTGAGTTTTTCCATCATCAAATGGTCATTAAAATCAATCATTTGAATACAAAGCGAGGGACGCTACGTGAGGAACATTCATCTGATCAATCGCTTTAAAAACCTGTCGTTTCAACGACAATTGCAACTAGTGTTGTTTTCGACCGTTGCTTTTGTCGTTGGTTTATCCTTGATTTTAACTTTGGTCTGGCGTCAAGCCTATCTGACTCAGATCAAAGAATCTGCATACAAAGATGTATCGATCATATCGACGAACATCGCGAAGAAATTAAACGCTGTTGAAACACTTTCTTTTCGGATCATTGATAGTTATTCTATTCAAAATAAATTACAGTCTATCATGACAAATCAGTACGAGAAGTCATTCGATAC
The DNA here is from genome assembly GCF_050529585.1 of Enterococcus sp. DIV0876. GTDB lineage: Bacteria > Bacillota > Bacilli > Lactobacillales > Enterococcaceae > Enterococcus_D. Next base: position 2,512,520 of record NZ_CP172882.1, read on the forward strand.
AATACAAGTGAAAAATGAGCTGAATACAGAAATCAACGATTTAACACGAAATGAATCTGTGATTCAAAATGTGTATCTATTCAATCCAAAAAATGAAAACATGATCAATTTCATTGCCGAAACATCCTACAACTTTAATGGCTATACGATCCAAGAAATGATAGAAAGTTTACCTAATGAACCAGCTAAAGGCAGTTGGTTTTTTTCAAAAGATTTATCACAGGCTGTTTTTTTACGAAAGATCTATTCGACAATCAATTTTTCATTGACCCATACGGGAACTGTCATTTTTCTCGTCAATACATCTTTTTTTCGCAATGAGGTGGGCAATTTGCCCATTGCATCTCCGCAAAATCAGTTTTTTTTATCTTACAAAAACAACCTATATAGTACATCTGAGAATGAACAATCTCTCCAATCGTTTAGTGACCAGTTTCACAATAATCCTGATTTGACAGATTCATCGATTGGCTCATTATTATTTGAAAATCATCAATTTTATTATGCTTCAGACAACAAAACAATGAACGGCATGAATTTTATTTATTTATTACCAGAAAACCAAGTACTAGCGGATCTGTACAGGTTACAATGGCTCACTCTGGCTGTTAGTCTTCCTTTTTTGGGATTAGTCATTCTACTGATTAGAAAAATTAGCCGCCAACTCATGCGGCCATTGGCAAATATCGCTTCGCAAATGGCCACTTTGCGGCAAACAAAAGAAATTGCTTCATTAAAAACATTGGCTCTGCCAGAAAATAGCCAAGAAGAAATTTTGGTTTTGTATGAAAGCTATAATACGATGATTGCTGAACTCAATGCGTTGATCAAAGACAATTATGAAATGCGCATCTTATCGCAGGAGATCGAATTTAAAGGGCTTCAAGCACAACTAGATCCGCATTTTCTCTATAATACTTTGGACTCGATCAATTGGATCGCAATCGAAAATCAACAATGGCAAATTTCTGAAATGGTCACTTCTCTTGCCCACCTATTTCGTAAGAAAATCGATACTGATTCTGATTTCACTACATTGCAAGAAGAGTTAGATATCGTGCATGCGTATATCAACATTCAAAAAGTGCGTTTCGGCAAACGGATCGATTATATTGAGGTCATTTTAATCAATGATTTACATGTAACTGTACCAAAACTGTTGGTCCAGCCATTGATCGAGAATGTCTTTAAATACGCCGTCACACATATGAAACAAACCTGTCGCTTGGTGCTGAGTATTGAAAGTCAATCAAATTCTATCCAAATCAGCGTATCGGATAATGGTCCGGGATTTGATCCTGAATTCGATATGACCACACAAGGTGGTATTGGACTGAATAATATAAAAAATAGACTCAAACTACATTATGGTTCCGCAGCTTCCTTATCGATCGTTTCTTCAATTCCGAACAAGAAAACGATCGTTCGTCTGCTGATCCCAAAAGTAAAGGAGTGAAAAATAGATGAAAAATTTGATTGTTATCGATGATGAAGCGTTGATAGCTAACGGTGTTGCAAAAATGGTCCAAGCCTTTGATCTGCAACTGACTGTCAAAAAAATTTTTTCTGACAGTGAAGAAGCGCTGTCCTATTGCCAAACAACCCCCATCGATATTGCCATTACAGATATCAACATGCCTAACTTGAACGGCATAGAACTGATCAAGCAATTGAAAGAAATCAATCCAACCATACAGATTATTATTTTGACCGGATTTGGCAGCTTTTCTTTCGCAAAAGAAGCCATGTCTTTGGGTGTGAAGTTTTTTTTAGAAAAACCAATTTTACCTGAAAAGATGCACACTGCACTGCAAGAGACAGCTCAATTATCCGAACGTAGAAAATTAGAAAGCAACTTGTATCTCAAACGGCAAATCGAGCAGTTTATCAACAGTTGCGGTGAAGAACCATTACCAAAAGAAGTGTCGTTTCCATTTTGCTTATATGTCTATGATTCTAAGTTTTATCATGCTATTGCCAAAAGAACTGAACAATATCACAACCAGCATGAATTGATTGCAGGGCATCAAAATAAAGTTGGTTATATTATCAATTTTAGTGTGACAAAAGATTTCAACAAATTTTTTAAAGAGAAAATTCAATCCACGCCACTTGGAAAAGGAATCGCTATCAATTGCTGGGTCGATTCCCCTGAGAAATTTCTGACAAGTTATCATTTAGCAAAAAGAAACTTGGACAAAGCTTTCTATTTTGATACATTCGAGGTGATTCAAGAAAGCCAAATTTCTCAAGAAAATCTTTACGAAAATCATCTCTATATCGACTACCGTGAAAAACTATTGTCACTGATTGTCAAAGGTGAACTCACCCGATCTCAAGTATTAACCGAAAATTTTTTCTCCACTTGTCGAATGGAACTTTATCCAGTGCAACTCTTACGTTTGCAAATCAACGATTTACTTTCGGTGCTTTTTGAAAATTATCGCATCAAAAAAGATATCTATTTTGACGATTATTCACCAAAAATCATGTTATTGAACCATTGGCAGGAACTACAATTTATGTTGATTCATTTTATTGACTTAATGCGTCACAATATGGGTGATAATGAGAACATGCAATTATCACAAAAGGTCAACCTGATCATTGAAGAATATTATGATCAAGAGGCATTATCATTAAAATGGATTGCCAACCATTTACTTTATTTGAATCCAGAATATTTAGGGAAAACATACTATAAAGAAACCGGCACGCGTTTTAACCAAAAATTGGCTGAATATCGTATCAAGAAAGCACAAGATTTACTGAAAAAAAATTATAAGGTCTATGAAGTAGCGTCACTTACAGGTTTTAGCAATGCACCAGAATATTTCGTGCAGACTTTCAAGAAAATCACTGGTGTCACACCAAAAAAATTTCTTAATAATCTACAAGTGTCACCTATACCTGAGGTAAAAAAATTTACGCATCAGAGATAAAGAAAGACCAAAATCCACAGTGATTTTGGTCTTTTTTTGCTTATCTCATATCTCATTCAATGAAACTTTGTCATTATCCTAAATCGAAAACATGTTTTAAATCGATTGTCTTCGGTGAAGCATCAGGATTTGTTTCCATTATATCCGCCATATAATGCCACCATTTCTGATTTATCGCAGTTTCAGCGACTTCTTGCCATCTTTGCTCATCTTCAATCTCTAAATAACCAAATAAATCATTGGTCTGTGCGTCAAAAAAGATACTATAGGTGTGCGCACCATGTTCTTTGAGCATTTGCCTCATCTCTGGCCAAAGATCTTGGTGGCGACGTGTGTATTCTTGTTCATATCCAGAAAATAATTTCATGCGAAATGCTTTCTTGATCATCTTTATTCAACCTCTCCTTATTTAGTCTAACAAATCAACAAAACGATACGAGCAATTCGGTAAATGCCAGCACAGTGAGTGATTGGCCATACGGCATGGCAGTGATACCGATAGAACGATAATAATCTAAATCTTCACCCATGCCAGTGCCAATCGAGACATTTTGGACTTCACCATCTTCAGCAATTTCTTCAACTAATCCCGCCAAAGCCTTATAGGCAACTGCTTCCCATGATTTATCGATATACCGTTTGTGGGCTGCTTTCAAAATACCATAAGCAAAACCTGCAGTTGCTGATGCTTCAACATATGAAGATCGATCTGTAAGCAATGTGTGCCAAAGCCCGCTTTCATCTTGGACGTCTTTTAATGCGGTTATTTGATCTAACAATGTATTGATCAAAAATGTGCGAAAAGCATCGCCTTCTGGCAATGCCAGAATCTCAATCATTTCTGGGATAGCGATGGTAATCCAACAATTGCCTCTTGCCCATAGTGCTTGCGCATAATTATGCCGCTCTTCAAATGTCCAACCATGGAACCATAAGCCAGTTTTTTTATCAACTAAATACTTGATATGCAACATAAACTGTTTTTTGGCCTCTTCAATATATGCAGGGCGCTGAAGCAACATACCGATTTTTGCCAGCGGCAGTGCTGTCATCATCAATGTATCGTCCCAAAGCTGATTGCGATTTTCAGGTCCATAGGTTGCATGCTGCAAGCCATCTTCATCGGTTCTTGGCATATCATGCATGACCCACTCAGCCCATTGTTCTAAATAAGGCAAATATTTAGAATCCCTGGTATCTTCATATAAATAAGCCATCGCCAATAAAGGCGCCATCGTATTCACGTTTTTAGGTGGCGCACCTTCATGCATCCGCGCCTCAAACCATTCTTCCACAACTGCTAAGGCTTTGGGATTTTTTGTGATTTGATAGTTCTTGTAAATCCCGTACAACCCAACACCTTGTGGCCAATTCCAAATAAACCAGCTCTTGTCATCGACCTTGAGTCCATCAAAATCCAATAAGAATTCTCCATTGTCATCTTTGATCGTTGTCAGATTATCAATCATTAAATCGATTTTTTCTTCTACAACTTTTTTATCAATAAATAATTTTTCTAAAATCACACGTATTTCCACCTTTCATTCTTTGTTATAATAAAGATAACACGCTTACATTCCATTAAAAATAGCAGTTATTGTTCATTTGCTATCTATTTTTGCGTATAGTTAAAAAGAAGTGGAGGGGTCTTAATGCAACAAGAAAGTGCAGATACGATGATCAATGATCGCTTTGAGGTCTTTCATATTAAAGATTTAGTTGAAGAAGAAAATACACTTTATCATTACCATAGCTTCTACGAAATTCATTGCACGCTGCAAGGTACTGCCATTTTCTTTATTGATGGTGGCGAATTCCATTTAGAAGCCGGTACGATCATCTTGATCCCGCCGAATGTGCTCCACCGTATTCTTCATCAGACCTCTGATTCTTTTGAGCGTTCATATATTTATATCAACAGCAACTACCTGCAAGCACTATCCACCGCCCAAACAGATTTAACGACTTGCTTTCAAATAAATGGTGGTTTAAATAGTCGTATTTTAAGGATTGCGCCAACTTTGTTAGAATCATTGCTCTTTCCTTTAAAAGATAAACTTGATAGCAATTTTGGTACAGACTTGGTTTATCAATCATTTTTGATTGATTTTTTGATTACCATCAATAAACTAGCTATTGAAGAAACAGAACCATTATTCCTATCTCATTCAATCAACCAAAACAAAGATATCGTCGCGACGATCAAATATATCGATGCCCACCTCTCTGATGATTTGTCGTTGAACAAGGTAGCAAAAGCAATTTTCTTGAGTCCTTATGTCTTATCAAGATTGTTCAAAAAGGAAACCGGTGTAACTTTTCATACCTATGTACTAAAGAAAAGACTACTCAAAAGTAAAGAAATTTTAAGGCAAACAAGACGTGCAACCGATACTTTTGACCGTTGCGGATTCAAATCATATACCCATTTTTTACGATGCTTCAAACAAGAATTCAACATGACGCCGAAAGAATTTTTGAAAGAGGAAGAAAAAAATGAGTTGATCCGGTTTGAGCATTTTGGGCATTGACTTTGGGCAGCAAAAAGAAAAAATAGCGATAAAACACAGTTGGATTCAATCAGGCTCCTCTAAAATAATGTTATTACTATGTTACTAAATACCATTTCATTTCCATAGATTAATTATTAAGTTATTCTTCCATGAAATAAAGAAAGACCACAATCTATTAAGATTTTGGCCTTTCTTTGTTTCTGTGTTATATACCTTATTTATTGAAACAATTAAAATCATCTTTAAAATTGAATGTCTTATGAGATTTATCAAAATTAGTCTTTAAATTATCTATCCCATTAAGCAGTCATTTGTGTTCAGTAGCTTTAAGAACTGTTTTTTGCCATATCACCATCATTGTTATACCTATTTCATAAATCAACATTTCTAAGCATGCATATCCATCATCTTTTGGGCCGTTCTTTCACTGATCTTCATAAATGGCAAGTATAGAAAAACGCCCCCTATGATAATAATCAATTGAACAATAATAGCTCTCCAATCTCCACCGGTTGCCAAAAATCCACTGATCAATGGCGGTGTTGTCCAAGGAATCAAAACAACTGTATGATTCATAAGACCTAAAGCAGTCGCATAATAAGCGATAATCAATCCTAAAGAAGGCAATAGTACGAATGGGATCATTAGTGGCAGGTTAAATACGATAGGGTAACCAAAAATCACCGGTTCATTAATATTAAAAATTCCCGGTGCTGTTCCTAATTTAGCCACACTTTTGGTCGCACGATGTTTGCCAAAAATAATTGTAGCCAAAATCAAGGAAATCGTACTTCCTGTTCCACCGATCATGCCAAAAGTCGGTATGAAGACATTGGTTATAATATTGGGTATTTCTGTTCCGTTTTGAAGTGCCAACATATTTTCATTCATATTGATTAACGCAACAGGCATCAATAAAACACCATTAACTATTGTTTGGTGGATACCTAATGTAAACAGAAAATTCCCAATACTGTAAATCAATACCGCACCCCATAATGACGTATTAACGCCCCGCAGCGGTTCTTGAATAAATTTAGCAACTAAATCCAATAGATTGGTATCAAAGACTGTCAATAAAATCAATGAGAAGCCCGCAAAAATGGATACAACCAACATTACGGGAATCAATACATTAAATGATTTTCCAACAGCAGGCGGTATGTCATCTCCTAGGTTGATCTCTAATTGTTTGATTGCTGAAATTCTGATAAATAATTCAGTTGAAAGCAACCCAACGATGATTCCTGCAAACATTCCTTGTGTTCCTAAGTCGCTAAATCGCATGACACCAATGACATCCACTGCTGCTTCAGCATCAATTGGTGTCACTTTGGTTGCAAACGGCATGATTACAACCAATGAAGAAAGGGCCAACCCGGTTGCGGCGATAGGGTTTTTAAAATTTTTATTCTTTGATAAACAATATGCGATCATTGGTGCCAATAGGATACTCGATATGTTTAAAGTCCCATTGGTTACCATTTTCCCCCAGTATTGAGCAGCCCACAAACTATCCCCTTCCCAAATCCAAGGGAAAATAACATTATTAATCAAAACAGCCATTCCAGCCAAAATAAAGAACGGCATGAGTACTGCAAAAGCATCCCGAAGCGAACGTAGATGAACTTGATTGCCAAACTTTGCAGCGATGATTGTGAATTTATCTAAATATTTATTCTCTTCCATTTTTTTCTCCCTTTCTATCCCCCATTTTTAAAGCTCTTCCCCATTACTTTCAATTGTATTTCTCATCCAATAAAAACTTTTCTTAGGAATGCGTCTTAAATCTTTTAAGTCATGATTTTCTCTATTCACATAAACCATACCGTACCTTTTTGTCATGTCCCCTTGTGAACTTAGAATATCAATCAACCCCCACCCTAAGTACCCAATCAAATCTACACCATCAAATGCGACTGCATCCTTCATCGCCTGTATATGATTTTTATGATAGTCAATTCGGTAATCGTCTTGAATTTCGTTCACGCCATCCCAGTATTCTTTGACTCCAATCCCATTTTCATTGATAAAAAGCGGCATCTTATATCGATTGCTCATCTTTGCCAATATGTTTCTCAATCCAAGTGCATCAATTTGCCAGCCCCAATCTTTTGACGCTTCTAAATACGGATTTTTGACATATCCCTTTTCCCAATAGTAATTGACAGGCGTATTATCTGGAATCAGACTGGCATCTACCGTATGTGAAGCATAATAACTGAACGCTAAAAAATCATTTCTTACTTTTGCAAGTTCTGCTAAATCTCCTTCTTGAAAAATATGCAGTAGACTTTCTTTTTCCATAAATGCCAACACTTCTCTAGAATAAAAACCATTTACAAATACTTCAAGTAAGTTATGATTCAAGAACTCATCTAATTGGCGGGCTGCAAAAATATCTTCAGGTTTTGATGTTAACGGATAAAATTCCATGTATGTCAGCATCCCACCTACTAAACAATCTGGGTAATTTGTTTTTATATAATTTGAAAAACGGACATGAGACATCATCACATGATGACTAATTGTATATAACTCCTCAAGGGTTTGTTCACCTTTAAGATACCCACTATATTTAAACGCTTTCGTTGTACTGTATAAATTTTGCTCATTCAATGTCAGCCAATATTTCACCTTATGTCCAAAACGTTTCACCATTTCTTCCCCATAACGTACAAAAGCGTCTACAACATGTCTATCCAAAAACCCATTGTACTTCTCGGCCAAGTGTAACGGCATATCAAAATGATACAAACAAATACAAGGTTCAATTCCTCGGTTGATCAGCTCATCAATAAACTGATCATAAAAAGCAATCCCTTCTTCATTAAACCCACCATCTCCCAGAGGATTCACACGGCTCCAGGATATTTGAAATCGATAACAATTCATCCCCATTTCTTGCATTAAATCGAAATCTTCCCTATACCGATGATAACTATCCGTTGCCACTTTCCAATCAGAAGCACATTCAGTCGCTTCTCTCACATCATAAACAGATTGCCCTTTTCCACCCTCGTTCCACGCGCCCTCTGTTTGCATACTCGAGACAGAGTTCCCCCACAAAAAACCTTCTTTCAAAACCGATGTCTTAATGTCCATTACAATCCTCCTTCACTTTTATACTCAAAATGTATCAGACGCCATTTACAACAACAATGGTTTTAACACGATAAAAAACCTGTTTTTTACCAAAAAACAGATAAAAAAAAAGAACTACTGATATAAAAAAGAAAATGCCTATCCTTCACGGGTTTGTAGACACTATCCTAGATATTTTGCTATAATCAAAAAAACAACCGCTTTCATTTTGGGAAAGGAGGAAATAACTTGCTATTCACTTATGAACGAATCCAGCAATTAAACGATTTAGAATTTGCTGTATACAGCACCATATTAAACTTGGACAAACGAATTATTCACATGAAAATAAGAACATTGGCTGATGAAGCACATGTATCAACAACTGTCATCCTTAATTTCTGTAAAAAAATGGACTGCGATGGATGGGCTGATTTTAAGTTAAAGTTCAAGGAACATACAATCAGGCCAACCAAAGCAGAGATGACACTTACACAACCAATTATTCAATACTTTTCAATGTACGAACAAAACAAAGAGTTGAAAGCGCTTTTAAACAATGTTATCCATTTGATACGTCAATCACGAAAAGTGCTGTTTATCGGCGCAGGACCTTCCGGTGTTCTAGCTAAGTATGGCGCCCTCTATCTTTCAAGCATGGGTAAGCCTGCTCAATACATTGATACGCCTTACTATTCGATACCTGAAGAAAACTTGCATAATACTATCATCATTGCACTCTCCGTTTCTGGCGAAACAAAAAGTGTCATCAATCGCTTATCTCGTTTTAAATTATTAAAGGCTACCATTATTTCTATAACAAACAATAAAAAAAATACAATAGCGAAAATGGCAGACATATCTTTAACATACTATGTTCCTCACGAAGAGTTTATGATTGCTGAGCGTACTGAGCAAATCCATGTTACTGCGACTACTCAAATTCCAGTTCTACATTTTATTGAATACATCTCAAAGCAGATTCATCAGTTAGACGAGAATACTGTTTAAAAAGTGTCTAACTCGAATGAACACAATAGATAATCGTATTCGTGCATTTTGCGCCGATCCGTAACAGTCATTTCTACTCTTTGCTATCATACATTTTTGAATTTTGATTTATAAAATAACTGTAAAATATTCAGTTGTTCCAAACAAAAAAACAACAAAGCAAATATCATTTACTAGCTTTGTTGCTTTTCCAGTTTATTGATAGAAATACGTTCCATCCCCAACAAAAAAAGACGTAAGTCAGCAGCTTCGACCACTGACTTACGTCTTTTTTGATTATTTCCGATACATCTTCAACTCCAAAAACAAGTCATTATAGATACCCAAATACTCGGAGCCTAAATTTTCATAGACTTCCAGATGCTGCATCAGTTCATCAGATGGATAAAATTGCTCGTCTTGTGTGATGTCATCCGGCAGCAAGTCTATTGCTGCTTCATTCGGTGTCGAATAACCGATATATTCCGCATTTTGCGCAGCATTTTCTGGTTCCAGCATAAAGTTCAAGAATGCATAAGCACCTTCTTCATTTTGGGAAGTTTTCGGAATGACCATATTATCAAACCAAAGATTAGAACCTTCCGAAGGAATCACGTAATGGATGTGTTCGTTTTCGTACATCATGTCGGCTGCTTCACCTGAGAAAGTCACGGCTACCGATGCTTCTTCATTGGCCATATACATTTTTATTTCGTCGGCGACGATTGCCTTAATGTTTGGTGTCATAGTTCGTAATTTATTGAAGGCTTCTTGCAATTCATCTTCATTCTTACTATTCAGTGAATAACCCAAACTGTCTAAACCTAACCCAATCACTTCCCGAGCGCCATCGATCAGCATGATACTGTCTTTCAATTCTGGTTTCCAAAGATCATCCCATTCGGTGATCTCTCCTTCATCAAAGAATTTATCATTATAGACGATGCCTAATGTGCCCCAGAAATAGGGGATCGAGTACTGATTGCCTGGGTCAAAACTAAGGTCTAAGAAGCGGGCATCGATATTGTCTAAGCCTTTGATTTTATTATGATCCAATGGTTTCAACAAGTTTTCTTCCATCATCTTTTGGATCATGTACTCACTTGGAATAGCGATATCATAAGATGTGCCGCCTTGTTGAATTTTGGTGAACATGGCTTCATTGGAATCAAATGTTTCATAATTGACTTTGTAACCTGTTTCTTCTTCGAACTTGGTCAATAGGTCAGGATCGATATAATCGCCCCAGTTATAAATATTCAAGACTTTGGCCCCTGCCATGCCAGAAGAATGTTCTAGTTCACGAACACCGAAGAGCAAAATAAGGACGATCGCAACAATTCCGATAATCAAAGATTGTAGTCGTTTCATCGCAGATTTGCCACCTCCACTTGATTCCGGCGGTTTTTCCGCAATTTTTTCGAGACGTTTTCTTTACTGATAAAGTAGTAGCCAACCACAAGGATCATTGAGAATAAGAAAACCAATGTGCTCAATGCGTTGATTTCCAAACTGATTCCTTGTCGAGCCCGTGAATAGATTTCAACCGACAGTGTGCTAAAGCCATTCCCTGTTACGAAGAATGTCACGGCGAAATCGTCTAATGAGTAAGTAAATGCCATAAAGTAGCCAGCAATAATCCCTGGTGTCAAAAATGGCAAAATGATATTTTTGATGACTTGCAGATTATTGGCGCCTAAATCACGGGCGGCATCGATCATCGAATCGTTCATCTCCTGCAGTTTTGGCAAGACCATTAAAACAACGATAGGAATACTAAAGGCAACATGGGAAAGCAAAACGCTAAAGAACCCTAAACTAAACCCACGGAATAAGTTGCCGATCATGGTGAAGAAAATCAAGAAACTGGCACCGATGATAACATCTGGCGAGACCAATAAAATATTATTCAAACTCAATAAAGCTGTGCGTGTTCGGCGTTTTCTTGTATAGTATATGCCCATCGCCCCAAAGGTACCAATGGCTGTTGCCAACAATGCCGACAAGAAAGCCAACATGAAGGTATTCAAAACAATGATCATCAAGCGGGTATCTTGAAAGACGGACTGATAATGTTCAAATGTAAACCCAGTAAAGGCGTTCATGGTTCCGCCGGCATTAAAAGAATAGAATATTAAGTAAAAAATTGGGACATACAATAAGATAAAGACCACGATCAGATACAGATTCGACCAGCGAAATGATTTCATTTGCGTTGCCCCCCTTTCTTCTTCTCACCCGTCAGCAGCATCACAATAAACATGGCAATGATCAAAATCACACCGATCGTTGACCCCATGCCCCAGTTTTGCGTAACAAGAAAGTGCTGTTCAATAGCTGTACCAAGGGTGATCACGCGATTGCCGCCAATCAGACGGGTCAGCATGAATAGCGAGAGTGATGGGATAAAGACTGCTTGGACACCGCTTTTGACCCCATTCAAAGACAATGGAAAAATCACGCGGCGGAATGTTTCAAAACTGTTTGCACCTAAGTCACGACTCGCACTGATCAAAGAGGGATTCAATTCTTCTAACGCATTGAATATCGGCATGATCATAAATGGCAGTTCAATGTAAACCGCCACCGTTAAGAAGCTGAAATCGGTAAATAAAATCTGTTTTGGTCCCACACCCATGATTTCCAAAAAGTTGTTGACACTGCCATGAATACCAAAGATACCAATGAAGGCATAGGCTTTCAGCAGCAAATTGACCCACGTCGGTAAGATGATCAACAATAACCACAAGTCTTTATGACGCAACTTGGTCAAAAAGTAGGCTGTTGGATAACTGATGACCAAAGTGATCAATGTGATCAAAAAGGCATACCAAACCGAGTTCAAGGTCATGATCAAGTATTTTCCTGATCCTAAGTAACTTTGATAATTGACCAGTGAAAAGTTGCCATTCATATCAAAAAAGGATTGATAAATAATCAACAATACTGGTGCGATGACAAATAGCAATAACCAAAAGATATAGGGTATCGCATAAAAACGACGCATTTTCGTCAACGTGCTTCCCTCCTAATCTTCGTAACTTTCTAAACGCGCATCAAAATCTTCTTCAGACTCATTGAACCGCATGACATGGATATCTTCCGGCTCAAAAGATAACCCGATTTTGCTGCCTTCAACGGCTTTCCGGGTGGAATGGACCATCCACTCATTGCCTTGTTCGTCATAGCAGATAATTTCATAATGGACACCGCGGAACAATTGGGTATCGACTTCGACAACCAGTTTTCCTTTATCTAGGGTCGTCAAACTAAGATCTTCTGGGCGAATCACGATTTCTACGGCTTCATTTGGCCGCATACCACCATCGACACATTCAAATCGTTTGCCAACAAATTCCACTAAATTGTCTTCGATCATCGTACCATTAACGATATTGCTTTCACCAACAAAGTCGGCCACAAAATGGTTGATCGGTTCATCATAAATATCCACAGGGGTACCGCTTTGAATGATTTTCCCTTTGTTCATCACAAAAATCTCATCACTCATAGCCAATGCTTCCTCTTGATCATGGGTCACGAAGATAAAAGTGATACCTAATCTTTGTTGCAGTTCGCGCAATTCGTATTGCATATCTGTCCGCAATTTCAAGTCTAGAGCAGATAATGGTTCATCCAATAACAAGACTTTCGGTTCATTCACAATTGCCCGAGCAATCGCCACCCGTTGTCGCTGACCACCAGACATTTCACTGATTTCACGGTTTTCATAGCCAGGTAATTGCACTAAACGCAATGCATCCAAGACTTTTTTCTTGATTTCGTCTTTCGGTAGTTTCTTGATCCGCAAGCCGAATGCCACGTTTTCGAAGACATTCATATGGGGAAACAACGCATAATCCTGAAAAACCGTGTTGACTTGTCGTTGGTTTGCTGGCACATCATTGATGCGTTGGCCATCAAAATACACATCGCCTTCAGTTGCATCAGAAAAACCAGCAATGATCCGCAAAATAGTTGTTTTCCCACATCCCGAAGGACCTAGCAATGTATAGAAACGCCCTTCTTCTATATCAAAATTGACACTTTTCAATACGGTTTCGTCATCATCAAATCGCTTCACGACATTGTTGAATGAAATAATTGTTTTTCCCACACTTCTTCCTCCTGTACTTATAAATAAGAATCTGTGACGACAACCAGCACACGGCTTTTTTGACGTCCTATATTTTTTAATTGATGCGGCTCTGACGCCTGATAATAAATGGATTGTCCTTTGCGGGCTTTGTATTGTGTATCCCCTAAAGTCAATGCAATGGTTCCATCCAGCACATAGATAAATGTTTCTGCCAAGGATGGCTCAAACGTCTTGTATTCGCCCTCTTTTTCGAAAGTCAAGACAATAGGTTCCATTTCTTTCTCGTTAGAATCGGGGATCAACCATTTGAGTTCATACCCATTTTCCTCATCTAAATAACGGGTACTGTCTTCTTCTCGATAAACGATTTGGTGATGGACATGATCTTCGCGGAAAAATTCTTCCGGGCTCACCCCAAGAACCTCTAATATCGTGAAAAAAGTTTCCATTGAAGGCGAACTTAAATCTCTTTCCAATTGGGATATATAACCTTTGGTCAAATCAGTCCGTTCACCCAACTCTTCTTGTGTTAGATTTTTTTGCACTCTTAGATTTCGCAGCTTCTCACCAATTTCCATAGGCTATTCCCTCCTGAACATGCATGAATTTAAACAAAAGTTTGCTATAAGTAAACTTCATGTTTAATTTCACCTTTTCCAGTATACAAATAAATATAAAAAAAACAAGTATTTTTTCACAAAAACACAGACTTTTTTCGTGGGGTATTTTTGATAGACCAAGGTTGCTTGACTAAGTGGAATGACTGTTTGTAAAAACTGCTGCGTCTGTTTCTGCTTATTCATTTAGTGTATCTGAGAAGCGGCTATTTCACCAAATATCTGTTTCTCCATTCATGGCCCTGATCAAATCACAGCTTTTCTCACTTCAAGAATCAAAAATGATGGCGCTTGTGGTATCATGGGTACAAACAACCAAAGGAGGGTCAGTTATGACCAGTTTTTCTGTTTTTCGCGTAGCCAATGAACCTGAATTTTCGGCAAAAGTAACCACTGCTACTTTAAATGATCTGCCTGCAGGTGATGTCTTGATTCGTGTCGCCTATTCTGATGTCAATTATAAAGATGCCTTAGCGGCGAAAGAAAACGGCGGCGTGATTCGCAGCTATCCGATGACCCCTGGTATCGATTTAGCTGGAGAAGTAATTGACAGTCAATCAGCTGCCTTTGCCCCAGGAGATCAAGTCTTACTGACAGGCTATGGATTGGGAGTTTCTCATCCTGGCGGATACAGTCAGTATCAGCGCGTCCCTGCAAAATGGCTCATCAAGAGACCGGATGCCTTAGCGGCGAAAGACAGCATGATTTATGGTACCGCAGGTTTTACAGCCGCTCTAGCTGTTCAAGCATTAGAAGACTTGCAACTTGAAAAATCGGCCGCTATCTTAGTAACGGGTGCCAGCGGTGGTGTGGGCAGTGTCAGCATCGCTTTATTAAAAAAAATAGGCTATACCAACATCATTGCCCTTTCTCGCAAAAAAGACGCCCAATGGTTATACGATTTAGGCGCTCATGCAATCGTGACGCCAGCAGAAGTGATGCCTGAGAAAATCAAACCATTGGCCAAACAACAATTTTCGGCTGTCATCGATACGGTTGGCGGTGAATTGATTGGTGCATTCCTGCCCCAAATCGCTTATGGCGGCGGCGCATTCCTTTGCGGCAATGCAGGTGGAATCAAACTGGAAACAACCGTCCTCCCCTTTATTTTGCGGGGGATCCGGGTAGTAGGGATCGATTCTGTCAATGTTGCGCATGATAGACGAATAGCACTTTGGGAAAAATTAGCTGGCGAATGGTCTGTCATTGATCAATTGAAAACACAATCGATTTCTTTGGCTCAGTTGCCCACTACACTAGAAGCCTTATTAGCTGGAACCCATCAAGGCCGAACCATCGTGGAGGTGGCTTTGGACTGATGAATATTTTGATTACCGCTGGCGGCACATCTGAAAGAATCGATGATGTCCGAGCCATTACCAATCATTCGACTGGTGCCTTAGGTCAAGCACTGGCTCACGCGTGGCTTAAAGATTCGAGATGTCACATTGATTATGTGACAACCAAAGCAGCCAAGCAGCCGCAAGCAGATCCGCGTTTGACGACTTATTTCATTGAAGGAACCAATGATCTATTCGAGACATTGCAACACTTATTAACTTCCAAGCGGTATGATGCGGTCATCCACAGTATGGCAGTGAGTGATTTTACTCCAGCAACCAGTTTTTCTGAACCTGCCTTTTATCAAGCGATCAATCAGGCGTTACCACATTTTGGCAATCAAGTGACCCCAGAACTGATCCAACAAGTTCTGGCAGAACAGGAACAATCAACGGGAAAAATTTCTTCAGACACCGATCATTTATTTTTGGTTTTGAAGAAAACCCCAAAAGTGATCCAAATCATCAAACAATTGCAACCTGATACCTTGTTGGTCGGATTCAAATTATTGACCAACGTCACTAAAGAGCAGTTATTCAGCGTCGCCCATACCAGCCTGATCAAAAGTCAGGCGGACTATGTATTGGCCAATGATTTGCAGCAGATTGATGGCAGCCAGCACATTGGCTATTTATTGAATCAAACTGGTGAAGTTGGCCAAGGAAAAAATAAGGCTGAATTGGCTGAATTGATCGTTACAACGCTGCAACAAGACTTGCAACGTGTTTAGTATCTTATGTAAAGGAGAAACAATAATGAAACAAAAACATGTATTACTTGGTATCAGCGGCAGTATTTCTGCGTATAAAGCAGCCGATCTAACCAATGAGTTGACAAAAAAAGGCTATGCTGTCGACGTCTTAATGACCAAGAACAGCACACAATTTATCACACCTTTAACGTTGCAATCATTGTCTAAGCGGCCGATCCATGTCGATGTCATGCAAGAAAAGCAACCGGACCGCATCAACCATATCGAACTAGCCAAGCAAGCCGATCTCTTCTTATTGGCCCCAGCCAGCGCCAATCTCATCGGTAAACTGGCCCATGGCTTAGCAGACGATTTGATTTCGACCGTTGCATTGGCTTTGCCCTTGTCAGTTCCTCGTTTGATCGCACCAGCCATGAATACCGTCATGTATCAAAATCCGATCGTCCAACGCAACCTAGCCATTTTACGAGAAGTTGGTTTTGAAGAAATCGATCCTCGTGAAGCGTTGTTGGCTTGCGGCGATTTTGGCAAAGGTGCACTTGCATCTACTGAAACAATTTTAGAAAAAGCTTTTGAAACTTTAGAAACACGGAGTGTCTGACGATGAAAAAACGATCAACCTTTGATTTAGTCTTGACCGCTTTCTTCTTAGGAATCTTGATTTTACTTGCGTCTGTTCCATTTTTAGGCTTCATTCCATTGGGACCGATCAATGCGACAACGATGCATATTCCCGTCATTATTGCCTCGATCATTTTGGGTCCGCGGATCGGGGGATTCTTGGGGGGCGCCTTTGGCATCATCAGCATGGTCCGTTCAACACTGATCATCACGCCATTGTCCTTTGTCTTTTCTCCTTTCGTGCCTTTATACGGCAGTGATCAAGGAAGTTGGAAAGCCATTATCGTGGCATTGATCCCCCGCATCTTGATTGGTGTCGTGCCTTATTTTGTGTTTAAAGGCTGCCAAAAGATGTGGAAAAACAAACGACAAAGTTTGGCTTTACTCTTGGCAGGGATTGCTGGTGGATTGACCAACACGATTTTGGTGATGAATTTGATTTACTTCTTGTTTCATCAAGAGTATGCCAACGTCATTGGCGAAGCCGGACGTGCGATCTATACCGCAATTCTGGGTGTGATTTTGACACAGGGTATCCCAGAGGCCATGGTGGCGGGAATAGCCACTGCGGCAGTTGCCACTGTGTTGTTAAGACTTGTTGCCAATCGCAATAAAAATCGTATTTAAAAAAATCGGACTGATTATCATCCAGATAATCAATCCGATTTTTTATTATAACGTTTGACCCACTTGCAAAGCTTCAACGAGTTGTTGGTATTGCGCCTCTGTTAAATACTCTTGATAAAAACTCAAATAAAAATCAATTTCTTCCTGACTCATTTGCCCCGCCATGCGATTGACTTCATCGATCAAAGCGTCAAACTCATCATCTGTCAGCATGAAGGAAGTCCAATCTTCTGATGTCGTGGTATCAGTACCATCATAACTGTCATATGTTGAAAATAGTTTTTCTGCTTCGATCACATCTTCTGCAGCCGGAACGGTGACAGATTGATCGCTCTTTTTGCCAGTAAAAGTAAACGTCATGCCTATTTCCAGTTGTGATTCATCTGCTTGCACCAGATCAACCACCATGGTTTGTTTATTTGTATTGGCATTGACCGTGGTTTTGATCGTTATGTCTGAAACGGAATCAAGCATTGATTGCAGTTCATCTAATTGAGTATCTGAATCCTGTTCTTTGGCATACGCAAGATAGTCTGTCAATTCTGCTTTGGTAAATGTGTGGCTGATTTCGTCGCCTTTTTTTTCAAAGGAATCCCTATCTAACGTGTTGAGATAATCAGCAAAGGTCTCACTATTGAAAGTACCCAACATTGGCAATATAGGAGCATCTTTTGTCCGCGTGTCTGCGGTATCTTCTCCCAGATAGCTGTCTAAATCAGCATCGTCTATACGGATAAATTTACCTTCAAGATCTGTCACCCCTGGTGTTGATTGATAACGACTATCCCCATAAGCCATCACATATCCCATGAGTGTTTCATAGATATCAGCAGATACATACACTATGTCTGCTTTTGTGTCCATAATCATCGAAACAGGTATAGCTTCTCCACCAAATCCAATCGTCATATCAAGGGATACGGCTTCACTTTCTTGGTCTTGGACAAATTCTCCAGATACCTTCGTCCCAACGATTTGTGTCATGATCATCGAAGCGTAGATATTGGCTTCAGCATCATAGGCTTGACTGTTTCCCATGTCAAATTTATCGATAGTCATTGAAAAATCACCTGCATGAAAAGCTTGTTTGCTTGTCAACGCTTCAGAAAATTGTTCTTGCGGCAATTTGGTACAAGCCCCTAATACAAAGATCAGTCCAACAAATAAACACACTTTGCGCCACTTCATTCTCCTCACTTCCCTTCGTATTCATTGTACCGAACTCCTGAAGCCCTTACAATTTATATCACTTACAAAGGTAAGATCGTACGTGCCAAGACTGAGGCACGCAAATAAGGCAAGCAGCAGAACTACTTGCCTTGTGGGTTATTTTTCACCGATGATTCTTACTTCAGTTTCCAGCACTACATCAAACTTTTCTTTGATGACCTGTTGGATATGGGCGATCAATTCAACATAATCCGTTGCTGTTGCATGATTGATATTGACGATAAAACCAGCGTGTTTTTCTGAAATTTGGGCACCGCCCCATTTCAATCCTTGCAATCCGGCTTTTTGAATCAAGGCACCTGTGAAATGGCCTTTTGGCCGTTTAAAGACACTCCCGCAAGACGGATATTCCAATGGTTGTTTCTCTTGACGCAATGCCGTTAACTCATCCATCCGCTTTTTGATTTGTTCTTGCGGTCCTTTGGCTAAATCAAAACGGGCACTGAGAATCACTGCATGCTGATCTTGTAAGGCACTATGGCGATAGGCAAAGTCCATGTCTGCCTTTTGATAAGTCACAATTTCGCCGTCTGCCAATAACACATCACAAGAAGCAAAAACATCTTGGATCTCACCTTCATAGGCACCGGCATTCATAAAGACTGCGCCGCCGACACTGCCAGGAATGCCGCATGCAAATTCAAAGCCCGTCAATGACTCATGCAACGCCACATAGGTCGTGTCGATCAGCTTAGCACCAGCAGCAACATTGATCGTTGTGCCGTCCACTGAGATCTCATTCATTTCCGCCAACATGATCACAACGCCACGGATACCGCCATCGCGAACGATCAAATTGCTGGCATTGCCCAACACAAGCCAAGGAATGTCTGCTTCACGGCAATAATCAACGAGTTGTTTGACTTCAGCTGCTTTCTTTGGAAAAGCCAAGACATCCGCTGGCCCCCCTGTCTTGGTATACGTATAATTCATCAATGGTTCATCTTTTAATAAAGCAATTTCAGGGAATTGCGTAATCATTCGTTCTTTATTCACAAAAAAAGTTCCTTTCGCTTTCACTTTCTGCTTTATTTTAGCATGTTCAAGAAAAAGTTGCTACCTCTCTCCTAAACACCCAATACAAGGCGGATGATCCGCCAACAAAAGCAAACCCTTCCTTTGATAATTTGTCGTTTTTAGGTAAAATAAAAAGAGTACCACCACAAGGAGGCTATACAATGAAATTTATTTCTTGGAATGTCAATGGACTAAGAGCCATTGTCAAAAAAAATTTTTATGAAGCATTTGCAGCATTTGATGCTGATTTCTTTTGTTTGCAAGAAACCAAGTTGCAAGCCGGACAAATTGAATTAGATTTGCCAGGGTATCATCAATATTGGCATTATGCCGAAAAGAAAGGCTATTCTGGCACAGCCATTTTTGCAAAAAAACCAGCGTTGGCTGTCAATTACGGCATTGGAGAATCCGCCCATGATACCGAAGGCCGTGTCATTACATTGGAATACGACGACTTTTACTTGGTGACTTGTTATACACCCAATTCTCAAAATGAATTGAAACGTTTAGACTACCGAATGACCTGGGAGGAAAGCTTTCTCAACTATCTGGAATCCTTAAAGGCCAAAAAATCAGTGATTCTATGCGGCGACCTAAATGTTGCCCATCAAAACATCGATATCAAAAATTGGAAAACCAATCAAAAAAATGCCGGTTTCACCCCAGAAGAACGGGAAAAATTTACGACTTTACTGGCTGCTGGTTATACCGATACGTTCCGCTATTTTTATCCGGAAATGGAAGGCGTCTATTCTTGGTGGAGCTATCGGTTCAATGCCCGCAAAAACAATGCTGGTTGGCGGATCGATTACTTCATCGTTTCTGACGATTTGCAAGACCGCTTGGTGGATGCCAAAATCCATACGGATATCTTAGGCAGCGACCATTGCCCTGTTGAATTACAACTATCTTGATAAAAAAAAGCAGCTTTGGCTGCTTTTTTTTGCTGTAACTGATTCGTGTTGTTTCTCTCACGTTAAACTTTTCTTGAACTTCTTGATTTTCTTGATTGCCCAAACATAGTGACTTGCTGTCGAGGAAACAAAATAACTGCCCAATGTACTTCCCCCAACCCAGGGAAACACGTTTTTGGTGAATAGGTCTTCGGTTGAAAAGTCCAGCAAAAGTGCCATTACTTGCTCATGACTTTTTTCAAATTGTACATGTGCTTCTTGATAGCTGCTGGCTTGGTTTTCAACGCGAAAGGCGTCATTCATTGCCCCGTAAGTACGCCAATTATAGCCTTCTTTCAAGAATTGTCTTGGTTCACCCTTTTGATTGCTTGTGACCCAGTCGATCAGCAACTTGTGCCATTCGTGCAGATGGATCAAGACATCATGAATGTTTTGATCTCGTTGCCAATGGGCCCCCTTTTCCTTGGACACATCAAAGGAGAAGGGTTGGTTCAATTGAACCGGCGTCATTGATTTTAGCAGATCCACCAACTGCGTATAGTACTTGCTGCTTTCTTCGATCAAGGCCTCTTTCGTTGTCGGTCTTGCCATAGAAACAACCTCCGTTTTTGATAAGTATACCATGTTATAAGATAGCTGAAAATTGCTTAAATTTGCCTAAACCTGCATCATTGACCCTTTTTTCTGAAATGAATTGTGCTAGAATAGCACTTGAGGTGAACACAATGAATTTTATCGCAATGGACTTTGAAACGGCGAATTATCAAAAACATAGTGCCTGTTCTTTGGCGTTGGTCATGGTGCGAGACAGCAAAATCGTTGGAGAATATTATACATTGATTCAACCAGAAACAGATTTCTTTTGGAAAAACATCCAAATTCACGGGATTCACCCGGAAGATGTGCGGGATGCACCGAAATTTCCCGAAGTATGGCAGAAAATCCAACAATACTATCATTTAAATAGTTTGGTAGTGGCCCATAATGCTGGCTTTGATAATGGCGTACTTGCTGGCTGTTTGGATTATTATGGATTGGCTCAGCCCAACTTCATGTCCTTATGTACGGTAAGAACCAGCCGCAAACTGTATCCAGAATTTGCCAATCATAAACTGAATACTGTCTGCGAACAATTGCAGATTCCCCTATTGAATCACCATGATGCCCTTGAAGACAGTCGCGCCTGTGCCCAGATTTTGCTGCGGCAAGAACACGACTTTGGCACAGAACCTTTGAAAAAACTCGTCTTGGTCAAGTAAATCGATTGTAGGTCCCTGCCGACAACAATCAAAGTCACACACTGCATGACAAAGCAGGAACCGCCACAAGCACACCCATTAGGCAGCTTGGTGGCGGTTCTTATTTGTACATTCGGCTTGATACTTTTATTTGAGAGAAACATGCAACGCTGCTTGATTTTGTTGTGACAAATCTCTAAAAGCCACGGGTATCCCTTTGGACGTCCTCTAAAAATACCGTGCCATCATCCAGACATCGACTTTCTCACCAGCCTTTGTTTGTACCGCTTGCTTCATACAACCTTCAGTGACAAACCCAAATTTCTGATAGAGCCCAATAGCCCGCTCGTTTCTCACTTGTACGGTCAACTCGATCCGTGTCAGCAGTTTGGTTTCTTTGACCCAATCCAGCAGTTCTTCCAACAATATCGAACCTAGCCCCAGACCCCAATAGTCTTTGAGAATGGATATGCCGATTTCTCCTACATGACGCAGCTGCCACTCGTTATTGCCTTTGATCGAAGCCATTCCGATCACTTTATCCTGATCGAACGCCAACAACAACAGATGGTTGTTTTGTTCTGACAACGCATCAAGTTCTTGTGCCAACAATGTTTCTGGCAAGGCCAGTCCTTCTTCATCCATCAATAAAAAGTCCGTTTCGGTGGCCAATCGTTGACTGACTGCCAAGACGGCCGTTGCATCAGCAGCCTGTGCTTCTCGAATCTCCAATTGAATCTCAGTCATGGTGTACGTCCCAATGCTGCTGGATCCGTTGTAAAAAAGCTGTAGCTTGCGGGCCATATGCGTGAAACTTCACAATTCTTTTATCTAAATCTGTATCATCTTTTTCAATAATCAGTTCTAAATAATCTTCAGGCAGTGCTTCTCCAAGCTGATTGCCCCATTCGATCACGGACAGACCGTCTCCTTCAAAGTATTCATCAAGACCCAAAGTATCAGCATCCGAGGACACCCGATAAACATCCATATGGTATAAAGGTATGCGCCCTTGGCTGTATTCGCGGATGATCGTATAAGTGGGACTTTTGATCAATTGGTCGATCTCTAGTCCTTTGGCAATGCCTTTTGTCAATGTCGTTTTTCCTGCACCAAGATCACCTGTAAGTACCAGATTGTCTCCGGCTTGTGCCACTTGACCGATCACGATTGCCAAGGCTTCGGTTGCCGCCGTATTTTCAATGGTTATCATTCTTACCACCCTTTATTCTATTTGCTTTGTGTTAGTATAGCTTGTTTACCCAGACATTGTAAAGATGGAGCGCTCTATCATCCTTGCAAGCAAAAAAAGCCAGCCCTAAGAAGGACCGGCTAAAAAGTGAAGCTTATTTTTCCATCAATGTTTGGGCTGCAGTGATGATGGATAGTTTGTAGACATCTTCTTCATTAGATCCACGAGAAAGATCAGAAATTGGTTTGTTCAATCCTTGCAAGATTGGTCCGATCGCTTCAAAATTGCCAAAACGTTGTGCGATTTTGTACCCAATGTTTCCTGATTGTAAATCTGGGAAAACAAAGACTGTTGCTTTACCAGCTACTTCAGATTCTGGTGCTTTCAAATGGGCAACAGAAGATACATAAGCAGCATCAAATTGCAACTCGCCATCGATTTCATATTCAGGCGCCAATTCTTGGGCAATTTTTGTTGCTTCAGCAACTTTATCCACTTCTGGTGCTTTTGCTGAACCTTTCGTAGAAAAGCTTAACATCGCTACTTTAGGATCGATTTCAAACAGTTCCGCTGTTTTCGCAGAATCAACAGCGATTTCTGCCAATTCTTGGGCTGTTGGGTTCACATTGATCGCACAATCTGAGAACAAGTATTTTTCTTGATCACGACCACGTACCATCAAGAACGCACCACTCGTACGGCTGACACCTGGTTTGGTTTTGATGATTTGCAGTGCCGGGCGAA
The DNA here is from genome assembly GCF_050529585.1 of Enterococcus sp. DIV0876. Taxonomy (GTDB): domain Bacteria; phylum Bacillota; class Bacilli; order Lactobacillales; family Enterococcaceae; genus Enterococcus_D. Next base: position 2,536,401 of record NZ_CP172882.1, read on the forward strand.
CTGTATCACCTGTTGAATGGATCGCACCTGATACCATCCCATCAGTAATACCCATATACGTAAGCATTGTGCCAAAATAGTTGACATCTTTCAATATTTCTTCGGCTTGTTCTTTGGTTACTTTGCCATTACGACGCGCAACGAAAGCTTCGACCATTTCATCCCAACGATCATACGAAGTCGGGTCAACGATTTCAAAGTTGGCAATATTGATTCCCCGCGCTTCAGCGGCTTTTTCTATTTCTGCAGGATTACCGACCAAGACAGGCTCGATCAATTCTTCTGAACGTAAACGGCTAGCAGCACCTAGAATACGAGGATCAGTTGCTTCAGGAAAGACGATTTTGATATGACGACGCACAATTTTAAATTTTAAGCTTTCGAATAATTCCACGGATAATGACCTCCAGTTTTTTTATACCCTTACATTGTACAATAGAAGTGAAAAAAAGAACAGATAAAAATCCTGTACCAGTCGATTTATTTACCGTTCGTTAACCAATTCACAATCTCTATTCGATAAAACAATACAGTTTAAAAACTGTATTATTATCGGTCAGGCCCACTTGATTGGTTCTTCACCCATCTGACGCAACGCGTGATTGATTGCAGAAAATGGCTTTGAGCCAAAAAAGCCGCGGTATGCCGACAAAGGACTGGGATGAGGGGCCGTCAAGACCAGATGCTTGTTTGTGTCAAGCAATGATATCTTCTTTTGAGCGGGTTTGCCCCACAATACAAAAATCATTGGTTTGTCTCGTTGATTCAATCGTTCAATGATCGTATCTGTCAATCGTTCCCAGCCATGTCCTTGATGACTATTGGCTTCTCCTGCGCGAACAGTCAAGACTGTATTCAACAAGAACACGCCTTGTTTGGCCCAGGGCACCAAGTAACCATCAGCTGGCGGCGCAATCTGCAAGTCCGTACTTAATTCTTGGTATATATTCCGCAATGAAGGTGGGATCTTGACCCCCGGCTGAACTGAAAATGCCAAACCATGGGCTTGATTCGGTCCATGGTACGGATCTTGTCCTAGAATCACCACTTTCACTTGATTATATGGGGTTAGCTGCAACGCTTCAAAGATTTGTGCGCGCGCAGGGTACACCGTATGTTCTTGATATTCTTTCGTCAAAAACTGTTGCAACGCTTGATAATAAGGCTGGTCAAAGCTAGATGCCAATTGTGCTTGCCAATCCTGAGGTAATGATTGATTCATAGGATCCTCCCTTTTTCTTCATCATATCAAACCATGATAAGATGACGCAAGATTTACTCTTAGGCAGAAAATTTCAGCCCGTTTTGTGGTACACTAGGTAGTAGAAACAATCAGAAAGGACGCTGAACATGATAAAATTAATTGCTTCTGATATGGATGGTACATTGTTAAATGCCAGCATGCAAATCTCAGAAGAAAATATCCAAGCTATCAAATACGCACAGTCAAAAGGGATCGAATTCATGGTTGCAACCGGTCGTAACCGTAAAGAGGCGTTGCCGCCGCTAGAAGAAGCGGGACTGGAATGTGCGATGATCAATTTGAACGGCGCACAAGTCTTTGACGAAAGCGGCAATTCTTTATTCACTGTCCCGATCGATCGTGAAAAAACCCGTTCGATCATTGATCTGTTGAAAGAACAAATTATTTATTTTGAGATCTCTACAAGCAATGGCATCTATTCAGAAAGTCAAATACGGCGAATCGAAAATTTTGCGATCCACACTGCTGAGGCAATGCCCCATTTGACCCATAAAATGGCGATTGCCATGACTGCCGCTCGGTTAGAATTTTTGCCGATCAATTATGTCACTGATTTTTCTGAACTATTTTTGCTGGAAGAACTAGAATTCCTAAAAATCATTTGTTTCCATCCAGATGGTGCCAGCGTATTAGGACCGATCACGCAAGTCATTGATGGCTATGGAGATTTGGTGGTGACTTCTTCTGGACAAAACAATATCGAAATCAATCATCGCAATGCCCAAAAAGGGATCGCAGTGGCACAAGTCGCCAAAGAACGCGGGTTCGATTTAGCTGAAGTCTTGACGATTGGCGACAATTTAAATGATTTGAGTATGCTGCAAGCAGCTGGTGTAAGTTTTGCGATGGGTAACGGTGAAATTGAAGTCAAAGAAGCGGCAAAATACTTGACCAGTACCAATATCGATTCTGGTGTCGGAAAAGCGATCATGCGGGCAATTGAGGAGAACTTGTAATAAACACTGCTTTTGGGCTACATGAGGAGGCGGAGGTATGTCAGAATTCTTTATTCAAGACAAACAACTGAGTAAAATCACGCGAACCATCGTCAAAGACGAAAAGGGCAAATCGCTGTTTTTGATGGTTGGCCGCTGGGGAACCAAGGGGGATGCTTTGTCCCTCTATGCTTTGAATGGGGAACTATTAGCCAGTATCAAGCAAATCAGTTTTACATTTGGTACCCGCTTTGAGATCTATAAAGACTTTGAAAAAGTCGGCACACTACAGAAAATTTTTAATTGGCCAGGAGATTTTTATTACATTCAGCAACTGCATTGGGCTGTCCATGGGGACATTTATCATCATCGCTACAGTATCCATCACTTTAACAAAAAAATCATGGAGATGGATAAAGCAACACTATTGACAGGTGATTATTATGTCCTAAATGTGACAGATGACCAAGATGCGCCAGTTTGCATCTGCATTGCCGCAGTGATGGATTATTGGCTGTATAATCGACAAAAAAAGACCGATCATCCTTTAGAATTACGGCTTCACAACGAAACCAGCTGATTGCTCAGCTGGTTTTCTTTTGCATATGATCATATAGGTGTCCACTGATTTCTCGTTCAGCGACGACTTTGAAACCATGTTTTTCATATAACCGTTTGGCATTTGGATTGGCGCGATCAACACTTAACCCAATCACGTCATAGCCATCCCGTTTGGCGATTTTCGGTAAAGCTTCCAGTAATGCAGATCCAACACCATGTCCTCGAAAGTCTTCGGCAACACAAATCGTGTCTAAATACCATTCATTGGGCATCGTTTCTTCATCGACAAACAATTTCATGTCTTTACTCAAACCATATTGTTCTAACACACGATCCAATGGTTGATCGATCGTCGCCTCTTCTTTATCTGGATAACCAAACGCAACACCCGCGACTGCTCCATCGATTTCATTGACCAGCGCTCTGGTGTAGCCATAACGGTAGCTAGGTTCCAACATCGCGTCTGCCAATATCTCAAGTGTTTTGGCTTCACCGATTTCTTTGACAAAAGGCAGTTCCATATCTTTTAAAATCACTAAGACGAGATCAGCCATTGCAAATCGGTCTTCTTTTCTTGCAAATCTTATCACGTTTAACCCTCCTTGTTACTCTGCTAGCATAACAACTTTCTTCACAAAAACCAAGCTTTTTTGGTTATACTTCCCGATTCGCCCCTACCATGTACCTTTATTCATGCAACTCTAGCGGCAACCCATCTGGATCTTGGAAAAAAGTCATTTTCTTCTGGGTAAATGTATCATAGCGTATCGGCTCACAATCAATCCCTTTGTCTGCCAATTTTGCCACGACATCCTCGATCTTAGACACGCGAAAGGCCAAGTGGCGTAAACCGGCTGCTTCAGGAAAACTTGGTCTAGCTGGCGCATCTTCGTTGATAAATAGTTCAATCTCCCCGTTGCCAAAGCGCAAATCGATTTTGATGTCCCCTTTATCTGGTCGACGGTGTTCCCGAATTACTTCAAATCCTAGTTTATCCACATAAAATGTTTTTGCTTGTTGATAATCCCTTGCAATGATCGCGACATGGTGCATCTGGTCAAACATGGACCCACTCCTCTCGTTTCTCTCAGTGTATCGCCTACGCCCTTTTTTTGCTAGAAAAAGCTTCGTCGATTTTTACATTTTTGCGAACGTGTTTCTGGTATACTTAATGACGGAAGGTGATAAAAAATGAATCTACTCTATATATCTATTTCAGGAAATACCCGTGCTTTTGTCAATCGGTTGCAGACATATGCTGCAGATCAAGCAACAGAAAATACATGGTCGATCAAAGAAATCCATGACAACAGCCCCTTGGCTGCAGAAACACAACCATATGTTGCATTTGTCCCCACTTACTTAGAAGGCGGCAACGGGGTCGATAATGGCGATCAAGAGATTTTGACCGAAACATTGCGGGACTATATTGATTTTGGAGATAACGCCAAGCATTGTTTAGGTGTCATCGGCAGCGGCAACAAAAATTTCAACTATCAATACTGTCTGACCGCCAAACAATATGCCGCCCAGTTCAATGTGCCTTTTTTAGCTGATTTTGAATTACGCGGAACCAACCAAGACATCGAAAGAATCTATCAAGTGTTGCAAGAGATCGAACCAAAGTCAGTATAATTCTTCGGTTCGATTGCGAAATAAATGATTGGAGATGGCTCATGACACCACAGCTCACAGTAATCGCCCTCATCATCGTTGTACTAGCGGCGATCATCGCATTAGATATTTGGAATCGCATCAAGGTCCGCCGCTACGTCCAGCGGTCTTGGGGAAAGCTGCCGCGCCAACCTCGTTTTGATAAAGAAGATAGTTTGAAAAAAGCTTGGATGATCGAAAAAAACTTTCATCAATACGACAGCGAGATCGACGATATCACTTGGTATGACCTCGACGGTTTTGCCTTGTTTGAAGCCGTCAATCTGACCTATTCAAGTGTTGGCTCAGAAGCTTTGTATCAACAATTACGCAATTATCAATTTAAAGAAGATACCCAGTTGACCGCATTGATCGATTTTTTTGATCAAAACAGTACCGCCAGAGAACAGTCACAATACACCTTTGCCCGTTTAGGCAAACAAGATCATAATTTTTCCAAGTCTTATTTGGCCGCAGAAGCTTCTCCTTCGATTGGCTCCTTGCCGTTATTCGTCTGTCTAGGTTTGTTGCCGATTATCGGATTGCTGTTGTTTTTGATCGGTATCCCTCAAGGATTGATTTTGACGTTGTTTAGTATTATGTTCAATACGATCTACTACTCGATCAAGAAAGCCCGTTTGGAAACGGAGCTGAACAGCATGCGCTACTTGGTACAAACCATCGCCAGCGGCACGCAAATCGCCAAAATCGCCACACCCTTGCAGCAAGAGATCAAAGATGCGTTGAAACCCTTAGAAAACATCCCACGTTTTGGCATCTCCTTTCGATCGAAAAACGGCAGTGAAGGCGATATGTTGTTCGAATATATCAATATTTTCTTTATGTTGCCCTTTATCTCCTACCAATCCGTGACCAGCACTTTAGCCAAGCACCGTGACGCTGCTGTTCAGTTGTGGAACTTGTTAGGAAAATTAGAAGTCGCTGCTTCTATCTTGAATTTTCGGACCTATATGCCCATCACATGTGTGCCAAATTTTGCAGACGGACCTGTTTCATCTGCTGGCTCCTATCACCCTTTACTGAAAGAAGCCGTCATGAATGACGTTGACTGGGGACACAATACGTTAGTAACTGGCGCCAATGCTTCTGGTAAATCGACCTATGTCAAAAGTATCGCCATCAACTGCTGGCTGTCACAAACGATTTATACAGCGGTAGCGGAAACCTTCACCTTGGCACCGGGACATGTGATTACCTCAATGGCTGTCGAAGATGATCTTTTTGAAGGGGATAGTTATTTTGTTGCTGAGATCAAATCGATCAAGCGCTTATTGGATCAAGTAGCCACCAAAGAGCGCTGTTATTGCTTTGTTGATGAGATCCTTAAAGGAACCAATACAGTTGAACGGATCGCCGCTTCTTCTAGTATCATTCACTGGCTCAGCCAATATCCAAGTCTCGCATTTGTCGCTACCCACGATATCGAGCTGACAGAGATACTGAAACATGATTGCCGTAATATCCACTTTTCTGAACAAGTCACAGCCGACGACGGGATTTCATTTGACTATAAGGTGAAATCTGGTGCTGCCAAAAGCCGCAATGCGATCGCATTACTTGGCGTACTAGGTTATCCGCAAGCCATCGTCGATGATGCCAATCAAGCGGCAGCGATATTTGATGCAACCAGACAATGGCACGATTTGTAAGCAAAAAGGATCACTTCACCTGTCAACCAGTGAAGTGATCCTTTTTTAATCACCGAATAGACCGGTGTCCAGACTGTATTGTTCCCCTTGCAAAACATCATATTGGATCATTTGATACGCATCATAGATTTCTTGGGTTTCCTTGTTCAAGGACAATTGTGTTTGCCACTGTCCGCCGATAGAATACTGCCCTGTTTCAAAAGCCGGTAGTTCCCCTTGCAAGGCCAACAACATTTCGTAAAAACCATTTGTCGGTTGCTGACTTTCTTCTAAAAGGGTCGGCGCAAAGTAAAACGGACTCGTCACTTCAACGTCTTGCTGCTGGAAATCTCCGTCAGAATCCACCATCAAAAACTGTGTTTCATGCAATGTGGCGGTATCGTTTTGGTCTTTGATCGTATCAGAATAGATCCCTGGCAAATGATCCCCCCAAAAGACGACCAATGTCCGTCGATTCAATGTGGACAATTCAGAGATAAACTCTTTCAGTGCGGTACTGCTATAAGAAACATCTTGCAAATAGTTTTCCAATGCATCCATATTCCCATCACCCGTTGCTTGATAATCCAGCGTATCATATTTGCCGACATACGGCATATGCGTCTGCATGGTCACCAAATGAACAAATTGCGGTTGGGCGTTATCTGCCAGAAGAGCCATCACTTCTTGATACGCTGATGCATCCGATATATACGGATTATTTTCGATTTTGTCCGTATAGGTCATCGTATCTTGATCTAAAAACGAGCCAAATCCCATCACATCATAGACATCTTTGCGCTTGTACATTGATGTATCGTAAGGATGGATCGCAGTTGCCTCGTAGCCTTTTTGCGTCAAAAAAGAAACAAGGGAAGGCAATTGGGTCAGCTTCGGTACCAGCATTGTATACGGTGTTGTCATTTGCGGGTTCATCAAGCCCATCGAAAAACTGGTCAATGCTTCGAACTCGATATTGGCTGTACCGCCGCCATAGTTTTGTGAAAGCATTTTGCCACTGATGGTTTGATCCGCTACTTGATAATAATCTTTCAACGGATCACCACTGATCGTGAGCCCTTTTAAATGGCTCGGATCAGAGAAACTCTCACTCATCACATAGACGATATTGGGTGCTTCACTGTCTCGTTCTTGATTCTTTTCATCCGCTAAAGCACGATATTTTTTAGCGATGTCCTCTATTGCTTCTTTGCTGTAACCTGCTGGTTTATCCATAGCATCGACCCGCAAATTAAACAAAAATCCGCCAATAAACCCCGTATTGTAGTAATTCATTTTTTGCGAGTATGGAATCCAAAGAGCGGTTCGATTGTAAGCTTTACGCAGTAAATTCGTGCTGTCATTGAAATGCGACACATAGACTAATCCCAAGGAGCAAAGGAGCAACACCCCGCCACGGGCAATTTGCACACGCCGATTGAGTGTCCGACTGCGATAAATGCTCCAACCGACTGCGGCAATGGCAGCTATCGCTAAAAGCATCGCCAACAAAAATGGTCCATTGCCGATCATCGTTCGCAACAAGGTGAATTGTGTCACCATTTTGAGATCATCTGGATAAATCGGTTCTTGTCGATACGCCATTTTCATATAATTGGCGTAGCCCAAAATACCAATCACCACACTATAAAAAACAGCACCCGTTCGAAGTGAACCCGCAATACTGGCAAAAATACCATACACAAGCGCAAGGACCAAACAAGCCAAGAAAAATTTCTCGGTATGCCAAGAAAAAGCAAATTTAAGGGCCAGACTGACAGATAAATTGTTCTGACACCATTGTAAAAAAAGATTGCTGAAAATGAGCAAGCCACTCACGGCAATCACTTTTAAGGCGATTTTCCCATATTGAGGGAGTTTTTGATTCATTCAGATTGATCCTCCTTGTACCCTGACCATTTTTAGTCCCCTTCGTATTTTATGCTTTCCCCGAAACAATGTAAAGCCGTTATCCATGCCCAGTCGCCAAGACTATTTTGCTACCCACACAAAAATTCCCGCGCGTAAATGAGCGGCTGGGCTCGTTACAAGCCCAGTCTGTTTAGCCCTACTCATTTGTTGCCCGGGAATCTTTTTATCAATTATTTACTGCGTATCTTTATTTCCAAAAATCATCAAAAATCGTGACTGGTAAATGGCGTTTGTGTTGGGTTTTATTCCACCAGTTTTCAATCGTTTGCTGCGCTTCTTCAGCAATTGTTTTGCCTTCCAAATAGTCATCGATATCATTGTAAGTGACACCCAATGCTGCTTCATCAGCAACCAATGGTTTGCCATCTTCTAAATCCGCAGTCGGCACTTTGGTATACAACGCTTCTGGTGCCCCTAGATATGCCAACAATTGGCGGCCTTGGCGCTTATTCAAACGGAACAATGGTAAGATATCCGCACCACCATCGCCGAATTTCGTAAAGAAGCCAGTAATATTTTCTGCTGCATGATCGGTACCGATCACTGCGCCTGCTTTTTCACCAGCAATCGCATATTGACTGATCATCCGTTGCCGTGCTTTGATGTTGCCTTTATTAAAATCAGAAACAGCCAATCCCGCTTCTTCAACCGCTGCTACTTCGGCATCAACAGGTCCCTTGATATTGACCCGTAATGAGATATCAGGCTGAATAAAGTCTAGTGCACGCTTTGCGTCCGCTTCATCCGCTTGCTCGCCGTAAGGTAAGCGCACCGCAATAAATTGATAATTGGGGTTGCTGGTTTCGCTGCGCATTTCTTCCATCGTCAATTGCGCGATCCGACCTGCCAATGAAGAATCTTGTCCACCGCTGATCCCCAAAACAAATGTCTTCAAAAATGGATTTTTTTGCAAATACGCTTTTAAGAAATCAATGCTTTTTCTGACTTCTTCCTTTGCGTCAATCGCAGGCAAAACACCTAATTCATGGATAATTTCTTGTTGCAATGTCATAAAGAATGCCTCCTTGATTTTTTATTTGTTTTCACCAGTCCAGATATCACTGAATCTATCAGACAATTATCGTATGTCACCTTTGGTTTGCTTACGCACTTTTTCGATCGTTCGCATTTTGTGATCCCAGCATTCTTGTGACAGATCAACTGGATATTTCTGTGGATTCAAATCGCGTTTGTATTCATCCCATAAAGAATCTAAACAATTCGTGGCATAAGCTTTGATCTGTTCCAAGTCCGGCACTTCATACACTTGTTTCCCTTCGACAAAGATATCTTGCAGCAACGGACGGGCATCAAAGTCTGTGACCGTTTTGTTGATAAAGGTGTGGACAGGATGGAACATAAACAATTCTTTTTGGTTTTGCGGGTTTTCTTCCCACAGTGTCACATAATCCCCCTCAGACTTGCCATCTGATTTTCTGGTGATGCGCCAGACTTGTTTTTTTCCAGGTGTTGATACTTTTTCGGCGTTGCTGGACAATTTGATGGTATCGATCATTTTCCCTTGTTCATTTTCGATCGAAACCAACTTATAGACAGCACCCAATGCAGGTTGGTCATAGGCAGTGATCAGTTTGGTCCCGACACCCCAGACATCGATTTTGGCTTTTTGCATTTTCAAGCTCAAAATCGTATTTTCGTCTAAATCGTTCGAAGCATAGATCTTGGCTTCAGTAAAGCCAGCTTCATCCAACTGTTCCCGTACTTTTTTGGAAATATAGGCCATGTCCCCACTATCGATGCGGACACCAAGAAAATTGATTTTATCCCCCATTTCTTGGGCAACGCGGATGGCATTTGGCACACCCAAGGCCAATGTATCATACGTATCAACTAGGAAGACACAGTCTTTATGGGTCTTGGCATATGCCATAAACGCATCATAGTCATTGCCATAGGATTGAACCAGCGAATGTGCATGTGTACCACTGGCAGGAATACCAAATATTTTGCCGGCGCGGACATTACTAGTGGCATCAGCACCTCCAATAAAGGCTGCCCGGGTACCCCAAATCGCAGCATCCATTTCCTGGGCACGGCGAGAGCCAAATTCCAATAAGGGATCTGATCCAATCACCGATTTGATGCGCGCTGCTTTGGTCGCAATCAATGTTTGGAAATTAACCATGTTCAATAAAGCTGTTTCCACCAATTGCGCTTGTGCCAACGGTCCTTCTACTTGAATGATTGGTTCATTATTGAACACTAAGTCGCCTTCTAAGGCTGATCGAACAGTACAAGCAAACTTAAATTCTTTCAAATAATCCAAAAAGGCTTCTGGATAACCGCCGATCTCACGAAGATAAGCAATATCTGATTCTGAAAAAGATAGATTATTCAAGTAATCGACCAAGCGTTCTAAGCCTGCGAAAATCGCATAGCCATTTTCAAACGGCATCTCCCGAAAATAGCATTCGAAGACCGCATTCAATTCTGCCCGACCCAATTCCCAATAGGTCTGCATCATATTGATTTGGTACAGATCCGTATGCAACGTTAATGTATCATCTTTAAATAATTTCTGCATGTGCCTTACTCCCTTTAACTTACTTCTTCTCATTATAGCAAAAAAAACAAAAAACGCAGAAAATCTTGTTTATTTCAAAAAAAGAGAAAGTCCTGCCGGATCTTTCTCTGTCTTGATCGATGCTGATTTATGCAACAGGCAGTTGAACCAGAATAATATCTTTACGTGGTTGTGAAAAGACGATGCCTTTGTCTTCCATCTGTTTGCGAATCGCCACATTGACTGTGACTTGACTCCGGTCTGTCTTTAATAACCGATGAATCGCCGTATCCACTTCTTCACGACTGATTTTCTTTTTGTTGTTGATCAATACCAAGGATACCTTATCATACGTATCGACATATAAAATTTGTGTACGGTCTAACGCATAAATTTTGTAAAATTTAACTGCTGTTTTGTCAAAAATGAATTTGGATATATTCGGGTAGAAAGTTTCCATATTTAAATTTTGGTTTACTGGCGTTTCAATCAATTTCATCATTATCATCCTTTCAGAAAATCAATTCACTAAAAATAAATTTGCCGACACCGCCGCTTTCCGCACTGTCAATGGTTCGCTCGCATACAGCTTGGATCTCCTTGTTTGCGTTGGCCACAGCTAAGGAAACATCGACTGCCTCAAACATAGGCAAATCGTTTTCTCCATCTCCAATACCATAGCTTTTGGCATCTGGAAATGTGGCTAAAAACGAGCGGATCGCTGCCCCTTTGGTCGCGAGCGGATCAACGATTTCTAAAGTTTGGACGAAAGATTGGAAAATAGTTGCATCTGCTCCTTGGATACTTCTGCGCAAGAAGTCTCTTTTTTTATCAGAGGCTTCCATCAATTCGATTTTCATGACGTTGATTTCAGGGTTTGCTTGCATATAAGCCAGTACATTCTCATGATGGATACACTCATGGTAAAAGAAGTTGTACTTGAAGTCTGCAATCATTGCCCCGCGCTCACCCAATGTATCGATCAATGCTGCGCGACTAGCCTTGAATTGCGGTTCATAGAGATGGGCTTTGGGCGATAGGATTCCTTGATCTGTGTGTATAAAATAAAACACTTGCTGCGCTTCTAAAATATCGATGACCCGTGCCAAAGTGTCCAAAGGTACTGTATGGGTCAATACAGGTGCTTGCCCGTTCAACATCAGCCCTGCACCATTGCCAAAAATAACATCGCAGGCGATCTCTTCTTCTTTCATCATCTCTTGGACTAATGCTACACCTCGTCCAGTCACAAAAACAAAATGATCCCCTTGCGCTTGCAAAGCAGAGATGGCCTCCTTATTGATCAAGGGGATTGGATGTCCCAATTCTTGAAATGTGCCATCAATATCAGAAAAAACTATTTGCATGGTATCTTCCTTTCTTTGCTATAATTATAGCACAACAAAAAAACAGAAGAATATTTTTCTTGACCTTGCCGTAACGTCAACTTGTAAGATAAACCCATAGGAGGAATCAACATGGAATATAGCATTCGTGCGTTAGCGCAATTATCTGGTGTCAGCAGCCGCACCTTACGTTATTATGATGAAATCGGTCTGTTGAAGCCGGCTGCGGTCTCTGATAATGGCTATCGCCTCTATGGTACACAAGAAGCTGACCGCCTGCAGCAAATCTTATACTTCAAAGCCTTTGGGTTATCACTGGATAGCATCATTTCGATCCTCGATCACTCAGAAAGCGACATTTATTCGATATTGCACAGCCACTATCAGCAACTAACACTGCAACGAAAAAACTTGGATGATTTGCTTACAGCCTTAGCTGACACACTTGCATCTTATGAAGGAGAGAAAAATATGACCAATCAAGAAAAATTCACCTATTTCAAAACCCATACCTTACCCGAAAATGAAGCATTATACGGTGCCGAAGCCAAAGAAATCTATGGTACTGAAGTGGTTGCACAAAATCAAGACATGTGGCGCGATATGCCGCAAGATGTCTTTGAAAAGTTATCCGCCGATGAAACACAATTGATCAAGTTATTGGCTGAACTACTGACTGAAACTGTCACTTGCTTGCCATCAGATAAAGCTGAAGCTGCCTTTGCGGCCCATAAAAACTGGCTTGCTGTTGCCGCTCCTTTCTACACTTTTGCGTATCATCGTACGTTAGGAGAAATGTATGTCAATGATCCGCGATTTACAGCATATTATGATCAACGCGCAGGTGCTGGCGCCACCATTCTTTTGAAACAGCTGATTGATTATTATACACAGCAGCAAGAGAAGTGACATGACAAATAAGACCTCTTGATCCACAACGAAGGTGGACCAAGAGGTCTTTATTGATGCATCTTGGGTCGTTGGATAAACTGATAAGGGATTTTAAAGCTGCCTTGTTTTTCTTTGACTGCTAGTTGCAAGGCAGTTTCGCCACATAACTGCAAATGATAGTCGATCGTTGAAAATTGCAGTACATCACTAATAAACAAATGGTCACGGCCAATCACGAGCCAGTTATCTGGTCTGGCCAAATGAATGCCAGCCGCTACCCGATCCCCATTGGTAAATATCGCCTCCACCTCTTGATCAGCAAAAAAAGCTGCCGCCTCTTTCCCATCTTCTTCAGATAAACTATCCCAAAAAATCAAGTCTTCCGAAAAGCTGGGAAAATATTCTTTGGCTAAACGAACGGTGATTTTAGAATTGCTGCTCAACTTGCGGCTTCTGCCTAATGTCACACCCACACGTTCGACCCCTTGTCCTTTCAAAAAAGCGAATGCTTCACGTATCGATCCCTCTCGATCAATATAGGTGCACCCATCAGGAACCGCATCAATTTTTTCACAAAAAATGATGCGACCATAGGCCAAATAAGGCAGCAGTACCTCGATTGGATTGGCACGAGAAGTAATGATCATTGCATCAAAGCTTTTAGCGGCGAACGCCTTCAAATATGCTTCTTCTGCTTGAGGGTCATAATTGGTCGGCAACAGGGTCACCTTATAGCCACGAGAAAAAGCGGCAGTTGTAATGCCACTCAATAAAGCATCAAAATAAGGGTGGTTGACAAAAGGCAGGATCACCCCAACATTTTTGGTTTTGCCAACACTCAAAACCTGCGCTGTATGGTTCGGAATATAGTTGACTGCTTGCATCGCTGCCAAAATCTCTCGTCGTTTCTGTTCACTGACATAGGGGTTGTTATTGATGACCCGTGATACTGTCGATACAGAATAGCCAGTCATTTTTGCAATATCCCGAATATTTGCCATCCATCTCTACTCCTTTAAACTGTCAATTGTTCTTTCATATAGTCTATCACACTTAAGCCACATGCATAAAACTGATAGTAATCATTGTTGTGTACAAAGCCGATTCTTTGGGCACCAAAATGCTCATCAAACCGCAGATGGGAGATGTCAGCTAACGAAAGCTCACTTTTGGCAGCTTGAAAAAATCCTTTTGGTTGCGTCAAAATCAATTTTTCTCCATCAAACAGCAAAGAAACGTAGCAGCATTGTTCCTCGTTTTTTTTCATATATGTATTCATTTATATCAACCCTTTCTTCCTTTTGTAAACCAAGCATACGCTATGAAACGCGTCTCAGAGCAAGTCTTTTGTTCGGTTTTTTTAAAAAAATAGCTTGGATAACATGTGAATCATTTCGCAATTCTCGTGTTTGTTGGTACAATAGTATACAGGTTATCCATAATGGTCGTTTTTCATAAAGGAGGACGCGCAACGTGACTTTAGAAGAAGCTTTTTTGTTAGATACTTTACGCTGTCGCTTCAAATATCTACGAGAAGAATTTGGCTTAACCAAACAAGAAGCGTCGCAACACTTGGATGTACCATTGGCTGATTATCTCTTGTATGAAGATGGAGAAACTTTGCCGGATGTATTGACCATTCTACACGCATCAGCCTTATATAAAGTATCTGTCGACTATCTATTGGGCCAAACAGAAACACCTACGCGTGATTTTTGATGGACTACATGGAAAGTTATGCCCCAAACGATCCTATCGATCGTTTTTTTTTGTGCCATAAATGATGAAAGAAAACAAACTATTCGGTTTTGTTACCTAAGTAATGCTAAAATAAAGCATCATTGTTATAAGGAGATTTTGACAGAATGACCTATGCACTAGAAATAAAAGATCTACGCAAAGTTTATGCCACTGGGGTCGAAGCCTTGCGGGGAATTGATTTAACAGTCGAAGAAGGTGACTTTTATGCGCTGTTAGGACCAAACGGGGCTGGTAAATCCACCACGATTGGCATCATCACCTCTTTGGTCAATAAATCCTCAGGTACTGTTCGCGTATTCGACTATGACTTAGACAAAGAATTGGTTCAAGTCAAACAGCAAATCGGCTTGGTTCCGCAAGAATTCAACTTCAATCCATTTGAGACCGTCCAACAAATCGTGGTCAATCAAGCAGGCTACTATGGTGTTTCACGAAAAGAAGCGACTCTGCGCAGCGAAAAATATTTGAAACAAGCCAATCTCTGGGAAAAACGCCATGTTCGGGCCCGCATGTTGTCTGGCGGAATGAAACGGCGATTGATGATTGCCCGTGCATTGATGCATGAACCGCGTTTGCTGATTTTGGATGAACCAACAGCGGGCGTCGATATTGAACTACGCCGTGAAATGTGGACTTTTTTGAGAGAATTGAATCAGCAAGGAACGACGATTATTTTGACCACCCATTATTTGGAAGAAGCGGAAATGCTGTGCCGTAATATTGGCATCATCCAATCAGGCGTATTGATTGAAAATACTAGTATGAAAGAATTATTGGCGAAGTTACAGTTTGAAACTTTTTTATTCGATATTGAACCCGTATCAAACACACCGATCATCACCGGTTACGTCAGCCAAATGGAAGACCCGCAAACAATTGCTGTGGAAGTTGCCCGTGACCAAGGGGTCAATGACTTATTTCGACAGTTTAACCAACAAGGTGTGAACGTCTTATCCATGCGAAATAAATCCAATCGCTTAGAAGAACTATTTTTAAAAATCACAGAAGAAGCGCATGAAGCGGGGGAAAAACATGTTTAGTCTTTATTTTACAGCTTTAAAAAGTTTAGCGGCCAAAGAAACCAACCGCTATTTACGTATCTGGGTCCAAACCCTCGTTCCACCAGTGATCACTACTTCTCTTTATTTTATTATTTTTGGAAAAATGATCGGTAGCCGTATTGGTGATATGGGTGGCTTTTCCTATATGGAGTTTATCGTACCGGGATTGATCATGATGTCTACGATCACGAGTTCTTATGCCAATGTGTCCTCTTCCTTCTTCTCACAGAAATTTCAAAAGAATATTGAAGAGTTGCTGGTTGCACCTGTGCCGACCCATGTGATCATTTGGGGCTTTGTTTTTGGCGGCTTGGGGCGCAGTGTTTTGGTAGGAATTTTGGTCACGATCATTTCACTCTTTTTTGTGCCTTTACATGTATTCTCTTGGACCATTGTTGTTTTGACACTGCTTATGACAGCAATTCTCTTCTCGTTGGCCGGCCTTTTAAATGGGATTTTTGCCCAATCGTTTGATGATGTATCGATTGTACCGACATTTGTCTTGCAACCGTTGACCTATTTAGGCGGTGTCTTTTATTCGATCAGTATGTTGCCGCCCATTTGGCAAGCCATCTCTAAGGTCAATCCAATCGTCTATATGATTTCTGGTTTTCGCTACGGCTTCTTAGGGACGATCGATGTACCGATTCTCTTATCAATCGGTATTTTGGTTCTCTTCATTGCCATACTTTACGGTGTATGCTGGTATTTGATCGAAAATGGCCGAGGATTGCGGAGTTGATAAAAAAAAATGAAAAGCAGCCCGATGTGGACTGCTTTTTTATTTTTTAACAAAAATAATATTCATGGTCGTCAACACCATAACAGGTGTGTTGACGATTTTTGCAGCCATTGCTTTAGTATTGGCCAGCTTGGGGATCATTAATACATTGTATATGTCCGTACAAGACCGAACAAGAGAAATTGGTTTAATGAAGGCATGAGTCGTGGGAAAGTCTTTTTGACCTTTAGTTTTGAAGCATTGATGAATGGCTTTTTTGGTGTATTACTAGGTATTCTCACTGCCTTTGGTATAGGAGAATTGATTAATAAGGTGGCTACTCAATCATTTTTAGAACAACTGAGTGGTTTCCAGCTAATTGGTTTTTCTTGGTCCAACACTTTTATTGTCATGGGCATTATCTTGATTATTGCCTTCTTGGCTGGTACGTTGCCTGCCAATCGCGCTGGCAAATTGGATCCGATCCAAGCATTACGTTATGAATAAATGAATGGCCAAGAAAAGCAACACAATGCGCACAAGAATGAGTGATTGACAAAAACAAAAGATGATTTCGATTGCCCATTTTCGGAAATCGAAGTCATCTTTTTGCGCCTATGAATGAAGTTGCATATCTTTGATAGTCATGATCGAGTGCTTCATCAAAGACATTTCCTGTTCGTCTAATGGGATTTCGATCACCTCTTTGATCCCGTCTTTGTTAATAATTGCTGTCGATCCGACACACACATCTTGAGACCCATACTCTCCGTTTAGATGAACAGATACTGGCAACACGGCCTGTTCATCGTACAAAATTGCACGCGTGATGCGTGCTAAAGAAATAGCTATCCCATAATGTGTGGAACCTTTCGCATCGATAATATCATAAGCTGCATTCTTCACATCCGTTGCGATAACATCCAAATCACGGCGTGTCAGTTCAGGATGTGCCTGAATCCATTCCTTTAAATCTAAACCGCCAATGTAAGCATGTGACCATACAGGAAATTGTGTGTCACCATGTTCTCCTAAGACATAAACCTGCACATCTCTTGGATCAACACCTATTTTATCCCCTATTGCATTTCTCAATCTAGCTGTGTCTAAGGAAGTTCCAGAGCCAATCACTTTATTACTTGGAAATCCAGTGATTTCTTTGACATAATGCGTCAAAACATCCACAGGATTTGTTGCCATCAAAAATATTCCGTGGAATCCACTAGCCATGACTTGCTTTACGATATCTTTGATAATCAACGTATTCTTCTTGATTAAATCTAATCTAGTTTCATTGGGTTTTTGTGCCGCCCCCGCTGTAATAACAACCAAATCGGCATCTGAGCAATCCTGATAGGTAGCTTCATAGACCGACTTTGGCCCTACGAAAGCCAATCCATGTTGTAAATCCATTACATCTCCAGCAACTTTCTTGCGATCTAAATCGATAATCCCAACTTCATTGCCTAAACCTTGCGAAACGAGCGCAAAACTATAACTTGAACCGACATCTCCGTTACCAATCAGTATAATTTTATTCATAGTTATCCCCATTCTTAGATTTATTGGATAGATAAAACTGATTCGTTTACTCTTTAAATATAGTATAGTTTCACGCGTAAAGACACTGAAAAGCACTTTTATATAGAATAGCTATTGGTTATTTTTGCATGATATGTTCTACACCTAAACAGCGGCTCAAAACAAATTTTATGCTTTGAGCCGCTGTTTTATTTATTTGATAAGACGCACCACTTCACCACTCTTTTGATTGGTTAGCTGCTAAGCATTCAAAATCACTTTCTCTAACACAGCCCCAGCTGGATGACTTCCTTCCAGACGCGTCACACCGGAAAATTGTTGCACACGATCCATGTTGGTGATCAATACGATGACCATGGTTTCTTTGCCTTGCTGTTTGATATACTCCAAGTCCATTTGAGCTAATTTTGTTTGTGCTGTCACTTGATCCCCGGCTTTGACAAAAACGTCGAAGCCTCGTCCATCCAGTGATACCGTATCGATGCCCATATGGACCAAGACCTCGGCACCATTTGACGTTTTGATCCCAATTGCGTGTTTCGAAGGAAATACAGAAGTAATTTCGCCAGTGACTGGTGCATAAATCGTGCCAGTCTCTGATTGAATCGCATATCCTTCACCCATCAGTTTTGTAGAAAACACTTCATCAGGTACATTTTCCAAAGGAATATATGCACCTTCTGTCACTGCATGCAAATCGATTTCATTGGTATAACTTTCTTCTGCAGGTTGTTTGGGTACAAGGAAATAAGTGATGGCAAAAGAAGACGCAATCGCAATGACAATACCCAGTACAGCAAAGATAAAGTATTCGCCAATATAGGCTGGCAAGCTAAAAATACTTGAAAGAATATAGCCATAAATCCGAACACCAAAAAAGCTGATGAAGGCTGAAGCAATCGAACTACCGATCGTTGCAGCAAGAAAGGCTTTCTTGTATTTAGATAAAATACCAAACAGCGCTGGCTCAGTAATGCCTAAAATACCTGATACTGCTGAAGATAAGACAATTGATTTTTCCTCTTTGGTATTGACCTTAAAATAGATTGCTGCTGTTGCGCCAGTAATCGCCATATTGGCCATGAACATCATCGGCATCAACATATCATAGCCCTGGTTGGCAAAATTTTGTAAAGCAATGGGCGTCATCGCATGATGCAATCCTGTAAAAATGGCGATTGGGCGAATCGCACCTACCACGATACCTGCTAAAACAGGTGAAATCGTAAATAAACCTGCGACACCATCAGCCAATAAATTACCTAAATGGATGCTGATTGGCCCAATGATAGTCAATGTAACTAGTCCCGCCACAAACAACGAAATAGTCGGTGTAAAAACGGTTCTCAGTACTTGAGGCAAGATCTTGTCGACCCAACGATAAATGTAACTGAGGGCCAATACAGCAAAGATGATTGGAATCACCGTACCAGCATAATTGAAAACGGGTACCGGTAAAACGCCAAATAATTTAAAGGCCGATATACTGCCTTCAGAAACAGCATTTGTCATTGTCGGAAATTGCAGCGTAGCAGCAATTGCGATTGCAAGATACTGATTTGTCTTGAAGATCCTGGCAGCAGAAGCAGCGACGAAAAATGGCAAGAATGTAAAAACACCACTGGCAATCATATCAATGACTAAATAAGTATCCGTTTGATTTGAAATGACATTTAAAGCAACTAGCCCTGCCATCAGTCCCTTGATCATTCCAGCACCGGCAATTGCAGGTACAATGGGACCGAAAACACCCGATACTGTATCCATAAATAATGAAATTGCCCCTTTTTTCTCGGTACTTGTTTGCTGGCTTTTATCGTCAAGACCCAACTTTTTTGCCAAAGGTCCATAGTAATCAGCGACATCTGTACCGATCACGACTTGCAATTGATCACTTTGGTACTTTGTGCCAACTACTTTCGGTGTCTTTTCCAAAGACGCATAATCAACTTTCTGTGCATCTTTTAAATCAAAACGCAAACGTGTCATACAGTGCCAAGCATTGTTGATATTATTTGCACCACCAACATCTTTGATGATCTGTTCAACGATTTCTTCTTTCGTCATCTTTTACAATCCTCCTAATCATGAATGAACGGTCCTGTTTGCATATGTGCGGGCCCCAACAGGTGTGTCCGTTTTCATTCACATAGTAGCACGCCTTCTTTGAGTTGTAAAACCAGTCCTTTTCACACAAAAACGCAAATAAACCTTGATGTATCAGCAATAATATAAAACAGCAACTCAAATTGGACTGTTTTTATAGTGCTTAATCAGATGTTTTTCAGACCAAATTGACAGCGGTTGCTCAGCATGTTTCAATGAGTTTAGCAATTAGAGAATAAATTGGAGTGATTCAAATGACACCAACCATTATTACAGACGTAAAGGCTTTTGCAATCAAACCTGATCGTCATAACCTTGTGGTGGTTAAAGTAGAAACCAATAAAGAAATTACCGGCTTAGGTTGTGCCACTTTTCAATTTCGACCATTAGCCGTAAAAAATGTTGTAGACGAGTATTTACGTCCCCTATTGATTGGCAGAGATGCCAATCAGATCGAAGATATTTGGCAAGTCATGAACGTCAACTCCTATTGGCGAAATGGACCAATCACCAACAATGCCATTTCTGGGGTGGATATGGCATTATGGGATATTAAAGGAAAACTAGCAGATATGCCATTGTATGCCCTTTTAGGCGGAAAAGCACGGACAGCGATCCCTGCTTATACCCACGCTGTGGCTGATGACTTAGACACGCTTTACCAAGAAATCGATTGCTTTTTAGCAAGTGGCTACCGTTATATTCGTTGTCAGCTTGGCTTTTATGGAGGCAACCCAAGTCAATTACAGACACCTGAAGAACCACTAACTGGGTCCTATTTTGATCAATCCCAATACATGGATACTACGCTGGCTATGTTTGCAGCCATCAAAGAAAAATATGGCAATCAGTTTCAGATGCTCCATGATGTGCACGAACGGTTGCATCCAAATCAAGCGATTCAGTTTGCAAAGGCGGCTGAACCATACAACCTCTTTTTCCTAGAAGATATTTTGCCGCCAGACCAAAACACTTGGCTATCGCAATTACGCAGCCAATCAGCAGTACCAATTGCAACAGGTGAGTTGTTCAACAATCCTATGGAATGGCAATCTTTGGTCAAAAACCAGCAAATCGACTTCATGCGGGCCCATGTATCTCAAATCGGCGGGATCACACCTGCGTTAAAATTAGCGCATTTTTGTGATGCAATGGGGGTACGCATTGCATGGCATACGCCATCTGATATCAGCCCAGTAGGCTTAGCCGTCAATACCCATCTGAATATCCATCTGCATAACGCGGCTATCCAAGAAACGATCGATGTGCCTGCCAACACAAGATCCGTATTTGGTGGAAGTCCTCAACCTAAAGATGGGTTCTTCTATCCAATCGAGCAAAGTGGTATTGGCATCACATTTGACGAAGAAGCCGCTGCTCAATTTCCCGTGGTCTATCGTCCGCATGAATGGACACAAAGCAGGACGCCTGACGGCACTTTGATCACCCCGTAAAAAATAGATCCAAAAAAAACCTAGGTCATTCATTGAAGCTAACGTTGCCGTTAAGTCATTGAATGTCACTAGGCTTTTTTGTGACCCGTTTTAATCAATTCTGGAGCGATGAATTTCGCGGTCAAAGGGACGAATGTAGGTCACGCTATAATCGATCGCCACAATATTACTGAATTCGTATACGCGCCCATCTTCCAAAATAGCTCGATTGCTGATTTGCATCGCAGGCGTACCTCGTTTACACAAAAGGATTTTCGCTTGGGCTGTATTGACAGTAATTGGCGTATAACTGCTGATATAGTGAGAAATACGATAGCCGCAGCTTTCAACATACCGCTGAATCGAATGCTCCACCACTTCCTGTGTCATCTGAGGAAATAACCGAGCGGGTAATTTTGATGTTTCTAACTGCTCGATTTTGTAGTTTACGATCCGCACACGTTCAAACGTCCAGACTTCATCGTGTGGTGCTAACTGAAAAATCTTTTGCTCATCTAGTGTGGCTTTTGTTTTTTGCAATGAGATCATTTTAGAATGTATACGATCATACGGTGTCCGTGTCAAAGAGTTGAAAATCAGCGGATTTTTGACCCATTTTTCGTGGATAAATATTCCAGAACCTTGTACCACACGAACGATGCCAATCTCTTCAAGATTCTTGATTGCTTGTTGGATCGTAAAACGCGACACACCGTATTGTTTTGCTAAATCTCTTTGATTGGGTAATTTCCCATCATTGAACTGTTCTTGATAAATTTTGCTTAACAAATCTTGAACAATAAATTCTCTTTTTTTCATATAGTCCCTTTTTACCCCTCCATATAAATATAGCTACCACCTTGCTATCAGTAGGTTTATTCAAGATCAACAGGGATCTGCCAACTACAGGCTTTCATATCCACACTGCCATTTGGCTTGAACAAAACGCCTTCAGCAACTAACGCTGCCCGTCTTGTTTCTGCCGATGGACCAACAAGTACACCATCTGCCCGTACGACGCGATGTGCGGGTAAATGGCTGGGACTATATTTCATCGCTCTGCCGACAGCACGGGCTTGGTTCAACTGACCCAAATACCACGATATTTGACTATAAGAGACGACTTTCCCATAAGGAACCTTTGCCACCAATCCGTATACTTCTTGATAAAATGGATTCAACTGGTACACCTCACTCCTGCATATCTGACTACTTATGTGTATCCTACTGGAATTTTGAACATTAGTAAACCACAAAAAACTGCACCTCCCACTTTTACACGTGGTTTGTGCAGTTCGATTTTAGGCTTATTGACCAAAGTTAAAATAAGACAGTGCATTTTGATAGGCAATCTTTTCGACGATTCCCCCTAAATAAGTCAGGTCTTCAGGTAATTGCCCATCTGCTACCCATTCACTGATCACTTGACAGAGAATTCTGCGGAAATATTCATGTCTTGGATAGGACAAGAAGCTGCGAGAATCCGTCAGCATCCCGACAAAGTTGCCTAAAACACCGCCCTCGGCTACTGTTGTCAATTGATGACGCATGCCAGAATAGGTGTCATTGAACCACCATGCAGCACCTAGTTGTAATTTCCCTTTGGTTTCTTCTTGGAAACACCCCATCAAAGCAGTGAGGGACACATAATCTTTTGGATTTAAGGAATACAAAATCGTTTGCGGTAATTTAGCCTGACTGTGCAACTGGTCAAATAAGCGACTCAGTCCACTTTCTAAAGGACTATCACCCATCGCATCTCCACCACTATCCGGTCCAACATCTCGCATCAGCACACTGCTGTTGTTTCGTGTAGCAGACAAGTGCAGCTGTGCTGTCCATCCGTACGCTGCATATACTTTCATCAAGTCAAGGAGAAGTCCAGTTTGATACAGCATGATTTCCTCATTTGACAAAGTTTCATCTGCCATTTTTTTCGCAAAAATAGTCGCAAGTTGTTCTGGATCATAGGCGTGTGAAGATAATCGAGCCAAACTGTGGTCGGATAACCGGCAACCGTGGCGATGAAAATATGCGACACGCTGCGCCAATGCTGCCACTAGTTGTGGATAGTCTTTGATCGGCATTTCAGAGACAGCAGACAATTTCTGCAAATATTCCTTAAATTCCGGTAAATGGATATTGAATGATTTGTCTGGTCTAAATGTTGGGAAAACAGCGAAGGATTCCCCTTTTAACTTTTGATGATACACTAACTCGTCTATTGGTTCATCAGTCGTGCAAATAAGCGCTACGTTCATTTTTTTGATCAATTGCCGTGGTGAATAGGCAGCTTCAGCTAATTTTTGATTCGCTTTATCCCAAATAAGTGGTGCATTCTTTTTCGTCAATACTTCTTCAATGCCAAAAATTCGTCTCAATTCAAGATTTGTCCAAATATATAACGGATTTCCAATACACATTTCGATGGTTTCAGCCCAAGCAGCGAATTTGTCATAATCAGCCCCTTCACCTGTGATCAATTCTTCCGGTACCCCATTTGCACGCATCAGACGCCACTTGTAATGATCACCGCCTAGCCACGCTTCAGTGATATTTTTAAAGGGCCTATCCTCATAAATCTCTTTGGGGTCAAGGTGACAGTGATAATCGATAATTGGCTGGTCTTTCGCATATTCGTGATACAACTGCTTGGCCACATCGTTAGTACATACAAAGTTTTCGTCTAAAAACATGATCGTTCCCTCTTTTCTTATCTCCCGATCGCTTTATCGATGGCTTCCCAAAGCCCCAATAAATAAGAAGCGCCCATCGCACGATCATAGAGGCCATACCCTGGACGACCCGTTTCTCCCCAAATCATTCGTCCATGGTCTGGACGAATATAACCGTCAAATCCATTGGTATACATTGCTTCTAAGATTCTATACATATCTAAGGAACCTTCTGAAGACAAGTGGGGCGCTTCATAGAAATCTTTGTCATTGCCTAAATATTTGATGTTGCGCACATGGGCAAATGGAATCCGATCACGTCGACAAAATTCAGCTAAAATCTCATATACATTGTTGCTTGGGTCCTCTGCGATACTTCCCGTACACAATGTGATACCGTTAGATGGGCTATCCACCACACGACAGATCCAATCCAAGTCATCACGATTCTTGACCACCCGCGGCAGCCCGAAGATTGAATACGGTGGATCATCTGGGTGAACAGCCATTTTGATCCCAACTTCCTCACATGTTGGAATGATGGCTTTCAGGAAATATGCGAAATTGTCTCTTAACTTGTCGTTATCAACATCCTTATAGGCTACAAACAATTCTTTGACATGTGCCAAACGTTCTGGCTCCCAACCAGGCAGCGTATAACCTGAACTTGATTCTTCGACTTCCCTAACGATTGTTTCAGGGTCTTTATCGATCCCCGCTTTTTCAAAAGCCATCGTAAATGAGCCATCGGGAAGCTTATAATTGAGATCCGTTTTGATCCAGTCGAAAATTGGCATAAAATTATAACAGATTACTTCGATGCCAAATGCAGCCAAATTGCGAATCGTTTCCTTATAATTTTCAATATACTGATCTCTGGAGGGCAACCCGATTTTGATATCATCATGGATATTGACGCTTTCAATCACTTTCAGCGACAAGCCAGCTGCCTCCACTTCTGCAACCAAAGCAGCAATCCGTTCTTTAGGCCACACGTCGCCTGCTGGAATATCAAATAGTGTCCCCACGATTCCTTTCATTCCGGGAATTTGGCGAATATCAGCCAAATCTATTTTATCGTCTTCTTTGCCATACCATCTAAATGTCATATCCATTACTCTTGTACGCCTCCTACTGTTTCATGTAATGTAGACCGAACTGCCCCAGGTCCTGTAAGCATTTGTTCAAAATAGCCTTGTATTTTTTCGCCGAGTCCTGCTTTGTACAAGTCAAGACCAAACAAAGCTTCATTGCTTAAAATAGGTTGAATATAAGCTTTCGTATCGCTAGTAGCGCCTAGTTTGATTTCTGATAAATGATTTTGTAATTCTGACAGCAACGGGTCTGGGCTTGGATCAAAAGGTTGTCCTTCATCATTGAGTGCCAACAAATAGCGCATCCAGCCAGCAATCGCCAATGGAATAAACTGAAGTTCCTCTACATGTGCTCTTTCCACATATTTTTTGATCGTTTCTCCAAAGCGAATCGCCATTTTTTGTGACGTATCTGTTGCGATTCGTTGGGGTGTATCGGGGATCAATGGATTAGGCAATCTGAAATCAATCACTTCATCGATAAATGCTTTTGGTTGGATAATACCTGGATCTTCAACTACCGGCAATCCTTCAAGATATCCAATGCCTTTAACAAGACGACGTATATCTTGATCCGCCATTTCATCTGCAATCGTCTGAAACCCTAATAGACACCCAAAAACCGACATTGCTGTGTGCAATGGATTCAAACAAGTCGTTACTTTCATAATGTCCACTTTATCCACAACTGCTCTATTTGTCAGAATCACCCCACCTTTGGTTAAATCCGGACGACCATTGGGAAAATCATCTTCGATCACTAAGTAATGGGTCGCTTCGGTATTCGCAAAGGGTGCTATATTCGTTCCTTTGCTGGTGTGGATCAATGACAGCCCTTCGATCCCAGATTGTGTCAATTGATCTAACACTACTGGAGAAGGATGAGGTGTGATGCGATCGATCATCGACCATGGAAAAGAAATTTTTTCTTTGTCATGCAAATAGTCAACGAAAGCTTGTGAAATATGCCCTTTGAGCGCCCATTCTTTGGCGATTCGCCAGATTGCCTCTTGGAAACGTTGCCCATTTTGAGAAAAATTATCTGTTGAGACCAATGCTAACGGAGCTGCACTCGATTGAAAGCGATCCCATAACAAACTAACCAAAATACTCATCGTGTGTGTTGCAGCATGCGGTCCAGCGATAATATCTTGTTCTACTGACTGCAGATACGCCCCTGTACTTGTCGTTAACCCATACCCTTTTTCAGTAATGGTGACCGTTACCATTTGTACCGTTTTATTTTTGAATATCTCTCTGACAGATTGATAACTCTCCTCACGGGAAGGATGGCAGAAGTAACTTGCAGCCGTTGATTGGAGTAATTTTTGTTCCAAACGCCCTTTCTCATGCATGATCACCTCTACTATATCTTGTTGATAAGGTGTGTACACTCGATCAATGACCTCTTCATCAAAGGTCTCACATACAATGATGCCAGTATCAAGAACACCTTGATCAATCAATGTTTGTGCAACTTCCGCATGAAACGCACGGTATAGATTTCCGCCTCCGAAATGGACCCATTGCGGCTCTTTTTGTGTCTTTTGACGCACGTCTTCTTTGTTCATCTTGGGCACATTGACACCCGCTGCACGCAAAACATCTAAATCAAACAAATTGATTCCTCCTTCGTCAACTAATATATTAGTATTCTAGTTTATCGAGAGAAAAATTGCAACCCTTTACAAACGTTCTTGCAACTTATATACTAGTTTATATTTTGATCGATGATGCAACGACTAAGCAACAGCCATTAATAGATATACATTTGATGCATGGACGTGCATTGAATAGAAAGAAGCGTTTATGATGAAAGCAACGAATTTCCAACACCAAGCCTATGAATCAATCAAGTCGATGATCCTTACAGGACAATTGATTCCTGGTGAAAAAATCTCTGAGAAAGACCTTGAAGAACGATTGGCCATTGGCCGGACACCAATTAGAGAAGCAGTCATTCGACTACGCAGAGAAGCTTTGATCAATGTCATTCCTCAAAGCGGTACCTATGTTTCTCGCATAAGCATCAAACAAATCGAAGAAGCGCGTTTCGTTCGCGAAACATTGGAAAAGGAAGTTTTCGCTATTGCCTGCAAAGCGATTACAGCTGATCAATTAAAAGACTTAGAAAAACTGATTATCCTGCAACGGACGTATGCTCAATTAAAAGATGAGCAGGCTTTCTTTCAATTAGACGAAGATTTCCATCAGTTGATTTACCAAATTGCAGATAAAGAAAACGTCTGGACATGGTTACAAACCATTATCTTGCCTTTGAATCGATTTCGTTACTTACGTTTAGAAGTCGAAGCATTATCGTGGGATGTCATTTTAAGTGATCATCAAGAAATTTGGGATACATTACATGCACGAGATGAAAAGAAAATCACTGCATTGGTTCGTCAGCACATCGATGTGATCGACAATGATCTTCAAGTGGTACAACAGGCCTATCCCGATTACTTTTCACAAACATAAAAAAACGAAAGCGATCGTTGCATGAACGGAATGATCGCTTTCGTTTTTTTGTATTGTTTGTTATTCAATTGGATGATAACTAAACCCTTGTCCCAGCACTTCAGATACTGTACTTACGATCACAAATGCCTTAGGATCGATTTCTTCAATAATCCGTCGAATCTGTATAAACTCTTGATCACTAGATACGATCAGCAGGACTTGCTTTTCAGATTGTTGGTAACCGCCTTGTGCCTCTAGTAGTGTTGCACCGCGACTGACTTTTTCAAAAACAGCTGCTCGGATCTCTTCTAGATGTGCATCGCTCATGATCATCAATGATTTTTTGCGATTAAAACCAGTTTCGATGTAATTCATGACCACTGAGGTGATCACGATCGATAAAATGGCAAACAAGAACTCCTCGAAACCAAAGACAAACAAACTCATAGAAACCACAAGCGCATCAGTTGCCAGTAAGCCGATCGCAGGATTAAGCCCAAAATACTTTTTGAAAATCAATGGGGGAATCGTAGTGCCGCCGCTAGATGATTGATTTTTATACAAAATAGCTACACCAACAGCAAAAAGTGCACTGCCGAAGATGACAGACAACAAACGATCATCAGCAACCTTTACCTCAGGAACAAGGGCAACGGCGAGGGGAAAAGCGAAACTGCCAAAAAAGACTTTTAAGAACGGGCCTTTACCTAAAAATACATATGCCAAAATCAACATAACAATATTCAGTATCATAATGACCACTGCTCGATCCCATCCAATGGCCGATTCTAACAAAATCCCGATACCACTGACACCACCAGCCGCTATATGGTGGGGACCTAAAAAAAGATTGATACTTGCCGCTAAAAGAAACAATGCAAACGTTATTTTTCCATATGATTTAAGATGCGTCATACTTACCTCTTTTCTTTTCATGGGCTTATTTTCACAACTCTAGTTTTCTACGATAACATCACGTACTTTACCAGTTTTACGGATAGTTAAAGATGAAGGAGCAAAAAATTGACGCTTGTTTGCAAACTTCAATACCTTTCTTTATTATCTTGCCATAATACGCACGATAAACATAGTCATTCTTTTCACTTTAGACTGCATATTTTACCTTTTTAAGCATGTCCATTCCATATAAGCATTCGATCACCAGCTGCATCCCTGCTTGCTTATCCCATTCTCATGTCAAATTCTCTTGACTATCCAATTTGATTCCCTTATCATCATTGTTAACAACTTCGTATCAGAATTTTCAGAATATTCCACTTTATTTTCAATAAGAATATTCATGACCCAAGAAAGGATGAATCACTTGAATCAAGAAAAACAAATCAAATGGTCGGGAGAACCTACCCAATCTGCAATTGATCTATTGCAAGAAAAAGGCCATGTCGTTGTCTGTCCTACAAAAGTAGGTTACATTATTACAGTTTCCGATAAACAAGGTCTGGAACGCAAATTTTCAGCCAAGAATCGTAAACGCAACAAACCCGGTGTGGTTCTTTGCAGTTCTTTAGAGCAATTACACGAATTGGCAGAATTGAACGCTGAAACAGCAGCTGTTTATGAAACATGTTGGAAAAACGATGTCCTTTTTGGTGCTATTTTGCCTTGGAAAGAAACCGGTAAAGCCTATATTCCAACTGATGGTTCAGAAGAGCTGATGACGGATGTTCGCGGCACAAGTTGTTTCGTGATCAAGTTTGGGGTACCTGGCGAACAAATTTCTCAAGCCCTATGGGAGAAAAATCATACCTTGTTGTTCGCTAGTTCAGCCAATCCTTCTGGAAAAGGCAACCGCGGTTTGGTTGAAGGCATTGGTGAGCAAATCGCTGAAGAGGCCGACTTGATCATTGAGAGCAATGACTATGTTGCTTCGATCCAACCAGACAAATCCATTGAAACCCGGTATGAACAAGGCGTGATGGTGTCTTTTGTCGATAAAGAGGGACAGTTGATTCCTGAACAAGGCGATCAACGCTCTGTCACGCCAGCGCCCGTATTGATACGTAAAGGATTAGATGTTGACAAGATCCAAATGTATTTATCTGATACTTTTAATTCTTGGGATTATCGTCATGGAGAGTATTATTAAAACATCATCATAACAACCGATTGGATCGTGCATTTTTCATCCTACGATCCGATCGGTTTTTTGTCACAATTTTAGTAGTTAGTTTTCTTCTAATTCAGCTCTTTGCTTTTTGGTCAGTTTTTCTTTGACCAATTCATAAGAAACTTGGATAAGATATTCAATCTCCGGAACAGCCATTTCTTCATCAGCGATTTTTATGGAATTCCAATGGGTTTTATTGGCATAGTATCCTGGGACAATGACTCCAGGAAATTGCTCTCGCAAAGATTCATTCACTTCAGGCAAATTTTTAAGTGTGATCAATGTATCTTCAGAAGCTTCTGGTGACATCATCCCAAACTGTTTACCTAGCAAATCAAAATAGATCGTTCCCCAGTCTTCTCGGTAATATACTTTTGCCCCAGGCAATGTCTGCCCAAATCGTTGCAATTGGTCCATTTTCGCTTTTATTACTTGTGCGTCCATGTGTTTTCTCCTTTAGATTATTCTTCTTGCTCATCAATCGTTGCTATCTTGCAATCGATACCAAAAAATCGGCGAAATAGCCAAGATAGCTAAGCCTTTGCGTTTATTATACATCGAAAAAGTCACGTGACCAAACTGCGGTGTTTGTCCGACCCTATCTACTATGAACGCTTTTTATCAAAAAAAAACAGACCTGTGAAAGGTCTGTCAAATTTGTTTGTTTAATACCAGCCATTTGCTTCCCAGAATGCTTTAGCTGCTGTCCATGAACCGTAACGGGATGCCACATATTCATCGGCAACTTTTTCTTGGTTGGCTGCTGAATAATCACCATTCAAGTATGAGCTTGTTAATTGGTAACGACCATAGTATTGACCATTGGTCGCTGTATAGGATCCGCCTGATTCTTTATTAGCGATCCATTCTTTGGCAGAAGACTCAGAGCCAGAAGCAGATGATGTATAGCTAGAAGTGCTTTCTGAACTAGTTGAGGCTTGATTACTGCTTGCTTGTGATGATTCTGATTGAGCAGGTTGCTCATTTACTGCTGCATGATTTGAAGATGTATCTTCATAAGAAGCTGCTGTATAGCTGTCGTTATCGTCGGTCGGAATCACCAAAGATTCACCTACATAAATCAAATTGATATCTGCAATATCATTGACTTCAGCGATCTTGTCGACGGCATCCGCAGAACCAAAGTAATTATACGCAATCGTTGATAAAGTATCCCCTGACTGAACCGTATATTGTTCATCAGCGAAAGCATCTTTCCCCCCTAGGAAAAGACCAAATCCGGCCAAGACAGCTGTACTGAATAAAACAGTTTTAAAAGATTTCATATCGTAATATCTCCTTCTTTGTTAAACATCTTTTGCGATTTGCGACAGTTGAGTGAACTCAACCACTGGAATCAGTCTAACATCGAAGAATATTTCATAGGTGATAACCACATTACAATTTCAGTTAAAAAAAGACAAATTTCTTACGTTTTGTAAGAAATCGAAAAAAGGCTCTTTATTCAATATTATTTATCACAATAAGGTTTCTGTTTTGTTATTTCATTTAAACTATCCATACGGATTTTTTTCTAATGCAGACAAATATGACAAATACGCCACTTTCAGGCGTCTATGTCATACAAATGTAAGCACGCAAGACATGATCTCTTGTTGCGTGCTTACTTTTGACCCTATTTATTTCATTTCTTCACTGGAATCAATTTATTCATCACAATCGCTGCAATCGCACTTAAAGCAATTGGCGAGTCAAGCAGATATTGTAAAAATTGGGGTGCTGACTCTTTGATTTCAGCTGGCATAAACAAAAGACCAATTGCAACAATCAATGGTACACCGATGATGTACAATTCACGCTCAGAGAATTCTTGGTTCTTGATGACCCGAAAACCGCTTAATAAAATAATCACACAGACCACAGCGAATACGCCGCCGATGACAGCAGACGGTACTGCATGGATCAATGCTGACAGTTTGCCAATGAATGACAATAAGATGAACCAGCAAGAAGCCATGACAAACACTTTCTTACTTGCAACACCGGTAATTGAAATAATGCCTGCATTTGTTGAGTAACCAGTCACAGGTGTTGTCCCAACCAAAGCAGCTACTAGACAACCTAAGCCTTCACCGATCACACCTTTGTTGATTTGTTCATCGCTTACCGGTTCTTCAATGACAGAGCTGACAGCATACCATGTGCCAGTTGTTTCTGCCAATAAAACCATATAAATCACGAGCATCGTTAAAATCGCGGACACATCAAAGTGGATACCATAATGAACAAACGCCAGTTTAGGCAAACTGAAGAATGGCGCATCTGCAACAGATTGAAGATCTACACCACCCATGAATGAAGCAATGACTGTACCAATCACCAAAGCAATGATCACGGAACTAATACGGAAATATTTACCCAAATTTGGAAAATAATCACCCAGCATCGAAAAAAGAATCAAGATAGCTGCAGTGATCGCCGCCAATAACATATTTTGATTCGACGTCAACGTGTCAGTTGCTGGATAAATATTACTGGAAAAAGCTGTTGGCAACAGTGTCAATCCAACGATCATGATGATCGTACCACTGACGATCGTTGGAATAAAGTGTCGGACGATATATTTATAGATTCCAGTAAAGCCTAACAAAATAACCGCTAGCGCACCAACGATACTGGCACCTAAGACTGTATCCATTCCTCTAGCACCAAAATAAATACCAATAATTGCACCTACCGGTACGAATGAAGGTCCCTGACAGACCGGTAATTTCAAAAAGAATAATA
The DNA here is from genome assembly GCF_050529585.1 of Enterococcus sp. DIV0876. Taxonomy (GTDB): domain Bacteria; phylum Bacillota; class Bacilli; order Lactobacillales; family Enterococcaceae; genus Enterococcus_D. Next base: position 2,568,888 of record NZ_CP172882.1, read on the forward strand.
CTTGGATCAATGAAGCAATCCCAGCACCCAGGAAGGTCGATTGAATCAATCCCGAGGCATCTGAAGATGACATAGCGACTGCTGTCGCAATAATAAATGGCGGTACATACACATCCATGGCTAATACATGTTGCAATCCTAATAAGATGGATTGTCCCAAAGGAATATCTTCATCCATACCGATCGTTAAATGTTTGTTTTTTGCTGTTTCCACTGGTTCATTCTCCTTATTTTTCGTGTACTTTTTTTCCTTGTACCCATACTTGGCGAATATTTTGCATCGTCGCTAAGTACAAGATTTTTTGCAGTCTTGCTTCTGGTGTCGTAAAGACACCAAAATCCGGTAATGGATTGTCTTTACATTGGCTATCGATCACTTGCACATCAAAGGCATACCCTTCTTTGATCACCCCGATCGGCAATCGTAATGCATCGCCGCCGCCTTTTGTTGCAAGGGAGAAGGCATCAACGACGGAAATGCGGGAATCAGGTACCCCACGGTCACTTTGTTCGATCCTGACATCAACACCGTCTTCAAGCATTCGAGAAGACATCACGGCTTGTTTGATATTGTCATATAAGCTTGGTGAAAATCCACCAGAAATATCTGTACCCAAGCCAATCGTGACCCCTTGGTCTTTCAACCGTTTGATTGGAATCACGCTATTGGCAAAGTAGGCGTTTGAAATTGGACAATGCGCCACGGCAGCACCGGCTTCAATAAATAAATCACCGTCTTTGGGACTAATAAAGTTGCTATGGGCCATGACTGCCTTTTCTTTCAACAACCCGAAATCTTTGAGCACTTCCGTATCCGTCTTTCCAAAACGTTCCTGCACAAAATCATGTTCCCATTGGCCCTCACTGCAGTGGGTCTGAACATGGACATCATACTTTTGGGCCAATGCACCTAGTCCTGCTAGCCCTTCATCGGTACAGCTAGGGACAAACCTTGGTGTGACAACCGGATAGACTCCTTGATGTGCGGATTCCGCCAATCCCTGAACCGCTTGGATGAACGCCTCTGTTTCCTGCAACGCTGCATCAGTTGAGGCATCACGATAAAAATCCGGATTGGCTTGTGAATCGTCCATCACCACTTTGCCCACCAATCCCCGTTGCCCTTTTTCAACACAAATCTTGGCCAATAAAAAGCTAGCTTCCAAGTGGATCGTGGCAAAATATAAAACCGTTGTCGTACCTCTTGCCAGTAACTGAGCCACCAAATCTTCATAAACGGTTTGCGCGAATGCTGTATCTGCATACTTGGCTTCTAAAGGAAATGTACATTCATCGAGCCAGACATTCAATGGTTCATCTAGCGCGATTCCCGCTTGGGGCCATTGCGGTGCATGGACATGTAAGTCCACAAATCCTGGCAAGAAACATGCCCCTTTTGACAAAGTAATGACATTATCAGCGTGTTCACAGGCGCTTTGATAATCGATATCGCCTTTTTTGGTTACTTTTGTGATGATGCCAGAAGAATCAATTTGAATCAAAGCATCTTCGAGAAATTCTAATTTTCCGTCAGTGGGTGTGTGAAACACATCCCCTTTAAAGTATTTCTCCGTCGTCATGCAGTATAATCCTCCATTTCTCATAAAACGCATTAAAACAAGAACAATGTTCCCTTTTTGAACGCGGGATGTTCTTATTTTAACGCTATCCAAAAAAAGAGCAATAAAAATCGTGATAATCAAATGCAACTTTTCGGATAACGTTCGGTTTTTATCCGGTTGCAAAAAAAGAGACCATGTTGCAGTCTCTTTAAAACATATTCATTTAGTTAACTGAGAATAAATAATCAGTTTGACTGACATTATTTTGAATGGTCTTTGCAAAGCTTTCATGTTCACCCGAGTTAGTCACAATAATTGGTGTTGTTATGTCATAACCAGCAGCTTTGATTTCATTTAAATCAAATTCGATTAGTTTTTCACCAGAATGTACAAATTGATTTTCTTTTACAAGTAATCGATACCCTTTCCCCTCTAATTGAACGGTATCAATTCCTATATGAATCAACAGCTCGACGCCATTGTTTCCCCTTAAACCAATAGCATGCTTTGTTGGTGTTGTCATAATGATATAACCATCAAACGGCGCCACTACAATACCTTCCTCAGGTTCAATTGCCACTCCATCTCCCATCATTTTCCGAGAAAACATCGGATCATTTACCTTTTCAATTGCTATAACGTTTCCTTTGATCGGACTACTTACTTTCAGAGCTTCTTCAGCTTTTTCTAATTTATCTTCACTTGCTTTTTTTCTTTCTAGCAGATAGGTAACCATAAAGGATACCCCTATTGAAACAATCACTACAGCAATCGAGAACCAGAAATTACTCGTCAAACCACTACCATCCGTTGGTATAAAAGTAGGGATAGCAACAATACCTGGAGAGACTACAGCATATTGTTTAAGTTGAACAAAGCCTGCAAATATACCGCCAAATGCACCACCCGAAATCGCACCGATGAATGCACTTCGATAGTTGATCAAAACACCAAAGATTGCCGGTTCTGTAATTCCCATCACTCCAGTCAATCCAGCAGAAAACGCCAATGCGCGCTTGTCATTCTTTTGCTCAATCATCGAAATCGCTAAAGATGAAGCACCGACAGCCACATTCGCAGCTAACATCGCCGGCATTACAAAAGAATCATAACCATAATCACCTAGCATCGCAAATACTAAAGGAAACAGCGCTTGATTTGTTCCTGTCATGACTAACAATGGTGTTAATGCGCCCAATAGGCCAACAGAAAACCAACCAAGTTTTTCATACATAAAGCCTAATCCATTAGCTATATAGCCACCAACAGTATTTCCTAATGGACCTAAGATAATCAATGTTACTGGAACTGTAATCAAAATCACTAATAATGGCTTTACAAAGTATTTGATTGATTGTGGGATGACTTTATCCGCCCCTTTATCTAGCAACGCCATGAACAAGACCCCAAAGATTACTGGAATCGTAGTGGTATTATAAGATACCGTTGGTATAGAAAGGCCTAAAAAAGATAACCCTTCAACACCATTTATCAGTGAATGAACCATGATGGCACCGAGGAACATCCCCATCATCCCATCAATACCTAACTTACGGGCTGCGCTAAATCCAATAAAGACGGGTAAAAAATAAAAGCCGGCATTGTTGATTGCATTTAATACATTATATGTACCACTATCAGCCGCTAAGCCGAAAAAAGTAACACCGATATTTAATACAGCTGAAACTAGCCCCGCCGCAACAAGAACAGGTAAGACTGGTACAAACGTTCCACTAATAAAGTCAACGATCATTGAAGCATATTGTTTGAGTGTTTTACGCTGTTTTCCCTCAGTAACTTTTATCTCGCTAGTTGTACCCATTTTATCTGTAAAAAGTGCATAAACCTTAGGGACGTCAGGTCCAATAATAAGTTGTACATCTTGATCCCGTTTGACCGTACCAAGAATAAATTTATTTTGTTTTAATACATCATCGTTGAACTTTGAGCCATCAACTAATTGCAAACGCAAACGAGTAGCACAATGATTTGCTGTTTTAACATTTGACGTTCCGCCGATATTTTCAAAAATATAGGTAACCAATTCATCATATTTTGACATTTACGATTCATCCTCACTTTATTTTTTATAAACCGCTTACATACATGTCATTGAAGAGATAGAAAACAGCTGTCTTCTATCTCCAATATTTCTGTCTTTACTTATTTATGTTCAACTAAGCTCTGACCATTTGTACCAATCACTTCTTTGTACCAATAAAAAGAATCTTTAGGAATTCGTCTTAAATCTAATACCTCATCATCTGTTGTATTGATATAAACTAATCCATATCTCTTGGCCATCCCATTACCTGTACTCAATAAATCAGTAAATGACCAAGGGTTGTATCCAAATACTTTTGCACCGTCTTCAATGGCTAAACCAACTTGATATATCTGATCATTTAAGAATTTAATCCGTTCTTCATCATGCACTTGTCCATCTTCACCTAGTGTTTCATGAGCACCATAACCATTCTCAGTTATGACCATTGGCAAATGATAATGATCATCCATGTATCGTAATAAATAGCGCATTGCAACTGGATCGATTTCCCAATCCCAATCCGTTGTATCCACAAAAGGATTAGATGTTTGCGCAAATATTCCTGGGTAATTTGGATAAACAAATTCTCCCTTCCTACCTGATTTGTTCAAACCGATTTCTTGGTGTTCAGATTCAACAGGTGATGCTTTGGCAACATTGCTTCGATAACAATTGATCCCAAAGAAGTCAATTTTTGCCTGTGCCACTAATTCCATATCTCCAGGTCGAATATCAGGATCGATTTGATGTTCTTTCCAATATCGTTTAATAAATCCGTTGTATTCTCTATTCGCATTAAAATCATTCCAAATTTTTTCTGTCAGTTCTTCAGCATTCATCGCAGCAATTTGATCTTCAGGTTTAGCAGATTCCGGATAAAAAGGAACCATCCCGGGAACTGGTCCAATTTTTCCTCCTTCAACTAATTCATGACAAGCAATAACGGCTTTGGAATGACAAAGATTCATTATATGATTTACTTTCCATTTGTCTTCAAACCATGTATCAGGATACTTGCAAACGCCTAACCAATCCCCGTACACAATTTGCATATTTTGTTCATTGATTGCTAACCAATATTTCACACGATCCCCAAAAGCTGTAAAGCATGTTCGAACATATTGATCAAAAGCATCAATAATGCCACGATCATACCAACCATTGAATTCTTCATCGACCCAAACCGGCATATCATAGTGATATAAGGTAACGATGGGCGTAATTCCATTGGCAATCAATTCATCAATCAATTGGTTATAAAAATCAATCCCCAATTGATTAGCGATACCCGAATTGTCTGGATAGATACGTGGCCAAGCAATTGAAAAGCGATAAGAAGTAAAGCCTGCTTCAGCCATTAATCGAACGTCTTCTTTATATTTATGATAATGATCAGCTGCAATCGAATTATCTGCATAGGGTTTTTTCTTCTTACTATTTAAATCAATAATCGCCGTCGAACGGCCATCTTCAGCTACCGCTCCTTCAACTTGCCAAGCAGCACTTGAAGCACCCCATAAAAAGTTTTCTGGAAATGTTGGTTTATTTTTATAATGCATGTAAGTTTCCTTCTTTCTTTTGTTCAAGTATATAACCGTTCAATAGTAAATCTAATACAAAATCTATCCCATACGTGTAATAGAGAAGTTCTGTTATCTCTTGTTCATGGTGTTGCGCACTTAAGTGGTACAATTTATCAAATACTCTGTTATACATTGGATTTCGGTTGTTCGTAAATAAAATTTTTTTAGCTGAACTCATCTTTAGATCTTCTAATAGCGAGGAAACAAATAGGCCAGATATTGAAAAAACGATAATCAAAGGCTGTTCTTTGGTATCCATTGCATTTTCTAAATCTTCTTTAGATGTCAACAGTGACACTCTTTTCCCAAATAAAATCATTCGTTGTTGAAAGGTCTTCACACTACCAGCTATATTACTGGAACACAAAATCATCACTTGTTTATTGGTGTTGATCAATCTGACCAATCGATCGACTTCTTGCGTATTGAAGCGAATGCTCAATTCTTCTAATAAAGAACTGATATTACTTTTAAGCTTTGGCAGAAAATCTGAGTAGCCATAAAATTCTTGAAACTCATTTACACCATCATCAAATGTTTCTGCAGCTTTCTTCATATCAGAAAAATTGTCATACCCAAGCTGTTGAGCGAACCTGCGAATGGAGGCGCGAGAAACATGCTGACTTTCAGCAATTTGGTAGATATTCCAACTCTTAACACTTTTGAAATTTTCAAGAAAAAACTTTGCTAATTCATATTCGATTGTTCCTATTTCATTCTCGTTTACAATATGATTTAGTTTATACACAAAATTTAAACGGTTTGTATTCATGTTTGAATCTCCCTTGGCCAAGTTTGATTATATTCAAAGTATAAAGGATACGCTTTCAATTTTGGGTTGCATATTTTGCACCCAAAAAGTGAACAACCTAAATCTACTTTAAAAATTCGTTTTTTGATACACCATAATGAAATATATTAGTCATGTAACGTATAAAAAACCAGCAATAAATTTGCTGGTTTCCGAATTGAATTTATTTATTTATTTATATTTCTACTCAAAGCAAGAGGTACGTCTATTCAAATCATTTCCAGCTACAAAACCTATTTCCTTCAACAAAATCTATCCTCTTTTGACCCTAATGCCTCTTCCCACCTCTTCCACGATCAACGCGGAATCTTTTGCCAATCCACATGAAATCCTGTCCTTATCCAAAGTCACTTTCACTGCTTCACCCAAATAAGTAAGTGTAAAGGATAGATGGTCGATCTCTTTGGGTAAATGATTCGTCATACGTAAACCTTGATCATAATACAGCCCCGCAAACCCATAGATCAAACTTAACCAACTTCCCCCCATATTGGCGGCATGGATGCCATCCACGACATTTTTTTGCAAATCGGTAAGATCCATCAGCGCGGTATCCATAAAATAGCGATATGCTTTGTCCGTTTCACCAATGCGGCTGGCCATCACACTAAAAATCGAGCGTGATAAAGAAGAATCATGCGTGGTAACTTTTTCATAATAGTCATAATCACGTTTCATTTGTGACACGCTAAAGTCACCCGTGAACAACATCTCAGCCAAAACCGTATCTGCTTGCTTGCATACTTGATGTTTATAGATGATCATTGGATGATAGTGAAGCAGCAGCGGATAATTTTCAGCTGGCGTTTCTTCAAAAGGCCAAACGGCTTGATCTAAGAAGCTGTCATCTTGTTGGGTGATTTGACGTTCATCATCAAATCCGAAATACATGGCATCTGCAGCAGCTCGCCACTTGCTTTTCTCTTCAAGATACATTCCGTAGCGTTCAGCTAATTCAGCTGCATAGGATAGATTGTTTTGGACCATTTTGTTGGTATAAAAATTATTGTTGACAAGGGCACTATATTCATCTGGTCCAGTCACCCCGTGGATAACAAAATAATCCTGTCCTTGTTTATGGCTATATGTTCCATAATCCAACCAAAACTTTGCGGTCTCAAATACCACTTCTTTTCCAATTCCATCCATCAGTTTTCGGTCGCCAGTGACACGTTCATATAATTGGAATCCATACACAATATCTGCGTTGATATGCAATTGTGCTGTACCAGCTGGGTAATAGGCACTCGTCTCATGCCCATCAATTGTCCGCCAAGCAAACAACGCACCTGATTGCCCCAATTCTCTCGCTCTATCTTTGGCTTGCGGCAAGATATTGCCTCGATAGGTTAGTAATTGCTTCGCTACCTCTGGATTGGTATAAATGAAAAACGGCAACAAATACATTTCCGTATCCCAGAAATAATGTCCTTCATACCCTTCACCAGTCAGCCCTTTCGCAGCAAAGTTGGTTTTGCCATCTCTGCCAGCGCCTTGGTTTAAATGAAATAAATTAAACCGTATGCCCTTTTGCAATTGTTCATTGCCGCTGATTTGGATATCACTTTTCTCCCAGAATTCTTGGTAACTCTCCTTTTGCTCTGCCAATAATATTGAATAATCAACGAGTTGATGTTGAAAAGGGTGAGGTTGATTGGCGTCCACGAGTGCCAATTGAAAAATCGAAGCGACAGAGGCACCCTCAACGAGTGTATGTGGACCTAAATCTATGTTTAGTGCAATCTGTTTGCCACTATGGGGCGCGGTCCAAATCTGATAATCAGTGACTATTTCTTTTTCTAGTTGGTGACTTTTATTGGCGACTCGTGGATCATCTGTTTCAATGATACTGAAAGATTGATCCAGTGTATGACTGAGTTCAACGGCATCCGAGAAAGTACAATTCTTGATAGTATAGCGGCAAGCATACAATTCTCGTCGGGTCATGGAGGCAAAAGACTCCATATGCAGATCAAATTGTTTATTTGATGGCGTGGTCACGTCATATATTTCTGTTAAAATTCCCGCAGCCATATCTAGATTCATCTCTATACGTTTCGTCTGCCATTCACTATCTGAGGAGCACTCTTGACCAATACGCAAAATGATGCCTCGTATATTTGGTAATTTACAGATTGTTTGATGATTTTTGGCGTAACCATAAGCCCATTCTCCATATTGGATTGGTTCACTATCAAAAAAACCATTGACGAAAACGCCCGGATTTCCAGGATAAAGCTGGTTCACCTTCAACGGGTGTCCTGCACGCACACCAATTTGACCATTTCCCACTGCAAAAAGTGTTTCTAGGTATTCTTGCGTTTGATGAGGTAGTTCTCCAACGGATAATTGAAACGACTGATGATCTATCATATAAAGTCCTCCTTCTTGCGGTTCGCTTAATCTGTCGACTTGCTTCTTTATTCTCTATCCTACACGACTCAATAATGATTGCAAGCCGTATCCCTCCACCTACTCGTGCGCTTTAAGCTGAATTGTCTATGAAAAACTTCAAATATGTTACGATGATAAAAATGAAAGAAGGCGATTACTTGGATAGATGGTTGATAAATGTTCTTATAGAAACGAGTTACCTAAAAGAGGGTGATTGGACATACGATACTGCCAAAGAAGCAGTAGCAATCAAAATCAAGAATGGTTACATTACCGATATTTTACCCATGGATCAATGGCAAGAAGATCAAACAGCACAAATCATAGATGGCAAACACCACCTACTTCTACCCGGTTTGGTCGAAAAACATTGTCATTTAGATAAAAGCAAGTTGGGCACGAACTGGCGGCCTGTGACCCCAGCTGCATCTTTAGTTGAGCGTTTTGAATCAGAGATTCCACAGTTAGATGCCTTGCCAGTCTCCATTGAAGAACGCGCGCAAGCATTGATTGACGCTGAACGCCCTCATGGAACAGTCTTTTTCCGTTCCCATATCGATATTGAGCCTATGACTGAATTGCGTTATTTTGATGCTATTTCTCACCTATTGAAACAGCAGTCTTTTGGTTCTGAAATCGTTCTTTTTCCGCAGCATGGTTTACTTCGCAGTCAAGCAATCCCATTGATTGAAGCGGCAATAGCTACTGGAAAAGCAGCACTGATTGGTGGTGTAGATCCATATACTTTAGACAAGGACTACAAAACTGCCTTGAACACAACTTTTACTTTAGCAAAAGAGAATCACTTGGGTATCGATATCCATCTCCATGATCGCCAGGAAGCCGGCAGAGCGACGATCAAAGAAATGATTCGTCTGACAAAAAAATATAATATGCTCGGACAAGTATCGATCAGTCATGCATTTGGTTTGAATGATTTTGAAGGTGCCGAAAGAAAATCTGTTTTTCAAGATTTGGCTGACTTAGATATCCACGTCATATCAAGCATCCCCTTGTCACCAAATACGATCCCCCCATTAAAAGAACTTCAAAGCTATGGTGTGAATGTCCATATTGGCTGTGATAATGTCTATGATTCATGGTCCTCCTTAGGAGATGGTTCATTACAAGAAAAACTGGTCCGTTATTTGGAAATATTTGGTGTAAAGTCACAAGAGCATTTGACTGCGTCACTTGGACTTGTGACCGATGGGCACGTTCCGCTAGATCAGAATGGTTTGCAAAAATGGCCGAATGTGGGTGATGAAGCAAACTTTATATGCACAACTGCCACATCCTCTGCGGAATTTGTCGCACGAAAAGGAACGGTCACTCGGAGTTTTTATCGGGGAGAGACGATATGGAATGAGCCAGAATAACCGTATACACAATAAAAGAGGTGCTTTTTTAGATTTCATCTAGAAAAGCACCTCTTTTATACGTTACATTTAGTTCAAGACTCAAATATTCCACTTCACCCAATCTGCAAACAGTTCTGGCCAACGTACAATCGAAGGTTCAATATTATGGATTCCGCCATTGGCCGTCTCTTTGGTACCTAAACTCAGTCCATGACCCCCTCTTGGGAAAATATGCATTTCATAGGGTACATTATGCTGCCGCAATTGTTCTGCGAAAAGCAAGCTATTTTCAGCCATCACCAGCCCATCTTCCAGTGTATGCCATAGAAATGTTGGCGGTGTCTGCTCAGTCACTAAATGTTCAAGTGAAAGCGCAGCTTTTTTGGTAGGGTATGCTTCTGCTAATAATGCTTGAAAAGAACCATCATGTGCAAATTTGCCACTAGATAAAACTGGATAACTAAGGAGTAGGCCATTGGGCATCCACTCTTCTTTTGTTCCCTCAAGCAATCCTTCTAAAAATGATTCCTGCCATGAAACACCCAAATTCGCGGCTAAATGTCCCCCAGCTGAGAAACCTGCTACGATGATTTTGGTAGGATCAACATGCCAGTCTTCTTGGTTTTTGCGCACCAGTTGAACTGCAGCTGCTAATTCTGTCAGTGCTAACGGATAGACCGCTGGTTTGATACTGTATCGAAGGACAAAAGCTTGAAAGCCGAAGCTCATCATTTTGATGGCAATCGGTTCAGCCTCCCGATCAGAAAGCATTTCATACCCGCCGCCAGGACAGATAATGACTGCCGGTCGCGTACGCGCCGTGTCCATCTCAGGAGAACTCTCGATAATATAGGTTGTTAAACTTGCATTGCTATTTGGTCGTAGTCCATGAATTTGTTTGTATAACACCAAAACACCTCATTTCATTGTGATTTTAAATACGATAGGTTTGTCTGTATCGATTGGCTCAAAGGTTACGTGTAATCCCTGAGTTGTCACTTGCCAATCGATGACTTGCTGATCATGCCCTAAAAGCGCAACTTCCTGAATAATGCCATGGAACTCAGGAAGATTCTGATCTTGAGACAAGGATAAAGATTTTATATGTGCTTGACCATCTAATGGACTGTTCATTTGCACAGCATACAACGAATCCCCCTGAATCGTAAAGCGAAAATCTTGACTTGTATATTGTGTGACGCTGTTTTCTTGAAACTGGCCAGCAGATATAACGGTCGGGCCTTCACCCGCTTTGCGCCACGGTTTACTGCCATAGATTGCAGCACCGTTCTCCATTAACCATTGGCCGATTTCTTTCAGTATCTCCTGATCTTTTTTGGGAATCTTTCCTTTTCCATCAGGTCCAACATTTAAGAGCATATTGCCATTTTTGCTCACTGCTTCAATCAAATCGCGAATGATTTCTCCACTCGTTTTATAATCTAATGTATGTGTATAGCACCAAGAATTGCGGGCAATGGCGGTATCTGTCTGCCAGTAAAAAGGCTGGGGATCAGCAAATTTTCCTCTTTCAATTTCAACGATGCCCGTACCAAACATCATTGCATCGTGCTTGTAGCAAATCGCCACTTGCTTTCCCCATTCTACACCACGATTGTAATAGTACGCAGTAAATAATTGAAGATGTTGTTTAAATGCGTCATGTTGAATCCACCAATCAAAATAAAGCAACTCAGGTTGATAAAGATCCACCAATTCGCAAGTCCTAAACAGCCAATCATCTAGAAATTCTTGACTCGGATAGGGTTGACTAAATAAGTCTTGATTGTCTGGTTCTGGCATCGCAGGCCAATAAAAATCGCCTTTTTTCAATGGTTCATGAATATCACTTTCAAACGCTTTCCCATGCCCCATAAAAAACCAATGCTCTGCACGATGGGAAGATGTACAAAAATGCAGAGATTGTGCTTCTGCTGCTGTCTTTAATTCAGCCAGAATATCTTTTTTGGGACCCATTTCTGCTGCATTCCATTTCGATAAACTGCTTTGGTACATTTGAAAACCGTCATGATGTTCCGCTACAGGAAATATATACTGCGCACCTGCTTCTTTAAATAGCTGCATCCATTCTTGTGCGTCAAAAGATTCGGCAGTAAACAGGGGGATAAAATCTTTATAGCCAAATTCAGCTTGCGGTCCATAGGTTTTGATATGATGGTCGAATTCTGGATGGCCTTTTAGATACATATTTCTGGAATACCATTCATTGTTAAATGCCGGGACACTATACAATCCCCAATGGATAAAAATACCAAATTTGGCTTGTGCAAACCATTCGGGCAAAGAAAATTTCCCTAATGATGCCCAGTTTGGTGCAAATGGCCCTTGGTTTGCCACTTGTGTGATTTCAGCGATCGTCTTCATCTTTTCCCTCCAAAATACCGACAGTTTCGAGCCATGTCTGCGCAATCAATAGGTGACCTGCCAGAGATGGATGTACCCGATCACTGCTTAGGACGTATGACGATTGATAGCATAAAAAGGCATCGATTTTTTCTTGCACATTGCCATGGGGCAAACTGAATTCTTCTGCAAGATGCGCTACCACCTGTTGATAATGCCCCAACTTCTCTCGCACCGGATCGTTTTGATTGTGTTCCACCATAAATGGACTCAATAAAATGATGCCTTTTACATTGGGTAATGTTCGTGTGATCAACTCTCGCAGTTCCTTTTCGAATCTCTCTAACGATACCAACTTGGTTTGTGCAAAGGTCCCATCAAAATGGCGCCAGACATCATTGACGCCAATCATGATCGTGACCCAATCTGCCTGAAAATCAAGCACATCTGCTTGCCATCTTTTCTTTAAGTCGCTTACTGTGTCACCGCTGACACCGCGATTGACGATCATCAATTCTTTTTGCGGCAATAACGCCGTTGTATACGCATTGATCAAATTGACATACCCATCGCCCCACGAGGACCAGCCTGCGGGAATCGCATCATAATTACGGTTGCTATCTGTGATCGAATCTCCCACAAACAGCAATCGATCATTTTTATCTATCCACATTCATTTTCCCTCCTAAAAAAAGAAGATCGATCCTGAAGCTATCGGATCAATCTTCTTTCGCAACAGTTGATACATTGCTATTCTTAACCGTCGATCTTCATCACTTTCTTATGCTTACTCTGCATCACCAAATTCTTTGGCTACTTCTTCTCGCTTCGTATTTTGATCTTTGGCGTTAGTCATATCGAATTCTAGAACAGTTTGATAACCTAAACCATCCGCAGTATCTTGCATTTCTTTCAAAAGCTTGTCGAACTCAGACGCATCTTTTGCAAAAACCATTTTCCATGAATATTCAACGATTGTCGATTTGGCTTGATTTCTCAACGTTGAGATTTCAGAACTATCTTCTGGGGCTACATAACTGGCACCTGGTGCAACAGCAAGTTGGTCATGATCTTCTAAATAAGCAATCGTTGACTCTGCACCATCCATATTTTTTGACCAATCTTCTTTCACTGGATTGGTATTTTCATTCTGATAACTTTCCCACATCGTGTATGCATAAGGAAACCCAGTATCTGGATTTGTATCGATTGGCAAGACAGTATTCACGTTCAATGCAGACACACCGTCTTTATAGGTTCCGCCACCATATTCTTCTGGTACATCACCATTTCCATCAAGGAGCGCTTGTTTACCAAAATCCGTTAGTACTGGTTCGCCATCTTTCATTTCCCAAGTCAGGCCTTCTGGACCACTACTGCCACTCGTTTGTGAGGAATTTGCTAACACACCTTCAGATGAATAGAGCCAATCAATAAACGCAGCAATTCTTTCTGGATCTTCCGCATTGGAGCCGATACCGATAAATTGTTTGCCGCCATAGACTTCAGCACCATAAGAAAAGATTGTTTGATCTTGGATCGGTGCCAGCATAAAGCCTTTACCCGCGTCTAAATTCGTTGTCGTATTATATGCTGCTTGTCCCAACCATGGCCACCAAGAAAACAGCACTTGTCCATCTTGGAATTTCGCAAACAAGGTATCATAATTTTGTGTAGTCGATTCTGGATCGATCAGCCCTAATTGATTGGCTTCGAAATAAAATTTAAGTGCTCGAATGTATTCAGAATCGCTTGCCAAAATACTTTGGTAATCAGACCCATCTGCTTTAGCCAATACAAATCCTTGCTCATCATATCCATAATACGTGACCAACTGTTTGCCAGCATTCATCATATTGCCGTCCCAATCACCAAACAAGGAGAATCCATAGACTTTCTTTCCAGAATCTGTAGTGGGATTATCTTCTTGCATTTTTTGAATAACAGGCAGCAAATCTTCCAACGTATCGATTTCGGGATATCCTTGATCCGCATACAGATCCCAACGTACATAAGCGCCGAAAGTCGGGTCTAATCCTTCTGAAGGATCTGTAGATTTAAGTGTGGATACCGATGTTGGAAAACCGTAGATCCCATCAGATCCTTGATTTAAATTTTGAACTGCTGCATCAAAACGACTCACATTATCCATATTTTCATAGTATTGACTTGCATCGGTCAATAAGCCTGCCTCAACCAGTTCATTGTATTGTTGGCCATTATCTACAATGATCAAGTCTCCTAAATCACCTGCAGCTGTTCGTGTTTGATATAACGTATCACCATTTCCTGCAACATTCGGTGCAATAATATTCAGTTCCATATTGAATTTGTCTTTGACTATTTTTGCGAACCAGCCTTCTTGCATGCCCATATAATTGGCCAGCCCATCATATACATCGATCGTGATCGTTTCATCATAATTGCCATCGCTGCTCGCCGTGTCCTTGTCTGCATCTGACGACCCGCCACAAGCTGACAATCCCCCTAGTAATGTAACTCCCAATAACCCTGTAGTGATGTATTTGGACATTTTTTTCATTTTCTTCCCTCTTTCTTTTGATTATCCTTTGACCGCACCCAACATGATTCCTTTGACAAAATATTTTTGGAAAAGCGGATAAATGAACATAATTGGTAAAACAACGATAACTGAAACGGTCATCCGGATCGACGTAGGCGTCTGTGTTGTAGCAGCTGAGGCAATACTAGATAGTGATCCTGACGTATTTTTGACCATTTGTGCCAATGAATTGGCTTGGTTGATATAGGTATACAGCAAATATTGGAGTGAATATAGGCTTTGATCAGTAATATAAATCAAGGTATCTTGAAATGAATTCCACTGTCCGACTGCTGAGAAAATTGCCACTGTAGCTAAAATGGGTGTACAGTTTGGTAATATCACCCGAAAGAAGACTTGGATTATTCCCGCACCATCCATCTCCGCAGCTTCTTGGAGCGATTTCGGAATCGATTCAATATAGGTTTTGACCAATATAATGTTGAATGGCTGTACAACGGCGGGTAAGATATATACCCAAAAGCTATTCGTCAGCCCCAATGTTTTCATAGTGATAAACAATGGAATCAACCCAGCGTTGAAATACATTGTGATCACCACGAAACGATACCAGAATTTGCGTTTCCACATTTTTTCTTGGGTAAACATAAACCCTAAAAACGCCGAAGCCAAAACAGTTGCGGCTGTTCCAATGACCGTCCGTGCTACAGAAACGGTCGCAGCTAAGGGCAACCCTTTTAGTTGCAGTACTTGGCTATAATTTTCTAAATGAATTCCTTCAGGAAAAAACCGAATTTGGCCTAATGCGCTCAGTTCGTTATTGCTAATGGAGTTAATGATCAAATAGTAAAATGGATACGCACAAATCAATGTAATGACCACAAAGAAGGTATAATTTATGACCTTGAACACGAGATCATCAGTTTGCCGAACTTTTTTTTCTTTTTTCTTTTCTGTAAGTGACAGCTCCATGAAATCTTCCCCTTTCTATATAATGGATGTTCCTCTGATTTTTTTAGATGCTCCATTGACAATAGCTAATAAAGCGACAGAAATCACACTTTTAAGCATACTGATGGCTGTTGCAAGAGAAAGACTATTCCCGCCCATGCCAAGGTTATAAACGTATAAATCTAATACTTGGATCGTATTTTTATTAAAGGCATTTTGGAAGACGAAATACTGATCCATCCCATTGTTCAATAGATTAGCAATGGATAACATCAACATCACCAAGAAAGTCGGCATCAGTGCTGGTAAAGTAATATGCCGCATCAAGTGGAATCGATTGGCTCCATCGATTCGTGCAGATTCATATAACTCTGGATCGATGCCGGAGATACCCGCCAAGTACATAATCGCACCCCAGCCTAATCCTTTCCAAACATTCCATAAACACATGACGAGCCACGTGTGATTGCCACTATCCAAGAATTTGATTGGATCGGTGACAAATCCCCATTCCTGCAACAATGTATTCACAAGACCAGTGGATGAAAAAAGGCTAAAAGCAATCGTATAAACAAGAACCCAACTAATAAAATTAGGTAATGTCGTCAATGTTTGAACTAAATTTTTGAACCATTTACACTTGATTTCATTGAGTAAGATCGCAAAACCCACTGGCAACACCGATGTAGCAATACCCAAGAAACTCATCGCAAAGGTATTTTTCATTACTTGTACGATTTGGTCGACTTGTGTCGGACTAGAAACCAATAGGCGAAACCAGCGAAACCCAACAAATTCGCTTCGTCCTAAGCCAAGCGCTGGCTTATAATCGTATAATGAATAAATCCACCCATGCAAAGGAAAATATGAGAATAAGAAGACCAATACTAAGAAAGGTACGATGCAAAAAAACATGATTTTCCCTTCACGCGTCACCCGCTTATTTCTCTTTGGTTGTATATTTCTCTGTATTTCCATTTTCCTCCCCCTTTTTTGTAACCGCTTTTACATTTTCAATACTAGCACCTGAAATCCTATTTGCCACCCGTTAAAAATAGAGGTCAATCCGTAAATTTTAGACTTCATTTTTTCCTTATCGGCGGTAAACGTTGATTTAACAGCATTTATTGGTCAAACATTTTTTTGATAAGGCTTTCAATATTTTACTTTTGCGCGTAATATAGGAATATATTCATACTTGGGAGGAATCAACATGAAATACAATCCTGATGGTCAACTATACAAAGTAACGACCGTATTTTCTCATTTTACTTTATTGAACATCCTTTATCTTATCAGTTGCCTACCTATTTTTACGATCGGTGCCGCTACATCGGCTCTCTATGAAGTCACCATTCGCTACGCAGACGATGAAGGAGGCGAATTGATAGCTGGTTACATTCGCGCATTACGTACAAACTTTGTCAAAGCAACGGGCAGCTTTCTTTTGCTTCTACTACCTATGATTGCTTTGTTATATAGTAGTGTATTTTGGTTTTCTGCCCAAACCATTCTTGCCAGTATTTTTGCGGTTCTTTTAATTGCCGTAGCCGTTTATCTATTTATCGTTCTTGTCTATTGCCTTGCATTGATCGGGCGGTATGAGAACAGCTTCAAAAATACGTTAAAAAATGCATTTCTTTTGCCGTTGACAGATCCAGTGCGTTCATTAGGCCTTGCACTGATACCTATCACAGCCTTCTGCTTGGTTGTTTTATTTCCAATATTTAAAATTCTCTTGCTGATTTTCGGCTTTTCATTTGTTATATACTGCAGCTCATTTCTATTGCTCTCTGTTTTTCGCAAACAACACGTATGAAAAGAATCAAGCATCTCTCACTTTTTCGTCGGTTGAGTCAATTTTCTATTCGACGTCAATTATTCATTCTTTATTTACCCGTTGTCTTTTTATCAACCGTCACAATTGGTTTATTGCTGGTATATGATTCTACTAAGCAATTGACTGGTAATTATCAGCATTTATCTGAATTAAATGCACAACGTGTCAAATCAGTGCTTTTTGATACAACCAATACTTTGACGAATACAGCAAGTTCACTATCAAATGACACACACTTACGGCAGTTTTTAACCACTGCCTATGACAATGATCTAGAGGCGATTGCAGATATAAACGGATATGATCAATTGGATGAAATCAAAAGGTTGCAAACATCCATTGCGAAATTAACGATTTATACAACCAACCCAACGATTCCCAATTACAAATATTTTCAACAAGTCGATCCATCTATTCAAGAAACTGTTTGGTATCAACGCGCAATCACACAACCAGACTCTTTTTTGATGACCATGCCTGCTGAAAACAAAGCCAATCGTTTGAGTCTTTATAAAACATTGCCGCTGCCTTTATCGAAAGAAACAGCTATTTTGGAACTCCAACTGGATTATAACTATCTCAGTAATCGACTGCGTAATTCATCTTATGAATTAGAGTTGCAATTAAATGATGACGTTATTTTTTATAGCGATTCTATCAATCAAGTTGGTGAAGCAGGCCAGTTCACTCAACTATCTGATTTACAGCCTGCACCTTCATTTTTAACAAGTGACCAAGATAAAGTGCTGCTCACCAAGCGTACATTGACTATGAGCAACAAAGAAGATGTAATCACGATCTATTCTGCTGATACAAATGCTTACCGTAACCTTCAGGCCAACCTTATCCGTTGGAGCACAATCGTCTTAGTGATATTAATAGCTACTTTTATCATTGTGTATCTCTTTGCACGCTTCTTTACCAAACGGATCTCCCAATTGCAACAGGCCGTTTATTTTGCAGCAATCGAAGATTATGACTTTTTTCAAAATATCAGCGGCGAAGATGAGATTTCGCAAATTTCACTTGATTTCCATAAGATTATCCAACGTATCAAGAAAAATGAAGAGGAAATTTATCGTGGGCGATTGACCCAACAAGAATTACTGAATCAGCAGCAACAAATGGAATTCAATATTTTGGCAGGCCAGATCAATCCCCACTTTTTATTCAACACACTAGAAACAATCAGAATGATGGCATTAACCTCAGGTAATTCCGATGTCGTCTATGCAATCAAGTTACTAGCAAAATCAATGCGTTATACATTAGAAGCCCACGGGACCAAATTGACTAGTTTAGAGGAGTCCTTAGATGCTATCCATGTGTACGTAAAAATACAGCGCATGCGTTTTGGTGATCGCGTCAACTTCTCTTATTCCGTCTCCAATGAGATCAATCAAAAAGAAGTACAGATTTTGCCGCTTTTGATTCAACCACTTGTAGAAAATGCCATATCACATGGGTTAGAGGGGCTTACCTATCCCGGCTTCGTCCGTTTGACGATAACCAAAGACCACCACGATTTGGTCATCACTGTTCAAGATAATGGCAGTGGCATACCTGCCGATAGATTGGCCCGACTACAGGAAAGAATCGAAATACCGTCTACGCATGCCAAACAGAATATTGGCCTAGCCAATGTCAACCATCGGGTCAAAATGTTTTATGGTCCTACTTACGGATTGACGATCGAAAGTGTCATTGGCAGCGGTACCCAAGTGACCTTACGTATCCATGATTTAATTAATGACAAAGAATAATCAAAGCATCAAGCACCCATTCCCTCTTCAATCTGAGGAAATGGGTGCTTTTGTGTATCCTTTTATTAAAATCCTTGTACGACAACTGTTTGTTGAGACAGCTGAGAACGCGCATAACAGCCTACCATGATCCCCGTAAAGACACCACCGACTTCGGTCGTCAAATACTTTGTTTCTCCACTGCCGAGACACTGTATCTGGCCTTGGTCATTGATAAAATAGAAACGGTAAGATGTTTTGTCAGAAACAACGCCTAAAGTGACCGTCGATTTTGTATAGGGCACTTCCTGCTCAACTTTCCATAACGAACCAATCTGTCTACGAAAAACCAGGTATTGGCCTTGTTGTTTTGATTCAAAAAACAAATCATAATGGTGGGTTGGATTCAAAAAAACTGTGATTCCTGCTTCACCAGCGGTGAGTGCCGTACAATCAAACGTTGCCTCAAACTGCTGATCAAACGTTGTTTGACGTTGAAAAACAGCGGCTAGATTTTTTTGGTCAGACAGGCCCACCGAGTTAGGTTTGAAAATGAATTTTTGTTCTACTTGTTCGATCAACACAGGATCCCACGCAAACAATGTCACATAATCAATCTTCTTTGCTGTCTTCAAAGAGTTGGTCTCTGGCACTGAAATGGTGATTGGCAGGTGGCCATCTTCACCAAATACCGGCCAATCACCTGACCAGTCAACCGGCAGCAAGCAGGTCTCTCGCCCCAACAGATGCCGCAAAGGATAGCTGATCGGGCGCACAGCCAAGCAAACTGCCCACCAGTCGCCTTTCGTGTCTTGTACTAAATCAGCATGTCCAGCTGCTTGCAATGGCAGATTGGTACTGCGGTTGGTCATAACAGGATTATCAGGACATTCCTCGTAAGGTCCGATCAAGGATCGACTACGTGCCATCGTCAACATATGGCCATAAGAAGTACCGCCTTCAGAAATCAGTAAATAATAATACCCGTCTTTTTTGTAGAGATGCGGCCCTTCTGGATCTGCCGCTCCACTACCCGACCAAATATTTTTCCGAGGACCTAATACACCCGTCTCTAAATCAATGGTCCTGAGATAAATGTCTTTGTGTGTGCCTAAATAGTAGGTTTGGCCATCATCATCTGCAAAAATCGTTGGATCAATGCCTGGCGTATCCAACCATATCGGGTTAGACCATTCACCAGTGATATCATCCGTCCATAATAAGAAATTTCCCTCAGGACCATCGCTTTCTCCTACATTGGTACAGACAAGATAGAAACGGTCGTTGATATAGCGTAATGTGGGTGCATACAGTCCGAAAGCATTCGGATTACGGGTAGACAGTTTAAGCTGATCCGGTCGCGATAGCCCATGTCCAATCAACGTCCAATCCGCTAAATTCTGACTATGATAAATCGGCAAACCTGGGAAATATTCAAAGGTACTGGTCACCAAATAATAATCTGAGCCAACGCGACAAATACTTGGATCTGGATGAAAACCTGGCAAAATGGGATTGGTTATCTTAGGCATCGTCTGCTAGGCCTCCTCTATGATCGCTTTTGCAGAAGTCAACTGATGGGTTGTTTCACCCTCGATCGTATGGATGCGCAAGATTGCTTCTTCGATCCCAGTTAATTCAACATGTAACTGAGCGTCTTCTTTTTTCACCTTCACACTGCCTATCAAGCTGCCGTGATGGTCGTAAATCTCAGCAGCAGTGTCTTCTTGCGGATCAAAGAGATGAATCGTCGGATTTTGCGCATAGTCATAGACTGCTTTTGTCTGTTGGAAGCCTTCGATAATGATATGACTAGGCCGCACCAATAACGGCAAGTGGAAGTAGTCATATGTTTCTTGGTACCAACGGCCGCCTTCATACGCCTTACCAGATAAATAATCGATCCAATACCCTTTGGTATCGGGCACATAAAAAGAAACAGTTCCTTGATCATTAAAAATCGGTGCTACCAAAAGATGCTCTCCTAGCATATATTGACGATCCAAATGATGGGTCATCTGATCTTCGGGAAATTCTAAGACCATCGCCCGCATCATCGGAAGACCGGTCTTGGCGGTCAATACAGATTGTGTTTGCAAGTAAGGCATCAATGATAGTTTTAATTTGGTAAAGGCTTTGGACACAGCAACTGCTTCTTCATCGTAGACCCAAGGCACTTTGTATTCCCAACTGCCATGATAACGACTATGCGAAGACAATAAACCAAATTGGGTCCATCTTTTATATAGATCTGGTGTTGCCCCGGCTTCAAAACCAGATATATCATGACTCCAATAACCAAATCCACTCATACCAAAGGACAAACCTGCACGCAGTGATTCAGCCATTGACGGATAATCTGAGGTACTGTCGCCGCCCCAATGGACTGGCAATCGTTGCGAACCGACGGAAGCTGCTCGAGCAAAAACAATTGCTTCAGAGGCGCCTTTGACTTCTTTTAACAAATCAAACACAACTTTGTTGTATAAGTAAGCATAATAATTGTGCATCTTTTCTGGGTCAGAACCGTCAAAGTACACCGCATCCGTAGGGATCCGCTCACCAAAATCGGTCTTAAAACAATCAACGCCCATATCTAATAAGGTAGTTAGTTTGCTTTTGTACCAAGCAACTGCTTCAGGGTTCGTAAAATCTACTATTGCCAAACCAGCCTGCCATTTATCCCATTGCCATATATCGCCATTCTCGCGTTTCAAAAAATAACCGTTAGCCATTCCTTCGTCAAAGAGCGGCGACTTTTGTCCAATATAAGGATTGATCCAGACACAGATTTTTAGTCCTTTGTCTTTCAAACGTTGCAGCATTTTTTCGGGTTCTGGAAAGGTCCTCTCATCCCAAGTAAAATTGCACCACTCATACTCTTTCATCCACAAGCAGTCGAAATGAAACACCTCTAGCGGGATGTCGCGTTCTGCCATTCCATCCACAAATGCAGTGACCGTCTGTTCGTCATAATCAGTCAAGAAAGATGTACTTAACCATAGGCCGAAAGACCAGGCAGGGGGCAAAGCGGGTTTACCAGTCAGATCCGTATACCGTTGAATGACTTGTTTCAAATCATCACCAGCAATCACAAAATATTGCAATGATTGCCCAGGGTTGCTGAACTGAACACGAGAAACTTTTTCACTGCCGACTTCAAATTGGACACGATCTGGTGAATTGACGAATACACCATATCCTTTGTTGCTTAAATAAAAAGGAATATTTTTATAGGCTTGTTCAGTTCCCGTTCCGCCATCGGCGTTCCAAATATCCACACTTTGACCGTTTTTCACAAAGTTCGTGAAACGTTCACCTAAACCATAAATTGTCTCGCCGACATCTAATGTCAACTGTTCGCTGATGTGTGTGTGTGCTTGCGGATCGATTACCAGCGCTTTGCTGCGGGGCTTGCTTTGTGTAATCAATTGCTCTTTATAATAAAAATCAGCTGTGATGTTTTCACCTTTCGTAATGACCACCTGTAGGTCGCCAGAACGAAACACATACGATCCTTCGTCTTCTGAAATGTCCGGTGTGATTGCTTCTGTTGTTAATTCAAACTCAGGCGTTTTGGCTTGTACGCCTTTGTAATTATAAAGGGTAACGCCGATAATATTTCTTCTAGGTGTAGTGACTTCCATTGTTAAAAGTCCGCCATCAAGTGTGGCTCCTTTATGCCCAACATAGCTATAAGGTAAGTATAAGACCAGTTTGTTCTCTTCTTTGCGGGCATCATACACATGGACCGCAAACTTTACATCAAATCCTTCGCGGAATAACCAGCCGCCATCTGAAAATTTCATTTTTTTCCTCCTTGTTCAATTAATGTTAAAGCCCCCAATAAGCCAGAATCGTTATGATAATGACATGTTTCAATTGGTACTTGAAAATCCGCCCAATGGGGGTTTTCTTTGATTGCTTGATTAATAATGGGTAAGAGATCGGTATTTTGGCTAATACCGCCGCCAATCAAGATCTTTTCGGGATTGATCGTCACAGCCAAATTATAGATGGCTAATGCGACATAATGCGCCCACTGCCTCACAACCAGTTGTGTCTCAGGATCTTTGCGCCATTGCGCCATGATTGTCTCACCTAAAATCTCTTCTGATTCAGCAATCTTTTTTTTTCGCCGATATGCATCGATCAGACCTCTGGTTGATGCCAAATCATGTAAAGTCGCAAAAGAGGAGGCTTGAAAATCTGTGATCATCATCCCAAATTCACCTGCTCGAAATCCATTTCCGTGGATCAGTTGTCGTTGATGAACGATCGCACCACCCATACCAGTACCTAAGGTGAGCATCACGAAATCTTGTACATGTGTGGCGTTCCCCGAAGAAAGTTCTGCTAAGGCAGCACATCTGGCATCATTTTCGATCCATATAGGGTAAGGCTTCGCCAAACGCGCCTTTAATTCTTTGATCACGTGACAACCGTGCAGTGATTCAAGGGCGCCTGCCATGATCGCAATGCCATTGGTCGTATCAATGAAGCCTGGAAAACTCAGCCCAATCCCTTCGATTGATGCATCTTGTTCAACTTCAGTGATTTTGGCAGTTAAGATATCAAAAAATTCTGCACGGGTATTATTCGGTGTTTTCATTTTGCCGCGTGTCAGCCATTGATTCTCTTCAGTGAACACGCCATATTTGATATAGGTTCCACCTACATCAAAGCACAAGCGGACATTTTCCATTCATCCTCCTCCGTTCAAAAAGCGCTTACAGTTTCATCTAAATTATATAAAAGAAAAAAAAGAAAACCTACCAAGCAATTTAGTCATCGTTACCCTAAAAAATAGATGTCCGAAAATTTCGGACATCTCATAGATTATTCATTTTTTCGAAATTCATTCGGCGACACATGATGGTATTGCTTGAATTTTTTGTAGAAATAATCAACATTGCTATAGCCCACCAACTCCGCCACTTCATAGACCATTAGATTGGAATGGCGCAAAATTTCTACAGCTTTTTCCATGCGTACTTTATCTAAAAAAGCCAGATAGTTCATCCCAGTCTCTCTGCGAAATTTTTTGCCTAAGTATGCACTATTATAGTTGAAATGCTCGCCAATGTTTTTTAATGTCAAATCTTCTTTATAGTGCTTTTTGGTGTATTGGATCAGCTCATTAATAATATCGATTTGATTCAAATTGCTCGCAATCGTTGCTTGCCACTGTTTTAATTTCTCAGAAATGACTGCTTGCAACATAGGGAACGTTTGTGCCAAAAAAATTTGCTGATGCAATTCATCGGCCGACCACTCCACATCTAATGCTACTTTCTCTTGGATTTGATGATGCATCCATTCGATATCTCCATTGATTTGCCATTTGATTTCTTCTTCTAAAGCTAAAGACTGATAAAATGATTGATAATAATCCGTGATCAACGCTTGCAAAGGTTGATTCGTGAGAAGTGCAGTAACTAACTCCTCTCGTATCTGCAGACGATTTTGACCTTCATGATCCGTCTCAAGGACATGATGCGAAATCACTTGATTGGGATACAAGAAAATCAATTTGCTCAATGTCTGAATATCGACCATCAATGACTTGAGGTTATCTTGTGCCAAAAACCAGCGTGATATCAATACTTCTTCTGTCTTCATCAACTTACAGCACCATTTGTCGATCTCCTCATCAGGAAAGCGTTCCTCGTTCAAAAGGACCAGATATTGGTGATGACGATGGATCAATGGTATCGCTTGTGTGACCTGTTCAGATAATTTTTCAAACAATTTTCGGCCATTGGCTTCTTCTGGTACGCGCAATAGTTTGATAAATTGTGCCTGTTTGACACCAGTTTTATCCCCGCCAAACAACTTATCCATCAATTGATTCTTTTGATTTTTCTGATGATCCGTTTTCGCCTTTTGATCGATTTTTGTCAGAATATCGATCAGTTCTTCTTCATCGATCGGCTTTAGTAAATAGGTGACCGCACCAAGTTGTAAAGCCTGTTTCGCATACTCAAAATCTGAATAGCCTGATAAAATAATTGCATAAAATAAGAGCCCTTCTGCAATTGCTGCCTGAACCATTTCTAATCCATTCTTACCAGGCATTTTGATATCCGCGATGACAACATCCGGTTTTAGTGCCCGAATTTTTTCCAACCCAACTTCCCCGTTTTCAGCAGAATCAATAATCTGATAGCCTAAGCTTTCCCAATCGATGATCATGGGTAGCCCGTTTCGAATCGAAGCTTCATCATCAACGATCAAAACTTGACGCATCTTTCCACCTCCATGTTCATTTACTCCTCAATTCTTTAGGTATGACTGTTCAAACTGGCGCCATTTGTTCTTATCACTTCTTGGTACCAATAGAAACTATCTTTTGGAATACGTTCTAACTGACGTTCACTTTGATTGTCACGATCGACGTACACAAATCCATACCGCTTTTGATACCCATTCAACCAACTCAATAAATCTGTAAATGACCACGCACAATAACCAAGGATCTCCACCCCATCTGTAAGCGCTTTTTGCACTTCAAGCAAATGTTCTTGCAGATAGGTAATGCGATATGGATCATGGATTTTCTTGTCTTTTGTCAACTGATCGATTGCTCCCAAACCGTTTTCTGTAATAAAGATCGGCAAGTCATAATTGGCTTGGATTCTTCTTAATGCCACACGGAAGCCAACTGGATCGATTTCCCATCCCCATTCTGTTTTCGTCAAGTTCGGATTTTCAGCAGTAGCAAACATAGTTTCTTCTGGCGAGAAGGCACCGTCAGCCGCTTGCATCAGGTATGGATCTACTTTAGAGAATGCTTTCTTTTCAGCGGGTTGTTTTTGGAAGTTGTTTTGCTGCGCCGTCCCACCATGGTAATAGTTAATGCCTAGAAAGTCGGGTTTAGCTGTTTTTAAGATTGCTTGATCTTCATCGGTCACAACTGGCGCGAGCCCAACTTTATCTAATTGCTTATAGACAAATTTAGGGTACACTCCTTTACAGTAGACATCTAAAAACCAGGAATTATTAAAAGCTTCACCATTTTCAGCTGCCAAAACATCTTCAGGATCGCAACTAAACGGATACATTGGTCCATACCCAAAACTTGGTCCGATTTTGCCATGGGGAACAAGTTCACGAAATAGATTGATTGCCTTCGCATTAGCAAGGTTGATGATATGGTTTGCAGCATACATGCGTTTGAGATCCTTTAATCCCGGTGGATGGGCTGCCCAACGATAGCCTAATGATGTGAACACATTTTGCTCATTCATAGTTACCCAATAGGTCACCTTTTCTCCTAAACGTTCATAAAGTGCGCGACAGTAACGTTCAAAAGCCGCCGCCGTTTCTCTACCTTCCCACCCTTGATATTTATCTTGCAAAGCTTGCGGCAAATCCCAATGATAAAGCGTTAATATTGGTTCGATCCCATGCTGCAATAATTCATCCACCAAATTTTCATAAAAATCGAGTCCTGCTTCGTTGACTTGTCCCTCACCATCAGGGAAGATACGTGACCACGCCACGCTAAAGCGATATGCTTTCAACCCCATTTGTTTCATTAAAGCAACGTCTTCTTTGTAACGGTGGTAATGATCTATCGCCACTCTACCATCCGTTTCTTCGAAAGTGTTGCCAGGTATTTGTGCGTAGGTATCCCAAATTGAGGGTCCTTTGCCATCTGTTGCCCACGCCCCTTCAATTTGATAGGCTGCTGAGGCTGCTCCCCATAAAAAATCCTTTGGAAAAGGGTCTAGTTCTGTATGAAACATTCAGTTTCCTCCTTCATTTCCAGCACCGGAATAAACCGGTTACATTTAATCGTATCATAGTTTGACTCTTTTAGGATAGTGATTTTTCACGACTTTCTTTAGGTGAAAAAACTGCCGTTCCTAAGAACGACAGTTAACCATTAGAACAAATAATCATTCAATCGGGATTTCACATATTCGATATGGCTAGATTCTAATTCAATTTGATCATGATCTAAAGCATACGCTGTGAGAGATTCTAAATCTTCTTTATCTGCCAAAATAGCTGAACCAATACCTTCGTGGAAAGAAGCATAACGTTTTTCTTTTAATTCATCTAAGAAACGATCTTCTTTCAGTTTTGCTGCCGCTTTTAATGCGCGGGCATACGTATCCATACCAGCGATATGTGCCAACAGCAAATCTTCCATCTCAAAAGATGAGCGGCGAACTTTCGAATCGAAGTTGATCCCGCCAGGAGCGATCCCGCCATTTTCTAATACTTCGTACAACGCTAATGTTGAATCAAAGACATTTGTCGGAAATTCATCCGTATCCCAACCTAACAGCATATCTCCTTGGTTGGCATCAAGCGATCCTAATGCGTCATAACTGCGGGCAACTGCAATTTCATGTTCAAAAGTATGACCTGCCAATGTCGCATGGTTTGCTTCTAAATTCAATTTAAAGTCACCTTCAAGCCCGTAGTGTTGAATAAAGGCCATTGTTGTGGCTGCATCAAAGTCATATTGATGTTTTGACGGCTCTTTCGGTTTTGGTTCTAATAAAAATTGTGGTTTATGACCGATCTTCTCTCCATAAGCAATCGCCATTTTAAATAAGCGGGCAATGTTGTCTTGTTCAAATTTCATATCGGTATTCAATAAGGTTTCATATCCTTCTCGTCCACCCCAGAAGACATAGTTTTCGCCGCCCAATTTTTTTGAGATATCCAACCCTTTTTTGACTTGCGCAGCTGCATATGCATATACCTCAGCATTATTGGTTGACGCTGCGCCATTGTTAAAACGTGGGTGTGAAAACATATTCGCTGTATTCCATAATAATTTAATGCCTGTTTGATCCATTTTTTCTTTGATCAAATCGGTGATTTCATCTAAGTTTTGGAAAAACTCTTCCAAAGTATCTCCTGATGGTGCAACATCGACATCATGGAAACAAAAGAATTCTGCCCCCAATTTTTCACAAATCTCGAAGAATGCTTCTACACGATTTTTCGCTGTGTCCATCTCAGTTTCACCGATCCACGTCCGCTTATTCACCGGTGCGCCAAAGGGATCAGAACCATCTTGAGTCATTGTGTGCCAATAAGCAATCGCGAAACGAAGATGATCTTTCATTTTTTTGCCTAAGACGACTTCTTCTGCATCATAATGGCGAAATGCAAACATATTCTCTGTTGTGGGACCTTCATATTGGATTTTTTCGATTTCTGGGAAATAAGTCATTTGTGTTACCTCCATTTTTATTTTTTAGTGTAACAAACTAACTAACTTAAGTTGTGTGATATAATTCAAGTTCTTGCAAAATTTGGGCTATTATTCATTAATTTGAGCAAGGGCATAACAGATTGGTGCAGTTTGCGAATAAACCGTGCGATAGATGTCATAAATTTGTTGATATTTTATGACATTTTCAGGGATTGGCTTTATGACTTTCCCATATTTAACGAAAGATTTTACACAAGACGCTGCATCTGGATATATGCCGCTACCAATAGCGACTAACATGGCTGCCCCCATTCCAGGTCCTTGCTCCGTCGTTAGTGTGAGCATTTCTGCATTAAAAATATCCGCTTGCATTTGTAACCAGTCATCATTTTTGGCGCCGCCTCCTACTGAAATGATGCGAGAGAAATTACGATGGGCTCGCTCTTCCATAATCATTTGAGAATCTTTCAAAGAGAAGGTGATCCCTTCTAAAACAGCTCGACTAAAGTGTTTGGCACGATGTCTAGTATCGATGCCAATAAAGCTTCCTCTAATTTGGCTATCAGTATACGGGGTACGTTCTCCCACAATATATGGCGTAAATAGTAGACCTTCTGACCCAGGCTTCACTTCGCTGATTTCTCTCAACAACTCAGGAAATTCTTGGTGTGGTGCAAAAGTGTCACGGTACCAACTCAATGAATTTCCTGCAGCTAAGGTGACACCCATTGAGTACAACTTGTCTGTAACTGCATGACAGAATAGGTGTAAATCGCCCTGATAATCAACATCCTGCGCTTCCTCAAAGGATAAGAAGACACCACTGGTCCCGATGGATACCATACCGATACCTTCTGCAATAATTCCTGATCCTAATGCCGCACAGGCATTATCTGCTCCGCCTGCATAAATCGTTATCTCTTGTTCAAACCCAAAAGCTTCTTGCAACTCAGTCCGCATCTTACCTACAGGTGCTGTCGATTCAAAAAGCGGTGGCAACACATCTGGGTCTATCGCAAACTTTTCCATGATTGATTCAGACCAGCGTTTATTTTCAATATCTAGCAGCAGCGTACCAGCCGCATCCGAGTAATCCATTGAATAGTTGCCAGTCAGCCAGAAAGCCAGATAGTCTTTTGGCAACATTAAATGACGGACTTGCTGCCAGTTTTCAGGCTCGTGTTCTTGTACCCACAAAATTTTGGGTAAAGTAAATCCTTCCAGAGCAATGTTTTTTGTGATTGCTTGTACTTCCTCCCCAAATGATGCCATGATTTGCTGACATTGTTTTGTGGTACGAACATCATTCCACAAGATTGCAGGACGGATCACTCGGTTCGCCTCATCCAATAAAACAAGACTATGCATTTGACCGGAAAAACTAATACCAATCAGTTCATTCTTCAATTGGGGAAGCTGTTGGATCAATGTATGAATCACTGTATCAGCTGCTTCTTGCCAGTGTATCGGCTCTTGCTCACTGAACCCAGGTTTAGGTGATGCCAGTGGATATTCTGAGCTTGCTGTTGCCTGTAGTTCTCCAGTTTGATCAAAAACTAAACCTTTTAATGCGCTTGTTCCTAAATCTAACCCTAAAAAATAAGCCATATCTTCTCTCCTTCCTCTATTTGATGCAATCAACCATTGATTTGCTAATCAGTTAATTAGCATTCAAAACTAACTAATTGGATAGTAAACGATTCTCGACGACATGTCAAGCGCTTTCAAAGATCCTTACGTATCTTTTTTCTCCAATAGTCCCATTTAACTCTGTCTCTTTTTCTTTTCTTCGTTCTTCAGCTTGCAGAATATTAATTTGCACGGTAAACTAACACTAATTACAACTACGAAGAGGAGAACAAATGATTATCAATAAAATGGGCATACGGGAACAAAATGAAGCGGCTGTATTAAAGACGATCATTGATAATGAACATATTTCGCGAGCTGAAGTTTCAAATTTGACCAATCTTAATAAAGCGTCTGTTTCTCAAATAACCAAAAAACTAATTGAAACAGATTTCGTCCGAGAAGTCGGCATCGGTGATTCGACTTCGATTGGTGGACGAAAACCAATTCAATTGCAATTTAATCATCGCAGCAGCTTAGCTGTGACTTTTGACATCGGTTATAACTATGTTCGGGGGATGCTTTCTTATATCAATGGAGAAATGATTGCTTCGGCCGATCACTCCAATGAATTGATTACAAAAGAAAATGTGCTGGCAACGATCGATGCAATGATGAAAAAATTCTGGTCACAAATGCCGAAAACCCCGCATGGCTTAGTCGGAATCTGTCTTGCGATCCATGGCATCGTACACAATAGAAACATTTCCTTTACACCTTACTATGACTTGGAAAACTTTGACCTGATTACCCCTCTCAGCCAAAAATACAATACTGATGTTTATATTGAGAACGAAGCCAATTTAACTGCTTTAGGCGAATATTGTTTTTCTTCTGATTCAGTAAATTTATTGAGCGTCAGCGTCCATAGCGGCATAGGTGTCGGGATCATCGTTAATGGTCAATTGCAAACCGGTACCCACGGCATGGCTGGAGAAGTTGGCCATTCTACGCTATTTCCTCACGGCAATTTGTGTCCTTGCGGCAATCGAGGTTGTTTAGAGCAGTATGCCTCAAATAAAGTATTATTTGATACATATGGTCAATATACAAAAACTAACGTTGTCAATTCTGATATTTTTGCAGAAGCCTATCATGCCGGAGAAAAAGCAGCAATCGAATTGGCACAACAGAATGTTGAATTTCTTAGTATTGGCTTGAATAACGTTATTACTTTTTCTGATCCGGAAGAAGTTTATATCAACAGTTCCGTTTATCGTAAAATTCCAAGTCTACTTCTCGCTCTACAACAAAAACTGACAAGCCAATTCACTAAAAACGCCAAAATCAAAAACAGTCCACTAGGTGACCAAGCCCCGTTGTTTGGCGGGACTGTACTAGTTGCGAAACACTTCTTAAATATCAATGATCTGCGCTTTGCATCGATTGATCTATCTAAAATAAATATTTGACCGGATCCTGGACTGAATACTTAGTCCAGGATTAAGCACTTCTACTACCCGTTTATTTCTCCCATAGTTTCCCTTCCCGCCATATACTTCGAAAGCGACAGATAAGCCCAACTATACCGGAATATGACTAAACCACGTATTTTAAAATTCCCTACGTTAAATAATCATTTTCATAAAAAGATCAACCACTATCAAAAAAAAAGCACTTTACACAATATATGCAAAATGCTTTTTCAATATATATTTAAAATCCATTTTTCTCGGATACTTGTTTAAACCAATATCCAGATTTTTTGATGGTTCGTTTCCGATTGTTTTCTAAATCAACCGAAATAAAGCCATATCGATTCTTATATGCGTTTGTCCACGACCAATTATCCATGCATGTCCACATATGATACCCCAAACAATTGGCACCTTCTTGAATCGCTTGATGCACATATCTCAAATGATCACGAACAAATTCAATACGGTAATCATCATGGATCATACCATCTTCACCTAAGAAGCGGGACTCATTTTCAACACCCATCCCATTCTCAGAAATAAAACATGGAAGATTGCCATAGTTATCACGTACATTGCTCAAAATATCATAAATACCTTTTTCATAAATCTCCCACCCACGATATGGATTCATTTTTTTCCCAGGCATATCATAAATATCGAAATAATCTTCTGGCATTGGGGCAGCATTTTGATCAACAGCTGATTCCTTTGCTTTGATTCGCCGTGGCTGATAATAGTTGATTCCTAGTAAATCGATTGTATTATTTTGAATAACCGCTAAATCATTCTCCTGCATTTTAGGTACTATAGATAATTCTTTCAAAATTTTGACCAACTCTTCAGGGAATGTTCCTTTCACAGCCGGATCCAAAAAGGAGCGATTGAAAAAGGCATCGGCAATCTTTGCAGCGCAAACATCTTCCGGATTGTTGCTGTCTCTTGGATAACTTGGCGTCAAATTCAATATAATGCCAATTTCTCCTGAATGTCCCGACTCTCGATAGGCTTTGATTGCCAAAGCAGAAGCCAACGCTTCGTGAAAACCGACTTGTACAGCATGAGCTAAGTTGCTTTCTTCTGGGTAATGCAATTGATAAAGATAGCCTGCCTCAACAGGAACGATTGGTTCATTATGCGTAAACCACTTCTTCACCTTATCCCCAAACAACGCAAAACAGGTTTTTGCATATTCTACATAAGCATCGACAGTTTCACGGTTCAACCAGCCACCTTTAGCTTGTAATCCCATCGGCATATCAAAATGATACAGATTGACAAATGGCTCGATTCCATTGTTGATCAATTCATCAAAATAATGATTATAAAAAGCAACAGCTTGAGGATTGATCGCACCAACGCCATCTGGAATCAACCGACTCCATTGAATGGATGTTCTAAAAGAATTATGTCCCGTTTGAACCATGAGCTGAACGTCTTCTTTATATTTTTGATATACTTCAGATGCTTGATCAGGTCCGACTTGGTCAAAAAACTTCTCAGGCTCTTTTGAATACCAGTAATCGAATATATTCTCTCCTTTTCCATCTCCTGCTATACGTCCTTCAGTTTGCGGTCCGCTTGCTGCAGACCCCCACCAAAAATTTTCTGGAAATTGGACTTCCATTTTTCTGCCTCCTTCTAAAAACCCAATACTTTGTTTTCCATAACAATGATTTGCTTCTTCGCTACTTCAGTTATATCTGTTTTTTTGATTCTATCGAGTAGCAACTGAGCCGCTTTTTCCCCCATTTTTTCAGCAGGTGGATTGATTGTGACTTGCGGGAGCAAACTTTGATCTTCTTCCGATAGATAATCATAGTGACCAAAAGAAATATCCTTGCCGATAACCAATCCTTCTTGATTAAAACATGACAACGCACCAATCGACATATTATAATTACTCACAAAAATCGCTGTTGCTCCCCAATCTAACAACTGCTTTGCGCCATAATAACCACTTTTCCGTGTATAATCGCCGACAATTATTTCTAATTCCACTTGTGATTCAACTATCGCATTTTCAGCACCTAGCAAACGCTCCCGAGCCGTGTAATCTGATTGAGGCGCTGCAATATAGCCAATCTTTTTATGCCCGATCGATATATAATGCTCAATCACTTTTTGCACGCTTTGTCGGTCATCCAATAAAAGAACATCCGCAACGGCAGCGATATCAGGGCTATTCAGACAAACAATAGGTACATTGACTTGTGTCAGTTTCAAAATATCTGTCCATTCTTCCCCCGATAAGAAAACGATCAACCCATCCACGGCATGTTTCAATAAATATTCAATTTTCTCATCACTTTTTTTAGCGCTACTCGAAAAACCACTGAGCAATAAACTATAGCCATTTTCCTCAGCTACTTTTTCAATTCCAGAAACAAC
This sequence comes from Enterococcus sp. DIV0876, assembly GCF_050529585.1. Taxonomy (GTDB): domain Bacteria; phylum Bacillota; class Bacilli; order Lactobacillales; family Enterococcaceae; genus Enterococcus_D. The sequence goes on from NZ_CP172882.1 coordinate 2,602,686, forward strand.
TTCGGAACCAAAACGGCTAGAAATACTATTCATCAACAACCCTATCGAGAAGCTGCGGTTGTTTTTTAAACCTTTGGCAATAATATTTTCTTGATAATCCAATGATTGAATAGCTTCAGCAATTTTTTCCATATTGGATTGCTTCAATTGCTGTCCATTCAAATAGCGTGACACCGTTCCGACAGAAACGCCCGCTCGTTGTGCGACATCCCTTATTGACGCCATAATGACCTACTCCTACTAATCAAGATCGATATCTATTATTACCTCTTCAATCATGATTTTAGCTTTTTTAGGATAATGCCAGCAATAATCAGCACCCATATAACGAAAATCCTCCAATGATAAGATAAAATCAAGTGTAGTCTCTTCGTTCGGTTCAAGAAAATCTTTACGAAATGCTTTTAACATTTTTGTACGTTGAATGACTGAACCATCTACCAATTTGACAAATAAAAGTGTGCTTACTTTCCCAGCAATACCTCCGCTATTTCTAACTTTAACGGATACTTCGAAATTGTCAATATTCTTACGACATTGGATGTTTTCATAAACAAATGAAGTATAACTCAATCCAGAACCAAAATCATGGAGTGGTCGGCCACTCATATCATAATAATGTTCTTGTTTCGAGGCATCCCGCTGATAATAATACACGGGAAGTTGTTGACTATTTTGGGGATACGAAACGCTTAATCGTCCGCTTGGATTATTTTTCCCAATCAATGTTTTGGCAATCGCACGTCCGCCTTCTTGCCCTGGAAACCAACCAATCAACACAGCATCTGAGTATGCTTCTACTAAGGTGATATCGTATGGGCGACCTTGAATGAGGATCGTTACAATCGGTTTATCTAGTTCTGCTATTTTTTTCAATAACTGTTCTTGTTTTCCACCCAATGAAAGTGAAGCAACATCAACATTTTCACCTGAATCCATATTGATTCCCTTTGAAGAAACGGCACCGTTTCTTAAGAATTCCATGTCAAAATTACGCGCACTAGAACCACCCAAAACCAAAAGAACAATATCTGATTTTTGTGCTATTTTTACAGCTTCATCAATTTTGGCTTCTTGTTGTTCTTCATTTCTAATTTCACAACCTTCTGCGTAGAGAATTTCCGATTGTTGCATCGTATCCTTTATTCCTTGTAAAATCGTTTTTTGTCTTTGCTCTTTTGTTTGAGGAGCGGAATAATCCCCCAACAGATGATACACATCATTTGCATTTGGACCAATCACAGCAATGGTCTTCCCATTAGGTGCTAGTGGTAGAATTCCATTATTTTTAATAAGCGTCAAACTTTCTTGGGCAACTTCTTCATTTAATTTTCGAGAAGCTGCAAGTAACGCCTCTCTAGAGGAATTAGGATCTTCAATAAAAGGATTTTCAAACAAACCAAGTAAAAACTTGATTGCTAATACACGACCTACAGCTTGATCTAAAGCATTCTCATCAATTACTCCGTTCAAGATTCCGGCTTCTATTTTCGTATATGTTTCATCCCATAAACTCAAATCAACTCCAGCTGCCAATGCTTGGCCAGCCGCTTCAACTTGATCTGAATAAACATCACTTAACCGATCCAGGGCAATTCCATCTGCCATAACAAGTCCTTGAAATCCGTTTTCATCTCGAAGTTGTTTTTCCAACAAGTTATGATTCACATGGCAAGGCACTCCATCAATATCATTGTATGCAGCCATCACACCAACTGCATTGCGGGCACTTTTTAAGAGTGGCGTATATACATCTGCAAATTCACGGTTGCCAATGGGCACAGTACCAGAATTGTGCCCACCCAGCGATTCGCCTTGCGCAATACAATGTTTTAAGACAACACCTATTTGGTCAGGTTGTTTATTGATTTCTACGACACTTTGATCCCAAAAATCAGTTTCGTCAGTAATCAAATGTCCTTGAAATCCGTTGATGATTGCTTCACTCATGCGTGCGCTCAGAATAGGATCTTCACCAAAACATTCTTCTGATCTTCCCCATCGTGGATCTTTCAGTAAATCTAATGTTGAAACTAATGCTAGATGCACACCCTTTGCTGCCAACTCTTGTGCCATCAAATGGCTTGTTTTTTCAATAAGGTCTAAATTAAATGTACTGCCTCGACCAATATTGGTCGGATAAGAAATACTTTCGAGACCTTGATGCCCATGTGGACATTCTTCCACAATCAATGCTGGAATTTTCCAACGAGAGTGCTGCAGCACATATGCTTGGATTTGATTTGTCACTTTCCAACTATCTTTGGCGGGAATCCCATTTTTATAGTCAACCTTTGACCATGGGTCCGCACGAAAAACGCCATACAGCGCGCCTAACCCTTGTCCCCATTGCACATGGTCTTTAAACTTTTCTGTCAGGGCGATAGTATCTTGGTGAGATTCATAACATTCCCAGCCATATAGATGTTGGTTTACCTGTCCAACTTTTTCACTCAAACTCATGCGGCCTAAAAGGTCTGTGACACGCTGACGAATCGTCTTATTTGGATCTTGATATGGATATTTAACCAAGTTGTTCCACTCCTTCGTGTCGGGCTTTATTAGCAGCTAAAACAAAAGGAACAAATAAAAAGATATCTAATACAATCAATAAGACTGTAAGAATAGCCGCCTTAATGTCTCCACCTGTTGCAATAAACGATTGAATAACTGGAGGTGTGATCCAAGGCGCTGCTGCCACTGTCTTCTCAATCAATCCCAGACTTGTTGCAAAATATGCAATGATCAAATTGATTGAAGGAATCAACGCACACGGAATCATAAAGATTGGATTCATTACCACAGGTAAGCCAAACATCACAGGCTCAGTAATATTGAATAAACAAGTGGTTAATCCGAATTTAGCAATTTGACGTTGTTCTTGTCGTTTAGACACCCATAAAATAGCAATGACTAATGGCAAAATGCACCCACCGCCGCCGATCAAACCGAAGGCATTTGTAAATGGCTCAGTGATGATATTAGGGATTTCTTTTCCCGCTGAAAAGGCATCCATATTTTCTTGGATCGATTGTAATAAAGGCGCTTGACGAATAGGTGCCAAAATACTAGAACCATGCATACCGAACACCCAAAGAAAATCAGAGAAAAATTGTAAGAACAAAATACCAGGTACCGATAAAACAAATGCTTTCAGCGGTGTTTGAATCGCTAACTCAATGAGACTTGGGAAATCCAAACCAGCTAATTTATCCAGTCCAAAAACAAAAAGGGCAAACAACAAAATCACTGCTGTTTCTGGAATCAAAGAATTAAAGGATGTAGCAACTGCTGGTGGTACACCATCCGGCATTTTTATTTTGATTCGTTTGATTTTCGCTAATTTCATAAAAAGTTCCGTGCCCAAAAGAGAAGCAATCATTGCTGTTGCTAGTCCAGACGAAGAGGTTAAACTTTGCAAAAAGACACCTGTAGCTTCGGCTGTACTTCCATCTGTTAATGTGACCATACTTTTAACAGGCATCAAAATAAACAAAACTGCAACACTCAAAACGCCCGCATGGACTGCGCTAAATGCTGGATCATTCATTTCTCCTGTACGAATGTAGTGATTGGCCAAATTCCAGCCAATATTATAGCAAACGACTACTGCCAAAATACTCATGGTGCCATTATTAACGATCGAAGCTAAATCAGCTAGATAACTAAGATCAATAAATTTTTGTACTGTAGCGTTAGAAAAAATCAATGCATTCAATAAGACCATGATCGATGCTGCCATTACAAGCGGCATCGTGATAATAAAACTGTCACGAATGGCTAATAAATGACGTTGACTGTTCATTTTTGACACAATCGGTAAAAGTTTTTCTGATAATTTGTCTACAAAACTCATGATAACATCTCCTCAAACTAAAATTGAACCGGTTCAATTTATTACTATAGCACTTTTTTTCTGGAATGCAATCTTTTTTTGAATACGGATACATAATTTTAAGACACACTTGATCAACTGTCGATTCCACACGTTCGATTCATTCGCTTATATTCTGTGCAATAGAAAAAAGCAATGAAGCTAACTGTCCCTAGCCCTCATTGCTTCTGTAATCTAAAATATTTGTAGCATAATTTTTTTGATCCAATCTAGTTTTCAACATGATCCAACAGGAATTGTATAAAAGTTTATAAAAATACGTTTTACATCAGCCGACAAATCATGAACTATTTAATCGATTCATTAACAGGAATGACCAAAACCAAAATAGTTCATCAACTACGGTTCATCAGTCCTTCACTACTATCTCATGTCCACCAAACCCATTCCGTAGCGCAGCAACCACTTTCGCTGAAAAGTTATCTTCTTCTTGAGAAATATTTCTCATAAATAAACTCATAGCGATCGTTGGGACCGCCACATTCATCTCAAGAGCTGTTTCAACGGTCCATTTGGCTTCTCCGGAAGCTGCCACGATACCTCGATATTCTGCCAAACGCGGACTATTCGAAAATTGAGACTCCGCAATCTCCATCAACCAACTGCGTATGACCGAGCCATGATTCCAAACTTTGGCTACTGCTGCCAGATCAAATCCATAATCACTTTGTTCAATCAATTGAAAGCCTTCACCAATGGCTTGCATCATGCCATATTCGATACCATTATGCACCATTTTTAGAAAGTGTCCGCTTCCCGAGGGACCAGCATACACATAACCATTTTCGGTTGCGATATCTTTGAATACATATTCGATTTCTCGAAACGCGGCTTCTTCCCCGCCGATCATCAAGCAAGCTTCATTGCGGGCACCAGAAATTCCACCAGATGTCCCACAATCCAAAAACGCTACTGCTTTCTCTTTGAAAAGAGCTGCTCGACGAATCGAATCCTTATAGTTTGTGTTGCCTCCTTCGATAATAATATCGCCAGACTCTACAAACTGATACAACTCCATCAATACGTTCTCTGTTGGTACACCAGCTGGCAGCATAAGCCAAAAAATACGTTTACCAGTAAACACCTGTGTTAACGCACTGATAGAATCGACCGTTGTGATCCCTTCCTTTTTTGCTGCTAGTCGTGCCTGCTCAGAGATATCTAACCCAATAACCTGATATTGATCATCTTTTAAATTCAATGCAAGATTAAGTCCCATCTTACCTAGACCGATAATGCCGATCTCCATGTTAGCGCCTCCATTTCTATAATTCCATTATACAAAAAAATATTTTTTTGTAAATAGCAAAAACAAAAAATATTTTCATTTGCTTTTTAATATCAAAAACGGTGCCTTTGTGATAAATTAATCATAATCTATCTATTTTATTGAAAGGAGCATCTATTTTGACAGTATCCATTCGTTTACAAATCAAAACGCATTATAAAGACTTTAGTTTGAAGGAGCAAAAAATCGCCGACTATATTTTAGAAAATCCAAGCAAAGTCAGCCACAGCTCGATCAGTGATCTTTCTAGTACCTTAGGGGTGGCCGATTCAACCTTCTTTCAATTCACTAAAAAACTCGGATACAATGGCTTTAAAGAATTTAAAATGGCGATGTTGATGCAGGAAAATGACTTATCCGCTATTTCTTTCCATGAAAATATCCAACAATCCGATAACGAATTGACGATGGCACAAAAAGTGTTCGATTCAAATATGTCCAGCCTAACGGATACCAGAAATTTATTAACGGAGGAGAATCTCAATAAGGCTGTATCCATGATCAATACGTCGAAGCGTGTGTATTTTTTTGGTGTCGGCGGTTCAGAAATCGTTGCTACAGATGCCTATCACAAATTCTTGCGTTCTCCGATCTCTGTTTACCATAGTACAGATTTTCATATACAACTGATGGAAGCATCTTTGCTGACCTCTGAAGATTGTGCAATCTTTATCTCCCATACTGGAAAGTCTCGGGAAACGATTGAAATGGCACAGACGGCGAAAGAAGCTGGTGCGAAAATCATCGTTATCACAAGTCACGCTGGCTCGCCATTGGCAAAGCTTGGTGAGGTTGTTTTTATCTCAATCTCAGAAGAAACCGAGTTTCGCTCTGAAGCATTGGCCTCAAGAATCTCTCAACTAAGTATCATGGATGCTTTATATGTGATTCTCATGTTCATCAATCGAGAAGATGCCCAAAAATCGATCAAAAAAATTCGCCGTTCGATCGCAAAAATCAAAGAAGGCGCATAATTGCGCGACCTTGCGTAACGCAAAAAACTTACCACCCGCTGGTACCGATACCCTTACTAAGGCTTGTATCGCAGCTAATGGTAAGTTTTTTGTTCTGTCTTTTATCCTTAGTGATAGGTTCCTGTACTTAACAAATCTTCTTGCGCCAAAAGTTCTGCGACTGAACAATTGGATGCTAAAGCTGCTTTGACAAGTGCGCTGGCTTTTTCATAGCCGATTTTAGGGGCAAGTGCTGTCACTGTTCCAGTACTATTGGCCACAGCTTCTTCACAGACTACTTCATTGACTGTGATACCCGACACACATTTTTCTGCAAAAATTGTGCACGCGTTGGTCAGTAGTTGACATGATTCAAACAAATTATGGAAAATCACTGGTTCAAAGGCATTCAGTTCCAATTCACCGGAAGCCGCTGCGAAAGTGATCGCCCCATCATTTCCAACTACTTGAAAGGCAATTTGGCTGACGACTTCAGGAATCACTGGATTGACTTTTCCAGGCATGATCGATGATCCCGCTTGTCTGGCTGGCAAGTTCAACTCATGAAAACCTGTTCGCGGGCCACTAGATAACAAACGCAAGTCATGGGCACTTTTGGTCAATGCAATCGCAATCGTTTTGAGAACACCTGACAAAGCAGCAAAACTATCTGCATGTTGCGTGCCGTCGATCAAATCATTGGCTGGACGCAATGGGCGGTGAAAACGTTGATTCAATTCTTGATATAGATATTCTTGGTAACGAAAGGAGGCATTCAGACTTGTGCCGATCGCAGTTCCGCCTAAGTTTAATACGCATAATTCTGTTGCTGTTTGGTGAAGCCGTTCACGACAACGTCGCAAACTGTTGGCGTATGCTGCAAAACTTGCTCCTACTGTCATCGGCACCGCTTCTTGCAACTGGGTCCTACCCATCTTAGCCACATGTTGATAGTTCTTTGCTTTCTTTTGCCACGCTTCGATCAATTGATTTAACGCATCAGTCATTTGCTCAATATAAACAAGCAATGTCAAACGTCCCGCGCTGGGATAGACATCATTGGTGGATTGACTTTGATTGACATCATCTAAAGGATGTAGATAGTGGTACTCTCCTTTTTTGTGCCCCAGCAATTCTAATCCGCGATTAGCAATCACTTCATTCACATTCATATTGGTTGACGTGCCAGCGCCTCCTTGGAAGGTATCGACGATAAATTCATCAGCCCATTTGCCCATGATGATTTCTTCGGCGGCGAGGACGATCACTTGCGCTTTTTCTTCAGATAATGTACCTGAGCGTTGATTGGCGATCGCAGCTGCCGCTTTGATCCGGGCCACTTGCTGAATGAAATTCGTATCTACTTTTTGTTGGCTAAAGGCAAAGTTCTCTTTCGCCCGATAACTATGAATGCCATAGTAAGCTTCTTCGTATATTGGTACACTGCCGATTGCATCTGATTCGATCCTCATCATGATTAAAACGCCCCTTTTTGTTTTATATGTGATAAAATATCACATATGCCGAAATCAGACGAGTCTTTTATGTCATCTCTTTGTTTTTCACCAAAATTTATCCCCTTCACTTTGCAAAACAAAGAGAATCAGCCCAAAAATAGAAAAGAGGAAAGCGATTGGATGAACTAGACAAAAAATTGTTGAACCTATTGCAGCAAAACGGTCGTTTATCGATCAAAAAACTTAGCGAAGCCCTATTTATCACCGCCCCCGCTGTATCTCAACGTTTGAAGCACTTAGAGGAAACAGGGCATTTGTTGGACTATCAAGCCACTATCGATTATGAACAAGCTGGATTGCCAATCAAAGCATTCATCCACCTCTCTATTGAACCGCAGCAAAAAGCAAGTTTTTATCCCTTCATCCAAGCGGTTCCAAATGTGCTTGAATGTGATTGTGTGACCGGCCCTTACTCGATGTTGATCAAAGTGGTCTTCCCTTCGACTAACCAGCTTGATAGCTTTATCAATGATTTGCAAAAGTTTGGACGAACCAATACACAAATCGTTTTTTCGACCCCTGTTCCTTCACGAGGCTTTCAATTTTGACCATAAGTATGGTGTCGCACAACAAACAACGTTCCAGTCTATGGATGACTGGAACGTTGTTTTGCCGAGTTCACTCATCTTTTACAGGGACTTGAAGGCCTCTTGGTCCAACACTTGTCGAAAAGACGATATGGGTTTTGGTATCACCATAAAATTGCAAATCGTTAATAAAGCGATCCAAAACTGCGGTATCACTAAAATAAACCTTCAATAACATGGAATATTCCCCCGTGATACAATCGCACTCAATCACATTGGGAATACTTGCGACATAGGTATAAAAGGCCTCTTTATCTTTGGCATTTACCGCACAATGCACATAAGCTTTGATCAGATAGCCAAGTTTCTGATAATCGATCAGGGCTTGATAGGATCGGATGTAGCCCAGGTTTTCAAGATTCTGGACTCTTACAGATACGGAGGGTGAAGAAATAAAGCACTGCTCTGCGATTTGCTTAACTGTCACTCGGGCATTTTGCTGCATGATGTTTAAAATTTTACGGTCTAAATTATCCATGATCATCCTCCGTTCTCATTGTTTTCTCAGTTTATCGAGAAAATCAGCTGAGCGCAAGTTCTAGATCACACGCCATGTAACATTTACTAACATAGATGACAATTATGTTGAAAATGATGATACAGGATGATAGCGGCTAAAGCAAATAAACCACAACCCCAAAACATCACCTGAAAACCAAACAGACTCGCAATTATTCCCCACAAAAAAGCACCACTGCCATATGCGACATCCAAAGCAGCTGAGAAGATGGCAGTTCCTTGTCCGCGTTCTTCCTCTGTCACAGCTTCTAATACGATTGTATTCATGACTGGCAATAAACCTGCATAGCCGACACCATAACATGCGGCAGCCACCAGTAATCCCGTGAGTTGACTGGTAAAAGGCAACAAGCAAAAAGATCCTAAAATCAATACCAAACTGCTGTAAATCAAGGTATTCGATTGAATTTTTTCAAGTAAGCGAGGAAATGCCACACGCGTCAACACGGTCATAACAGACATGACGGTAAAATAATAACCCGCCCCAACGATATGATGCTCACTGGCGTATTGAGCGATAAAAGCCACGATCCCCGAATTGGCAAAACAAATCAAAAACAAGATGCCACTTGGAAACAGGACTGCTTTGATGCGCAATATCTCTTGCATCCTGCCACGGTTCCTTGTGGTCACCGTAGACATTCGCGAAAAAGGCTGTTCTTTGAGAGAAAAGCTCAACAAAAAAGCTGTACCACTCAACAAGACTGCAACGCGAAAAAGGGCAGAAAAACCATAATTTTCTACAATCGTTAGACCAATCAAGGGGCCAATGGCGCTAGGAACGGCTTGCGCGATACTAAAATAACCTAGTCCCACTGCTAATTTACCTTCAGGAATCGTATCAACGGCCAACGTTGCCGCTGCTGTTGCTTGTAAGCTATTGCCCACACCTTGTATGATTCTTAGACAAAAAAGCACCAGTAGTCCATGAAACAGAGTCAATAAACCAAAATCAAGCAGCAAGATACCTAAGCCCAGACAAAGTAATCCTTTGCGTCCATATCGATCTAAAGCCACACCGATCGGCAATCGGCAACACAATGCCGCTATTCCTAAGACTCCGACAATCGCGCCAGATACTGATTTAGTTCCGCCCAATGAAGCAACATACAGGGGCAATGTTCCCATCTGTGTGGTGATTGCGGTCATCGCCAATGTGCTAACCACCATCACCAAATAAAAATCTTTCGACCATAGTCGATTAGAACTGTTCACTTTTTCCATAGATCACCTCACGTCTAAACTGCTGTTTGGAAACGTACCTGCGTCAAAAACTGCTGGGTACGTTCTTCTTGAGGATGCGCAAAAATTTCTTCTGGCGTTCCCGCTTCAACCACCACACCATCCGCCATAAAAATCACTTGATCAGCGACCTCTTGGGCAAATTGCATTTCATGGGTCACGATGATCATCGTTTGTCCGCTCTTGGCTAATTGCTTCATAATTTTCAACACGTCCCCTACCAACTCCGGATCAAGGGCTGAAGTGGGTTCATCAAATAATAGCAACTCAGGGGTTAATGCCATGGCTCTGGCAATACCGACCCGTTGTTGCTGTCCGCCAGATAATTGAATGGGGTACATCAACGCTTTTTCTGCCAAGCCGACTTTTTCAAGCGCAGCGAGGGCAGCTTTTTCAGCCAATTTTTTAGGAAAGCGCCTTGGTGTACGCAAGCCTTCCGCTACATTTTGTAAAATATTCATATGACTGAACAAATCATAAGATTGAAAGACCATTGCAGTTTTACGGGCAATTTCTAACCGCTGAGTTTTACCAATACGGGCCAGATCATACTGGAAATCGCCAATGGAATAACTGCCAGCATCTGGTTGCTCCAATAAATTCAGACAACGCAGGAACGTCGTTTTACCAGAACCGCTGGGGCCGATGATACAAACCACTTCCCCCCGCTCTATTTGCAGCCCGACATTTTTTAAGATGACTTGTTTGTCAAAAGACTTCTTTAAACCTTTGATTTCTGCTTGCAACATGGACTTCACCCTTTCTTTTTTTGTGACTCAAAGTGCAATCGTATTTGCTGATTCTCCTGCCAGCAATATCTCTCTGGCATTATTCAATGCCGTTTCTGCAATCTCCTGTACTGCCAAATGAGTATAGTATGCAATATGTGGTGTTAACAGGACATTCGGCAATTGATCCAATGGCTGAAAATACGGATTTTGGTTCCAGCCAACTGCAAAATAGCGTTCTTCATTAGCCAGTGCGTCAAGTACAGCTCCCCCTAAGCGCCCTTGCCTCAAAGCAAAAATCAACGCCTCGGTATCAATGATCCCTCCTCGTGCCGTGTTGACGATCCAACTATCGGGCTTCATTTGTGCAAGAACGGCTGGTGAAAACAGTGCTTCAGATGCTTGAGTCAATGGGATATGGATCGACAACACGTCCGATGAAGCCACCAGCGTTTCGAAGGACACATAATCCACGCATGTTTTTAACCGTGGGTTCTCACTTCGACTTGTAGCAATCACACGTCCGCCCATGTGATGAATGACTTCTGCTACTACAGCACCGATGCGACCGGTACCCAAAATGCCGACTGTCACATCTTGCAGTTCTCTGCCAATGACCGATCGACGGTCAAGATGGCCTTTGACCATGGAGGGAATATTCCGTAAAGCCATCAAAATCGACATCACAGCAAAATGGCCTACCGAGGTTGGGCTATAGGCAGGGACATTCGTTACTGTCAACTGATACTTTTTTGCCCAATCAAAATTGACACCATCGACACCCGTTGATTTGATCGATAATTGCTGCATGCCCATATGATGAAGCTGCTGATACAAATATTCATCATGACGCATGTCTACACTGGGATAAAGACAAATCCCATCATGGCCTGCTGCTAAGTGGATATTTTTTTGTGATAAGCCCTCGCTGACGATTGTCACAGGCGTTTTGTGAATAAAACGCCAACGTTCAATATAAGGAATTTCCTCTTCACTGACACCGTAATAAATCAACCGCATTTGTACACCTCCTAAATAACCCCTTCATATGCTGGTGCCAACGCATAATCCAAAGCATCCCCTATAAGGGCGATCCCTTGGTCGATCTGTGCCAGTGTTGGCTTGGTGAAATTTAAGCGAAATGAATGTTCATACCCTTTCCCTGCCACACTCATGATATTGCCGGGAATGATTGCAACTTTCGCTTCATCCAGATAGTCATAAAATCGTTCTGAATCAACATCTGCTGACAAAAAACAGGTGATGAAATAACCGCCAGTTGGTTTGATGTAGGTTAGCTTGTTGTTGGGCAATGTCTGTAACGCATGCAGCATACGCGCATATTTTTCTTGGTATAATATTGTCAACTGCGCAACATGTCCCTCAAAATCGTAATAATCCATATATTCTGCCAATACCACTTGCCAATAAAAATTGGTGTGAGAATCCGCCGATTGTTTAGCCAAAATCAATTTTTCCATTGCCGGACCAGCGGCCATCATAAAGCCAACTCGACTGCTAGGGGCGAGAATTTTTGAAAAAGAGCCTGCATAAATGATCCGTCCTTCTAAGTCCATCGTTTTCATTTTAGGAATCGGTTCACCCTCATACAATAATTCTCCATAAGGATCATCTTCAAAAATCAAAATATCATAACGACAGGCCAATTCGTAGATTGCTTTGCGCTTTTCCAGCGGAATCGATGTACCTAATGGATTTTGAAATGTCGGGATCAAGTACAGCATTTTTACCCGGGAATCTATCTTGAGAATCGTTTCTAACGCTTCAAGGTCGATGGATTCAGCCGCAAGATCCATTGGCACAGGAACAGGAATTGCCCCATACCCTTTAATCGCATTGACCGCACCTGAAAAGGTTTGCTCTTCGCATAAGACGACATCCCCTTCATTACAGAATACTTTGACCGCCAAATCCATGGCTTGCGTCGATCCGGATACAACAAGTACCTCCTCTTCATTATCAATTGCTGACAACTGATGCAAACGTTCCTTGATCAACGTCCGTAACCGTGGATACCCATCTGAAGCGCCATATTGCAAAAAAGATTCCGGATCTGCTTTTGTGTACAACTTTTGCGATATTTCTCTCAATACATTCATTGGAAAAGCCTCTGTTGGCGGAAAGCCATAAGCAAAAGAAATGGCCGATGAAGAAGCCATATTTTTTTTCGCATTTTCTCTTAAAGGTGATGCTTCTAAGGTATTGATTCGTTGTGCAAAATGATAATCCATCCTAATTCCTCCTTTGTTTTCAGCCCGCTAATTGATTGGTGAAGCGCATCAAAAAGGCTTTGGTCCGGTCTTCTTTGGTCTGTTCAAAGACTTGCTGGGGTGTTCCTTGCTCAACGATGTGACCATTTTCCATAAAGACGACTTTGTCTGCCACTTCATAGGCAAATTTCATCTCGTGGGTCACCAATACCATGGTGGCCCCAGTTTCAGCAATCTCTCTTAACAAAGCTAACGTTTGTCCCACCAACTCCGGGTCTAATGCCGATGTGGGTTCATCGAATAAAATCACCTTGGGATTCAACGCTAGTGCGCGAGCAATCCCGATCCGTTGCTGTTGTCCACCTGAAAGCTGGCTTGGATAAAAATCTTTGCGCTCAGACAACCCCACTTGGTCAAGCAACGCTTCCGCAGTTTTCTTTGCTTCTTCTTTGCTTCGTTTTTTGGTCACGATCAGAGGCATCATGATATTTTCTTTGGCTGTTTTATTTTGAAATAGCGCATAATTTTGAAAAACCATAGCGGTTTGCCGTTGGTGTGCCAAGATTTCTTTTTTGTTGGCTCTGTGCAATACCGTTTGGGTCTCCCCCAATTGAATCCGGCCTTGATCGGCGCGTTCCAAGAAATTCAGACAGCGCAAGAAGGTCGTCTTACCAGAACCGGAAGGACCCAACAAAACCACCACTTCCCCTTTCTTCACATCAAGATCAATCCCTTTGAGTACCTCTTGTTTGCCAAAACGCTTATGCACATCCGTCACTTTCATCATCGTGTCGCCCTCCTTAATTTACGTGACATCCTTTCTTCCAACACTTGTGCGCCTTTTTCAATGACCAAACTAATTAGCCAATAAATGATCGCTACAGCCACATAGGCTTCCAAAAAACGATAATTTTGCTGGGCAGTGATTTTGGCCGCTGCAAAAACATCCACGACACTGACCATTGATGCCAAAGCAGACGCTTTGACAAGTGAAATCAGCAAGTTGCTGAAAATTGGGATTGAAATGGGTAATGCCTGTGGAAGCAATACCCGGCGAATCACTTGTAAATTGGTCATCCCAATCGATTTGGCTGCATCGAATTGGCCTTTTTTGATTGCAGCAAAGGCACCTCTGAAAATCTCGCTGCTATTGATTGCCGCCATTAAACTCAATGCTGCGATGGCGATCCATACCATATTGAAGTCCTTAAAGCGTAAGGTCCAATGCATTGTCTCTGCCCAATTGTCGAATTGTTTGGCGGAAATCAGATACAGCGCTAAAATCACTAAGACAACTGGAACACCTTTCAAAATGGTGACTGCACCTTTTAAAACGGGTGCAATGACCTTGATACGATACAAACGAATCAAGGCGATCCCTAAGCCAATCACAACGCCAATCGCTAATGCTGTGATTGCCATAAAGAGCGTCGTAGTGATATAATGGCTGGCTGTTTTCAGTGCTTCGATCATAATTGAAAATTGAAAACTCATCGTCATTCCTCCCTATTCAGGAACATAATCCCCATCCAAATATTTTTCTGATAATTCTTTGATCGTCCCATCTGATTTTAATTCTTCCAACGCAGTATTGACTGCATCAATAAAGGCTTGGTCGGTTTCTTTATTAAACAAGAGATACGCGTTTGAATGATGAACAGGTGCACTGCCAATTTCTAGATTTTCACTAAAAGAATTGTTCCAGTTGTCCACTTGGTATTCCGGTGCCAATGTGGCATCTACCGCACCTGAGGTCACTGCTTGCACGATTTGTTCATTGTTATATTCGCCATAGACCAACTCAAAAGCATCGGGATTTTCTGCTAAATAGGATTCCGCCATTGCTGCTTGGTTGGTGGCAGTCGTCACATACACTTTTTTACCAGCTAGATCATCAAAACTATCGTAGACCATACCAGCATCTGGATCGGATACGATATAGGTATCCCATACCACATAGCCCACATCGCCGTATACAAATTTCTCTTGCCGCTCCTCATTGACTTCATACTCATAGGCGGCCATCTGGACCTTATTACTTTCTAAATTTGATAATGTTGTCGGAAAATCTGCGCCTTCGAAGGTGAAAGTATACGCAGGTAATTTTTCATCAATTGCTTTAACGACGGCGACATCATAGCCATCATATTCGCCGTTTTCATCTAAATAGGCATACGGCAACGCCTCATTACCAGTCCCAACTTTGATTGCTGTTGCACCGCTGGCACTACTACTTGTTGTATCAGCAGAACCACTGCCGCAAGCCCCCAAAACCAACGTTGTCAGCAGCGCACTTGCACCTAAAATAGTTTTTTTCATTTGAATTCCTCCTTTTCCCTCTACCCAAATTGTCTTATGTTGTTTTGATTTTCTGCTGCTTCTTTACCCAAGTGATCAGCGGTATTTTCGCCGCTGTTTGTTTTGTTTTTGAAAAACTCATCTGTCGTTCTAAACCGGTAAAAACACGTTCTAACATAAAACTTAAGCTGATAAACAATATAGCGGCACCTACATATCCTTCTAAGGTATGGAAGGTCACAGCTCCGATTGCTCGGGCTTTACCGACAACATCAACGATACCAATCGTAAATGCCAGCGAAGTATCCTGCAGCAGCGCAATCGTGGTCGTACCAAAAGCCGGTAATGCCACACGAACCACTTGCGGCAGGATAACTTGCCGGTACATTTGTGACTTAGTCAGCCCACAGGCGATACTGGCTTCTTTTTGTGTCACAGGTACACTCAAAATAGCCGCTCGGAAAGTTTCCGATTGAAACGCAGCGGTATTCAAGCCATACGTGATATAGATGAAAATAATTTTGTTCCACGAAGAGACATCCACTTGCACCATTTGCAACAAGGCTGGCACGCCATAATACACCACATAGAGTTGAACCAAGATTGGCGTACCACGAATAAACGACACGAAAACGGTAGCCATTTGACTTAGAACAGGAACCTTCTCGACACGAATAAAAGCCAACAAAATCCCAAGAATCAGACCAACGACCGTGGCTACCCCTACGATCATCAACGTCACGGGCAATGCACTTAAAATCTTCGGAAAATACTCCCAAACCAATTGCCATTGAAAAAATGTGGACATATCGTTCCCCCCTTGATCGTAACAAAAATATATTTCAGAATTTTCTGAATTTTTATAACCATACCTTATTCATCTCTCTTTAGACAATAGTTGCCTTGGTTTAACTATGATACTGTTGTCATTCCTTTGTTTTGCCGAAGAAAATAAGGAAGAAAGCGACAACATCTTTTTTTACATTGGAAAGGAAAAATAAAAAAAGCCGAGTGACTAGCACAGTGTGCCAATCACTCGACCTATCAATAGCTAAAGACATTACCGCCGATCAGAAACAATTTCTGCACCAAAAGGCATCAAAGCCAACCGAGCCAATTTCAACGACTGTGCTGCAAAGGGAATCCCCACAATCGTGATCGTTAATAACAATGCACTCATTAAGTGACCGAAAGCGATCGGCAAGCCAGACACGATCAACCAGATAATGTTTAGGATCAAAGATACACCACCCCCACGGTAGACTATATCTTTACCAAACGGGGCCAAAGACAAGGAGGCAAATTTGAAACATTGCAAGCCGATCGGTATACCAATGATTGTGATACACCATAAACAGCCTGCCAAAAACCATGCAATGGCGCCTCCCAAACCACCAAAGATAAACCAAATAATATTTCCTAGGACGTTCATTGCGTTATTTCCTTTCTTCAGATACCTGTTGGTGTACATTTCATATCTGATTTTCGCTTTATTCTACAGCGCTTGTTGACTCACTCGTAGACGTATCAGTAGTCGTATCGGTATCATCTCCACCGAAGATGCCTGTGATCGATGACCACAATCCGCTAAAGAAACTCTTGATATTCTCCCACAAACCTTTAGATTTTTCTTCAATTTGTTTTCGCGCTTCTGTTAGATCTAGTTCATTGACAAAGTCTTCAAAAATATTTTTGTCCTTCATATCACTCATCAAAGTTGTCAGTTCATTGATTTGGCTTTCTGTAACAATGCCGTCCAAACCATGGTCCTTCAAGGCTTTTTCAACGGTCTCTTGAATATCAGATTGTGTCAAGGTGGTACCATCTGCCGTTTGTGCAGCTAAGTCTGATTTGGCTTGTTCTTGCGCAGCATTCAACGCATCATCGGAATAGCCATCTTTGTCTTTATTTTCTTCTGTGATCGTAGATAGAACATCCATTTCATCTTGTGCCACAGCCACGCGGTCTTGATTGATGACGCCGCCAGACTCTTCAACGATTTTATAGACTCCGGCTAACGCGCCTGATCCATCGATTGGAACTGCTGAAGCGACGGTTAATTTGGCATCAGTGATCCCCGCAGTCAAAGCTGCATTTTGATATTGTGCTGCGGTGATTTTGGTAATATTGGCTGGAGTGGCGATATCCACCGTGATGCCCGCGCCTTCATCCAGCGTCTGCATCCGAACCGAACTATAGACCGCCCAATCAGCAGTAAAGCCGCCATCAGGGATATATTTCATCAAATCCGTACCTGACGTTGTATAAATAGGGGTTTCACCTTGAATCCCCAATTTATCTAACGTATAGTCTTCTTGATCCTTTGTCAATGCATTCCCAATAGCTACCGCATTGACTTGCAGACGTTCACTTGAATCCGTCGTTGACGTATCCGTATCGGCACGCGAGGAATCAAGGGTCTCTGAGATTGCTGAAATACTTTCTGTCGTTGACGTTTCTTCAGCAAAGGCGGTTGGCATTGCGAGTAAAACTTGGCTTGACACCAAGAGCGTGGCGATGAGCGTGATTGGTTTACGTGTTTGTTTTTTCATAAGAAAATCCTCCATATAAATCGAATATAAGATACGGTCGGTGGTACAAACCGTTGTTAACTGTATCTATTGTACAATAGGCGATTGACCTGTACCTACGGCTAGGGTCCGATTTGAAGGAAAACTTATAGATCTTGCACATGTTGTGTAAAGAAAGTTTTTATATAGCTGATTCTGCGTGAATGGCCACACATAGATTTTAAGATATAAGATAAACAAACCCCACCTATCGTCCAACCAAATAACTGAAAACCCGACCAGCCATAGGCCCATTTACCAAGTTCTAAAATCAAAGGATGAACAAAGAAACACCACCTGCTGAACTTTCTCGCCCATGCAGCAGAGGCGAAAGCATGTTGTGTGGTTCTCCGTGTCACAAAGGCCGTGATCAAAAAAACGATTGGGACCAAAGAAAATAAAAAGTTTTTATCATCTCCTTGATTTTGATAGACCACGACCCCTTCGATACATACACTCATCACTGACAGACACAAGAGGAGGTAGTGATTTCGCTTGGTAAAAACGATTTGTTTGCCCTCTGCTAGAAAAAAACCGCACAGTATAAATAAAAAGCTATAGAACAACCCATTGCGCGTAGTCAAAAATAGATGACGATACTGCTGATAAATAGCAGCAATCGGCGCTGGAAGATAAGCTGAATACGTTTCGACAGAGCCAATCATATACAAAATACTGGCTATACCAAACTGAATCCGATAGCCAAATCGTTGTGTCCCACGGACCAACCACATCCCCATCATAAGTGCAGGGAAATACCAAAGATGATAAAAAACACCAATCGTCATATAGGCAATAATAAGGATAAAGGGATATACCCAGACGGGCAGTCCCTTCAGATATTGCATTTGTTGAACATACAGGATGCCTATTGGTGCATACAGGAGTGTCCAAAACAGATAAACCGATCGTTGTTTGCACCACCATTTTCGAAAGGCATGTGCTCCCGTCTGATAAAAATAGCCATTTAACATGAGAAAGAAAGGAACGGCCATTCGGCAAATCATACTTTTTATCACAAAATGAACCACTTCATTTTCTGCCAAACGACCACAATGGATCAACACAACCAATAATGCAGCCACCAGCTGGCCATAGTCGACTAAGGGATATTTTTGCTTCAACGTGCTTCCTCCTCGTTTTTTATTGACAATAAACGAAGGGATCAGCAAATATAAGCAACAAATCAATACAAGATATTTATGACTGTGCAACATGTAAGAACATTGATATATCAGCATGTTATCTTTTGTTGCATATCATTATTCATCGCACTGCTTGGGGTGAAGGGAAAATTTTGTTATAATCAAGCATCATGGAGGACGTTATGAATATCGGGAAAATCATTAAAGAAGAACGCACTGCACGCCACTTGACACAAGAACAATTAGCCAGTGAATTTTTTGTGACGCGGCAACTGATTTCAAAGTGGGAGAATGAAAAAAGCTACCCTGACTTAGATCAAGTCGTGAAATTAAGCGAATATTTTTCACTCCCTTTAGATTATCTGCTAAAAGAAGACCAAGCGATGATCAAAGAATTAAACTTAGATAGCCGACGAAAGAAATGGAGCAAGTGGTTGCTTGTGATACTTACTACGCTAAGTATCGTGTTAATGACACTACTCGCTGCCGGATTTTGGATCGATCCTGTCTTTGTCAACAAATCAGATATCACTATCACTGCAATCGAAAAATATCATTTACCTGAAAAAACCGTGAAGAATCAAATCACAGGTCAAGAAATCACGTTACCGGAAGATGTTGAATATGTCGTGCACTTCACGTATCACAGACCTTTCACTGATTTAGGTAAACTATCAGGCTATAAATACAGTCAACAAGGGGCGGATGTAAAAA
Source organism: Enterococcus sp. DIV0876 (assembly GCF_050529585.1). Lineage (GTDB taxonomy): Bacteria > Bacillota > Bacilli > Lactobacillales > Enterococcaceae > Enterococcus_D. The sequence goes on from NZ_CP172882.1 coordinate 2,622,373, forward strand.
CCCAGATTAACGGCTACCGGAAACTCTCTTTCAAAAAACAACACAGTCTGTTGGTCATTCGCAGTACAAGAGAAACCAGTAGTACGAATCCATCATTAAATATCGGCAAAAATATCTACTTGATGAACACAAAAAAAGCCGGTCAATACTATCAACAACAAGATGCCACAGACAAAGGCAATATTGCTGATATCAGCGACTTACTTTTCTCAGCTGAAGAGCTCGCTGCTTTACCCTATACACCAGGCACATTACCGTATTGACGCATGCGTGTTTATGATCAATCACAGTTCGTTTGACGTGACACCGATTTTTGGCGCCTGTGATTGCCGCATAAAGCAAAAAAATAACCCTCTGCCTTAAATGGCGATGGTTATTTTTTTGTCGCATGCAGTCGCAAAGCACCATTGTCAGACCTCTTTTACAAAAACATCAGCACGATAGCACCAAGGACATTGTTCAAAAAATGAACTGCGATTGCAGCTTCTAATCGTTTGGTTTTCACATAGACAAGTGCCATCAATAACCCAATCAAAGCATAAATGACAAACTCGATCCAACTGGTTGCGGTGTGCGCGAGCCCAAACAAAACCACACTGACAACGATGCCGACGATTTGATACTTCTCAAACAATAAGCCAATGATGCCCCCGCGAAAGACGATTTCTTCCATCACTGGTGCAGCCACGGCAATCAGCAAGAAAATCAAGAGCGGATTTTCACCTATAAATAGATTGTTTATCAGTGCATCATTGGCAGTCGATTGCTGACCGGTATTGGCTTGCAAGAAACTCGTGCCAACGATGGCAATGATCCTGCCAAGGACAAACGCCCCAACGATCCATAGCCAGTTTTTCTTGGTGGACCAATCGAAGCGAAAACTGGCAAGATTCAATTTCTTTGCTATCCACATACTCAATCCGATATTGATCAACACCATCGCGATCAACCCATAGGCAATCAGACTGGGTATATAGGTTTCACCAACCTCTAAATAATAGTACTTCACTATTCCAAAAGTGGTCATACTGACTTGGCTCAACATAAATAATCCGACAACGATACACACATTTTTGATTGCTTTCATAAATCCTCCTACTCGATATAGTTATATTTGTTCATGAAACATGAATCCTTTCATTCTATAGTACCGATGATCCATCTGTGAATCAAGCGCGTTCAACAAAAGAATCACTATAAATTTGAAGCGTTTTACAACAATCGATTGTATTCACCTTTTCGCTATGATACACTATTTCTACTTTTTGTTTGGCTGACGAACCGCTGCCCCAACCATGTTCGTTTGGACCATCTCGTTGCGGGTATTCGATTGCGAATACTCTTTTTGTCGCGTTGTTGTCGAAAGAAAGTGAGTGAATCCAAATGATCCAAGTAGAGCACCTCAGTAAAACATTCCATGTCGCAAAAAGGCAAAGTGGGTTTTGGGCTGCCACAAAGGCCTTTGTTTCAAGAGAAACCACTATGATCCATGCCCTGCAAGATATTAGTTTCACGATTCAAGAAGGCGAAATGGTCGGCTACATCGGACCCAACGGTGCTGGCAAGAGTACCACGATCAAAATGATGTGTGGCATTTTGACACCGGATCAAGGCCAATGTCTGATCAATGGTCGAATTCCTTGGCAAGACCGGAGGCAGCACGTCAAAGAAATTGGCGTGGTTTTTGGACAACGCAGCCAACTATGGTGGGATGTCCCTGTGATCGATAGTTTTGATCTGATTAGAGATATTTATCAAGTCGATCCTCCACGTTATCAACAAAATTTGAATGAACTGACCCTGCTATTAGATTTAGGTGAGCTGCTCAAAACACCTGCCCGTTCATTAAGTTTAGGCCAACGAATGCGCTGTGAAATAGCTGCTTCTTTACTGCATGACCCAAAGATTCTTTTCCTAGATGAACCGACGATTGGATTAGATGCTGTGTCTAAAATCGCTGTACGCCAATTTATCAAACGCCTGAATAAAGAAAAAGGCACCACGGTCATTTTGACCACCCATGATATGCAGGATATCGAAGCCCTAACCCAACGTATTTTATTGATTGGCAAAGGAAAAATGCTGCTTGATGGTCATTTAGACGAACTCAAGCAGCGATTTTCAGATGAAAAAACGGTCACCATTGATTACACAGGTACATTACCACCTTTACCTGCATCTGTCCAAACGGTTGAAGAAACCGTTGGGCGGGTTGTCCTAAAAGTCGACCCTACCTTTTCTGTCCCACAATTGATCAATTTTGTCAGTCAGCATGCTGCTATCACGGATTTGGCTGTGGCACATATCACTGCTGAAGAAATGGTAGCGAAGATGTATCAGGAGTATCACATATGATCAAATACGCTGCACTATTTCGGATACGTTTTATCCATACATTGCAATATCGTTCTGCAGCAATTGCTGGGATGGTTACGCAGTTTGTTTGGGGAATGATGGAGATTCTCGCTTTTCATGCTTTTTATCAAACGGATGCCACTGCTTTTCCTATGACCTTTCAACAGACAGTTTCTTATGTCTGGATGCAGCAAGCTTTTTTGTCTTTGTTTATGCTTTGGTTTTTTGAAAATGAGATTTTTGAGGCAATCACAAGTGGATCGATTGCCTATGAATTGGCCCGTCCAATGGATCTATACAATAAGTGGTTTTGCCAATCCATCGCCAATCGCTTGGCAAAAACTTTGCTTCGCTGTTTGCCGATTTTTGGCATTGCTTTCTTATTGCCTGCGCCTTATCGTCTTGTGTTACCTGCCAATCTGACGACACTCTTACTTTTTATACTTTCTTTATTGCTCAGTTTAGGGGTTGTGGTGTCAGTATCTCAATTGATCTATATTTCAACGTTCTATACCTTGTCGTCGATTGGGGTGCGGGTAGTTGTTGGTGCGATCGGCGAATTTCTGGCTGGTGGTATCGTGCCACTTCCATTCTTTCCACAACCATTCCGGCAACTGGCTGAATTATTGCCTTTTGCCGCCATGCAAAATGTGCCTTTGCGGATTTATAGTGGTGATTTACAAGGATTTGATGCGTTGGATAGTCTGCTGCTGCAAATCTTTTGGCTCATCACATTGTTGATGCTCGGGAAATGGTGGATAAAAAAAGCCCTGCAACGGGTCGTCGTTCAAGGAGGATAACATAATGGTCTATTGGCACTACTTTTGCATCCATTTGAAAAGTCAAATGCAGTATAAAGTTTCTTTTATTTTCACGACATTGGGTCAGTTTCTTGGTTCCCTTACTGCATTTCTAGGTATTTGGTTTATGTTCACACGATTCTATCAAGTCGATGGTTTCCGTTTCGAAGAGGTCTTGTTGTGTTTTGCGACGGTATTATTGTCTTATTCGATTGCTGAATGTTTTGGTCGGGGGTTCGACCTTTTTCCCCAGATGATCAGCAATGGCGAATTTGATCGTGCATTGGTTCGACCCCGGTCGCTGATTTTTCAAGTTTTGGCCTCTAAGATGGAGTTTTCTCGTATTGGCCGTTTCCTACAAGCGGTGCTGGTCTTCCTCTATGCGATACCCCAAAGTGGGGTAAGCTGGCATATTGGCACGATCGTCACACTTTGCTTGATGATCATTTGCGGCAGTATCTTTTTTGGTTTATTGTTTATCGTCTATGCAGCCATCTCATTTTTCACGATCCAAGGACTGGAATTTATGAATATTTTTACAGATGGCGCTAGAGAGTTTGGGCGTTACCCTTTCAGTATTTACGGTAAACAAGTCTTGCGATTGTTGACCTATGTCATTCCAATGGCATGGTTTCAATACTATCCTTTTCTCTACCTCATTGGTCAATCCACCAATCCCTGGTGGATCGCATCGCCGCTTGTCTGCTTGGTCTTTGCTTTTCCAGCACTGTGGTTCTGGCGGATCGGGCTGAAGAATTATGTATCGACAGGGTCATAACTGTATCTCGTTATGATGAAAACCAGCAACTTTGTGATTATCTGTCATTAAGCTGCTGGTTTCTTCTCTAAGTTTCATTCTTCTGATACAACCGCTATCCTTGCCGTGCTTTGTAACTTTGTCAGATGACATCAAATTTGTCAAAGCTCTTTTTTCACCTAGGAAAATCATGCATTCTTTGATAAGATAGAAAAAAACGCAAAAGAGGACCTTTTATGAGTATGTCCCTGATTTTCATCTTATTTTTGATCATTGATCTGATTCTATTGCGAATCAGTTATACGAAGAAACGTTTTGGCTTGTTATTTTTGTCTTTATCTGGACTGATTTTGATTAGTTTGGTCCTTGTCTCGGTCATTTTCTTTTTTCCGGATTATTTGTGATACACCAATCAGTCTTTTTCCATCTAACCAATGAAACAGCCTAACCAAATGATGCTATATACAGAAACGACGGCAGCTTATCTTTAAAAGCTGTCGTCGTTTTTCTTTTTTCCTTCTTACTTTGGGTCTTCTTCAAATCAGCGCACCAACAATCATCCACGACGTTTCATGTGCTAAAGTCCTGAATCCGGATAGATCGATCACAAACCTTATCGATCAATGCCCCATCATGCGAAATCATGATGACTGTCATTTGCTTTTGCGCGCGCAAGAACTTGAATAAGTGGCGTTCATTGATTTTGTCTAAGCTAGCTGTGATTTCATCGCAAATCAAGATAGCCGGCTCTACTAATAAAGATAAGGCTAAAGAGACCCTTTGATACTGGCCGCCACTTAGCGTAGCTGGATATGCTGTTAATATACTAACAGGCAGATTGAAGTGAGCGATGATAGAAGTGATTCTATCATCTATTTTGTCTGCGGGCGCGAGGTGCCACAATTGTAATGGTTCTCGCAATAGTTGCGCCACTGTCTTCATTGGATCTAGTGACTTGCGGGAATATTGTGTCACCAATTGAATCTGTTGTGCCCATTCAGCTCTTGTATAGCTCGATTGGACTTTTTCGCGTAGAAAGATCGTGCCCTGATCAGCCTTTTCTAACCCAGCAATGATTTTAACTAATGTTGATTTGCCACTGCCGTTTTCACCAACTATTCCTAGCCATTCACCTTGTGCCAACTGGAAAGAGAGATTGTGAAAAATCGTTTGTTTATACGATTTCGACAACTGATTTACTTGTAAGAGTATTTCGTTAGGATTCAAATATATCAATCAATTCTTTCGTGTATTTTTGCTGAGGGTCATTCAGGATATCTTCAGTTTTTCCAGATTCGATCAGCTGTCCCTCTTTGACGATCCCCAGATTGGTACTATAAGTGCGCGCAAGATCGAGATCATGGGTGATAAAGAAAATGGTGCAATGTTCCTCGATCTGCAACTTCTTCAACATTTGAAGCAATAATTTTTGGCTTTCAACATCTAAAGCACTTGTTGCCTCATCAGCAATGATTACTTCTGGTTTTGTTATTAATGCACATGCCAATACGATTTTTTGGCACATCCCTCCACTTAATTGATAGGGACGTTTCCTTAACAGGGCTTCGTCAGGCACCAAACCAACTTGCATTAGGGCTTCTCTCATTCGTATTTCCCATTCAGCTTTAGGGATTTTTTGCCCCCGCAACAGATGTCGTAATTGCGCAAGGATCGATACATTTGCTGCCAAACTATCCAGCGGATGCTGTAAAATCACTTCTACTTGCTGACTGTTGACTATTATCTCGCCTTCCATCGCGAGGGAACGAGGAAGGTGCCGCAGCAATGCTTTTCCTATCAACGTTTTACCGCCACCACTTTCGCCGATCAAACAATAAAAAGCTCCTTGTTCCACCTTTAGAGAAACATTATCCAGCAATCTCTTTTCATGTAAGGTTATAGATACCTGTTTTAACTCAAGCATTGTGTTCATAATATCCTTTCAATCGTTGTCCGATAGATTGCGTAACCAAGACCACCAGACATAACATCATTCCTGGAAAAATAAATAGCCACGGTGCAGCATAAAAATAAAGCTTGCCATCATATAAAATCGTGCCCAATTCTGGTGTAGGCGGATGGACACCAATACCCAAAAATGCCAAGCCCGAAATATTCAACATGATTCGACCAATATCTGTCACAAACAACGACAGCAATGCAGGACGCATAGAAGGCAAGACATGGTGGATCAACGTATGGAGGCCTTGAGATCCGCGCATTGGTGCCAATAAAATAAATTCTTGTTTGCGAATATCTAATACGACATTTCGGATAAAACGAATATATCGCCCTGACCAGCTGAAAGCCAATGCCACCAAAACCGTTGTGATCGAATTTGTAAACAGCCCTGAACATACCAATGCAATCAGGATAGCTGGAATGCTGACGATGATATCTGCAAAAGTCGTGATAACTGTATCGACAAATCCACCGAGACCACCTGCTAACCCACCGAGCAAAAGACTGACCAGCACGACACCAATCATTGATAGACCGGCATACCCCAACGAATACGTTGTGCCGAATACCAACCGACTAAAGAGATCACGTCCCAGATAGTCTGTGCCCATCCAATGGTGCAGACTTGGTCCAAGCAAACGTTGATTTTTGATCATTTCATATGGGTCTTGTAACGTGAGGAAAATACCGGTAATGATCAAAAAAAGGCCCAATAGTGCTACAGTCTTTCTCATAAATTTTCTCCTTGCTGCAGCGTCACTCGTGTATCGAGTACTAATACCATCACATCAGACAGATAATTGATCAAGAAGACGATGCCTGCGATGATCAAACCAACACCTTGAATGACGGGATAATCTCTAACAGAAATAGCATCGATCAATAACTTGCTGATACCAGAAATACTAAAGATCACTTCAACCATGATGGTGATACTAAATAAACGAATCAAGCTATTGGCATATAACGCAATCAAAGGGACGATATTCTCATTGATTTGATAATAACGTCTTGCAAACCAAGAAATATGTCTGCGTTTGGCGATCCATTCCAACTCACTTTCAGCTGCAGCTGTCAGCAAATCGCTCACGATTTTGATCAAGTATAGACCTTCAGACAGCAAGCAAACCAGAATCGGCAAAACCAAATGACTAGCAGATCCGCTGCCTACGAAAGGAAACCATTGTAATTGAACGCCAAAGATAAAGATAGACACGATTGCTAGCCAATAACTAGGAAAAGACAAACAGACTACTAACAAAGCACGTCCTTTACGCAATACTGGCGAATTGGCAATCAGTGTCCCCATTGCCAAAGAAATAATCAGATTGATGGCAAACGACCATCCGATGATATTGGCTGTTACAATTGATCGTGCAAGCAATGTCTGTAAAACTGGTTCACCTGACATATAGGATAGACCAAAGTCACCTTGCAGGATAAGCAACAGCCAACGAAGATACTGCACAATAAAACTTTGATCCAATCCCAATGCTTGCCGTGTTTGATTCAAGGTATCATTCGTGATAGTCGATGCGCCTGACTTTCTTAACAGACTGATTGCTGGATCCCCTGTCGAAAGGTACAGCAACCCATATAGCAACACTGAAAAGAACAGCAAACTAAGTAAGAAGCGGCAGGTTTTTCGACAAAGAAAGCGAAGGTTCATTTTATTTCACCACTAATTGTTGATAATCGATGGGTGCATCAGAAAGTCCAGAAAAGACAAATTCCTTGATCTTGTTTGTTGTGACAAAAGTTTCATCTTTATAATCAATTGGAATCGCCAATGTTTCAGCCGATATTTCTGCAAAAATAGTATCGAAAATACGTTGCTGTTCTTCTTCGGAGGCTGCAGCGGCATACGTATCCAGCAATGTTGAAAGCTGATCATCATTGGCTAATACACCATGGCTGTCCGCGGTATTGTAAAATAGCGAGTTTAAAAAGTTATAAGGCAGCAATGCATCCGTGTACGTACGATATAAAATCATATCAAATGCTTTCGATGTCCATAAAACATCGTAATAGCTCTCGCTATCTAATGTATTGATCGTTACCTTTACACCGGCTTGTTTTAGATTATTTTCGATAACTTCTGCTTGTTCTTTCCACTCTGGGAATTCTACTGTTTGAATGACTAAATCAAAAGAGAGGACTTGACCATCTTTTTCATAAAAACCATTGTCATTCATTTGATATCCAGCATTTTCAAAGATTTTTTTCGCTTCATCGACATCATATGGAACTGATATTTGATTCGTGTCGGTCACATACTGAACGCTGCTTTGAAATAAGCCTTTGATGTCATGATTCGATAAAGATTCTTTATCGATCGCTAAATCGATTCCTTTACGAATATCACTGGTCAAAGTCGTGTTATCCGGATTAAATGCCAAAAAGTGCGACATCGTTCCCGTAAATTGATAGGTCGCAAACTCATCTGAATCGGCTAATGACTGTACATCATTATCCATGATTTGCCCCAGTGTCCCGCCAGCAATATCAACTTCACCACTTCGTAAAGCCAATGAACGAGAACTGCCGTCGGTGATTGTTTTAAAAACAACTCGATAATGCAATGGATGTTCATGATCATAATAGGGATTAGGATCCATTGTCACCTCTTCATCCGTTGATGTGCGAATTGTAAACGGGCCAGTTCCGATGGCCTCTTGAAATGTACCGTCGACTTGTCCATTCTTGACTGCATTCGGACTCATAATACGTAAAGGACGCGTGGCACATAATTCTGCTAATACTTGGTTCGACACTTTGTTGAAGTGCAGTGTGACCGTTGTACTGTCGATAACATCCACTTTTTCTAAATTGAGCAGTGTTTGCAAGGTTGTCGTTGTATTCTTATTTTTGGCCCGTTCAATAGTAAATTTCACGGCTTCAGCATCAAAGTCGCTGCCGTCAGAAAACTTGATTCCATCTTGCAAATGGAACGTATAGGTTTTGCCATCCTCTGATATTTCCCAAGATTCTGCCAACCCTGGCTGATAGTCGCCTTTCTCGCCAAACGTGACCAATGGTTCATAGACCGCGCTGTAGATAGCCATCTCAGAATCGTACCCCGTTGCATCTAATGCATCTGCATGGGCATCACCTGTGATTGCAATCCCAACAGATTGCATATCAGCGGCCGTCTCCTCTTTATTCCCTGTTGCACAACCTGCCAATACCCCGATCAGAATAGCTGGCAAAAATACCCCTAAGATTTTTTTCATTTTGCGTTTCCTTTCACTGGTGTTTTTGTCGCTTTGATCAAATAGCTGCTTTCACAAGATTGGATGAAATCTGCTACTGATAGGTAAAACTTTTTGTAGTCGGTTACTTCATAGGATGGTTGATTATACTCTTTGATCAATTCAACAGAAAAACCATGTACAATCAAACTGTCCACGACCTCATTCAGGGTCTTCCCTTGCATTTTGGTTGCACCGAATTGATCGATCACGCTTTTCATATAGTCAAAACTGGGATTATCCGTCTGATCTGCAAACGACGCATAATATACACCACCATCAGACAGCACGTCGTGGATCATTTGGAAGTGTTCATCCAAATCACGAATCAAGTACAAAACCGATGTACTGATGACCGTGTCAAATTTTTGCCCAATAGATACAGCATCGCCCGTATTGATGTAGCGGATCGGTTTTTCTCCCACCCGCGTATTGGCTACTTCCACAGCTTTCTTCGCTAAATCAATGCCAACACCATCTGTAAATGGCAATGCATCGTGTAACTTCCGCAAAAAACCTCCCTGATTACAGCCAAAATCCAATATCCTTTTTGCCAAAATATCTTGAGGGTCCAGTAAAGAAATAATATTTTGCCATGCGTCTTGATGGTCATCCTCCATCTCTTGGTCCCCATTATTTCCTTCTAACCACCAATGATCATATGTGTCTGTCATGTTGCATCCTCCAAATCATAGATAAATATAAATAGTAATGATTACGCTTTGTGAAAATGAATAATAGCAAATGATCTAGTCCATGTCAATCGTTTTTTTAAATGAACACAATTGGTCAGCTCTTTTTCCATCCACTTTGATAAAAAAATAGCGTTGGAAGGATATCCTAAGATTTCCCACCAACGCTCAATATAGTTGAACCAAAAAAACACAAAAATCTTGGTCAAAACAAAAACAACAGAATGTACCAAGAGCCACCCAACAGTCAAATCCATCTCTTCCCAAGTTGTTCTGTTGCTTTTTTCCTTTATGTTTACTCGTTATAGACTGCTTTGAGTTGCCAAGAAAGAGTCGTCGTATAGACGTATTCTCCCATCTTGATCTTTCCAGAGAATGTCATTGATCTTAGATCATGTATACTCGTTGGTCAACCATTTCCTTGGGAATAATTGAGAGGCTATTATTTTCAGGTGGTACACTACGCGCGGTGTGCATCTGCATTTCCTTCACATTTGTATTGTCCCGAATAGTCGGCATAGCGATGATCCTCACAATGGTGATTGTGCTTTTTATGGTGATTTTATACAAAAAAAAACGACTTTCCTCGAAAAGGAAAGTCGTTAAACGTTGTCTTAACAATGTTTTTATTATTCCGCAGCGTTGGTATCTTTGAGACCGTATTTTTTGTTGAAACGGTCCACGCGTCCGTCTGCTTGTGTGAATTTTTGACGTCCAGTGTAGAATGGATGTGAATCAGAAGTGACTTCGACACGGATCAATGGATACGTGTTGCCGTCTTCCCACTCAACAGTTTCTTGAGAATTCTTTGTAGAACCTGATAAGAATTTGAAACCAGTAGTTGAGTCCATGAATACAACTGGATGATAATCTGGATGGATATCTTGTTTCATTTCTTCTTCTCTCCTTTGCCCTGGCTCATTTGCTTCACCAGAGTTGATTTTGTCGAATTTACAACATGACTATCTTACCATGTTTGTTTTACAGATGCAATTATCTTTTTAGATTTCTTTTTGGTCGTTTATCGCCAAAGTTGACATCATGAAATGCTGCAATAAATTCTTGGTTGTTCTTGGTTTTGCGTAAGAATTGAATGAATTGCTCCGTAAATTCCAAAGAGTCACCGGTCATATTGTTGCGTAACCGCCATGTTTCTTCTAGCTGTTCACTACTCATCAACAACTCTTCTTTGCGGGTGCCTGATTTTCTGATATCGATAGCTGGGAAAATACGGCGTTCTGCTAAACTGCGAGACAGCTGCAATTCCATATTCCCTGTTCCTTTGAACTCTTCATAAATAACATCATCCATGCGGCTGCCAGTATCGACTAAGGCTGTTGCTAAAATCGTCAAGCTGCCGCCTTCTTCAATATTGCGGGCTGCACCAAAGAATTTTTTTGGTTTATATAAAGCAGCTGGATCGATCCCGCCGCTTAATGTACGTCCGCTTGGTGGTACCACTAAGTTATAGGCTCTTGCTAGACGGGTGATACTGTCCATCAAAATCACCACATCTCGCTTGTCTTCTACCAATCGCATCGCCCGCTCCAAGACAAGCTCTGCAACCCGGGTATGGTTGCTTGGCTGCAAATCAAAGGTTGAAGATACGACATCGCCTTTGACACTGCGCTCTAAGTCAGTGACTTCTTCTGGTCGTTCATCGATCAATAAGACGATCAATTCAACCTCTGGATAATTGTCTGTGATGCCATTGGCAATTTCTTTCAAAATACTGGTCTTCCCAGCTTTTGGCGGCGCCACGATCAGCCCACGCTGCCCAAAACCAACAGGCGAAAACATGTCGATCATCCGCGTTGATAGACGGCCGGCTGTGGTTTCTAATTTTAAATGACGATTTGGATAAAGCGGCGTCAATGCCGGGAAATGCGGGCGTTCTTTGGCTTCTTCTGGATCTTTGCCATTGACGGATTCCACATGCATCAATCCATAATAACGTTCTGACTCTTTCGGTGGTCGAGCTTTACCGGCAACTTTATCTCCATTACGCAAACTGAAACGGCGAATCTGAGAGGACGAAATATAAATATCTTCTGCACTTGGCCCATAATTGATTGGTCGCAAAAAACCATAGCCTTCTTGGCCTACAATATCCAAGACCCCTTCCATATAAAAGAAGCCTTGCTTTTCAGCTTGTGCACGAATAACTGCCAAAGACAATTCTTTTTTGTTCATTTGGCTGTAATACGGAATACGGAATTGTTTGGCAAAAGTATAGATTTCTTTCAGTGTTTTGTTTTCTAGCTCTGCCATTGTTAAGTAATCGCTCATAGTTACTCCTCTATCATTTGGATATCAGCACCCAATGCAGTCAATTTTTCGATAATATGGTCATAACCACGCAAAATGTATTCTACATTGAAAACGGTAGTCGTTCCTTGCGCCATCAATCCAGCAATCACTAAACAAGCACCGGCACGTAAATCTGATGCCACCACTTCTGCCCCATGTAATTGACTTGGTCCGCTCACAAAAATCATGTTGCCTTCTGTTGTAGCTTGGGCGCCCATTCGTGCCAATTCTGGAATATGATTGACCCGTTTTGCATAGATCGTATCCAAAATTTCTGAAGTCCCTTGCGCCTTCAACAGCAATGGTGTGATCGGTTGCTGCAAGTCTGTAGCAAAACCTGGATATGGATAGGTTTTGACTACTGCTGGTTTCAAGTCTTGCGACGGATGAACATAGATTTCATCCTCACTGATATCCATGCGGACACCGATTTCTTCTAATTTGGCGATATAACTTTCTAGATGCTCATAGATCACATTTTTGACAACGATCCCTTCACCCACAGCCGCTGCCAATGACAGGTAAGTCCCTGCTTCGATGCGATCAGGAATGATAAAATGACGGCAGCCATGCAATTCTTCAACACCTTCGATACGAATCTCATTGGTACCGGCGCCTCTGATTTTGGCTCCCATATTGTTCAATAGCGTAGCCACATCGATGATCTCAGGCTCACGGGCAGCATTTTCGATGATGGTTTTTCCTTTGGCTTTAACTGCTGCAAGCATCACATTGATCGTTGCGCCAATCGAGACCATATCCAAAAAGATTCGTTCCCCAGCAAGACCGGCTTCATCTGTACGTAAATACATCGCGCCATGTTCATTGGTCACTGTAGCGCCTAAAGCTTCAAACCCTTTGATATGCAAATCAATAGGACGAGGACCCAAAAAACAGCCTCCAGGTAATCCAACAACACCTTCACCAAATTTGCCTAATAACGCACCCATGAAATAATACGAGGCGCGCAAACTGTTGATTTTGCCACTTGGCATGGGAATCGAAACAATGTTGGTTGGGTCAATTTCGAGGGTATTGTGTTCAAAGTGGGTTTTGACACCCATGATTTCGAGGATTTCAATTAATGAGTGCACATCTTGAATATCTGGCACTCCTTCTAAGACGACGGGAGAATCTGCAAGAATTGCAGCAGGAATCAACGCAACAGCACTATTTTTTGCCCCGCTGATGGTGACTTCCCCTTTTAAGGGGCGATTGCCTTCAATGACAATTTTCTTCATGTATATCCACCTATACTCTTTATTTAAATTTATGTGTATCAGATTAAGTTTAGCATAAAAATCAAAAAGAAAAAAGGACTAGTATGTCGTACAACGCTGTCCTATAAAATCTACTCAAACGAGTATGCCTGTACATATTATTGAAAAACATCAAAAAAGCCGTTAGAAAGCGTGCTTTCTAACGGCTTTTGATCATCATTCGAATTAAGCTTTACCAGCTGAACCGAACCAGTCGATGTGTTCTTCTGCATCTTTAACGATTGCAGCAACACCTGGTGCCAATAATTTACGAGGGTCGAATCCTTTGCCTTCTTTATCTTTGCCAGCTTCGATGTATTCACGAGTTGCTTTAGCAAATGACAATTGGAATTCAGTATTTACATTGACTTTAGATACACCCATAGCGATTGCTTTTTGGATTTGTTCTTGAGGAATACCAGAACCACCATGTAATACTAGAGGTACATCAGAACCTACAGCATCAGCGATAGCTTGTAAGTGATCAAAAGCAAGGCCTTTCCAGTTTGCTGGATATTGACCGTGAATGTTACCAATACCGCATGCTAAGTAATCAATACCAGTTGCAACCATTTGTTTACATTCTTCGATGTCAGCCAATTCGCCAGAACCGATGATACCATCTTCTTCTCCGCCGATTGAACCAACTTCACACTCAACAGAAATGCCTTTTGCGTGTGCTTTTTCTACAACTTCTTTAGCCAATTTCAAGTTTTCATCAAATGGCAAGTGAGAGCCATCGAACATAACTGAAGTATAACCAACTTCAATACATTCCATTGCTGCATCGTAGTCACCATGGTCTAAGTGGATTGCAACTGGAACAGTAATGTTCATTGAGTCAACTAAGTTAGTAATGATATCTTTAGCAACTTTGTAACCGCCCATGTATTTAGCAGCGCCCATTGAAGTTTGGATCAAAACTGGTGCTTTCTTTGCTTCAGCGGCTTTTAAAATCGCTTGTGTCCATTCTAAGTTATTTGTGTTGAATCCGCCGACTGCATATCCGCCTTGACGAGCAGCTTTTAAGAATTCAGCTCCTGATACTACTGGCATAAAAAATTCCTCCTAAGTTTTAAAAAACTTTATTTGTTAAGCAATGCTTAACCGACACTGCTATTTTAGCAAATATTTGCGGTATTTGCTACTAAAAAGAAGAATTTATCTTTTCAAAAAAAGTCTGCACAAAGTCAAAATACATCTATTTTCAAGAGTTTTTCAGAAAACTTAGCGTTTTACAAGCAATTCTTTCCTTTTACCTTCCAATTAGCATAACCATTCACATGTGAAAATTCGCGAAAAAATTCACAATTTTTTTCGCCGATTTATCATAATTCATATTGTCCGGCCTTTTGAGCATATCAATAGCCTTACGAAAGTCGCTATACTATCCTATTAAAAAAGGAGGGATTAAATGAAAAAAGCATTATTTGGTTTTTTTACGTTGGTTGGTGTATTATTTTTGGCAAGTTGCGGAACTGGGGCTAGTACGCAAGAAGACACGAAGACATTCACATTGGCCCAAAATGGCGTTGCGATGGAATTGGTGTTTCATTATGATGGGGACAAAGTCATTCGTCAAACAGCGAACAATGTGATGCCGTATGAAGCCATCGGCGTTGCCACGAAAGAAGAAGCCCAAGAATTATTAGATCCCGTCGCGAAGCAATACCAACAAGTGCAAGGATTGGATTACTCTCTTGAATACAGTGACAGCGAAGCCATCGAATCTTTGACCATCAATTACGATGAACTAGATTATGACTCCGCCAAACAGTTGCCTGGTGTGAACTTTGAAGGCGATACAGACAACGGCATCAGCATGGAACGAACTGAAGAAATGTTACTGGATCAAGGCTACGAACTAAAAGAAGAATAAGTATAGCCTGCGAAACACTATAGAAAAAAACGCTACGTCACGCTCTTTTTTAACCAAAGAAGAGCGGTGACTAGCGTTTTTTTGTTATGCTTGACGGTTATCTAATGATGCACCAACGAATGCTTTGATCAAACGTTGTGGACGGGTTGGACGTGAAATCAATTCTGGGTGGAATTGACATCCCACAAAGAATTTATTCTCTGGGATCTCAACGATTTCAACCAAACGATTGTCTGGTGAGACACCAGAAAAGACCATACCTTGTGCTTCAAAAATTTCACGGTATTGATTATTGAACTCATAGCGGTGACGATGGCGTTCTTGTACCACTTCTTCATCGTTATAAGCAGCAGCAGTTTTGGTGCCTTTTTTGATTTTACATGGATACAATCCTAGACGTAATGTGCCACCCATGTTTTCAATGTTTTCTTGATCAGCCATCAAATCGATAATGTTATTCGGTGTTTCAGGATCCGTTTCAGCAGAGTTGGCATTTTCTAGACCAACGACATTACGGGCGAATTCAACACACGCCATTTGCATCCCTAAACAAATACCTAAGAATGGCACATCATTTTCACGGGCATAACGGATGGCTTCGATTTTTCCTTCGATTCCGCGATCGCCAAAGCCGCCTGGAACCAAAATGCCGTCCGCATCAGCCAAGTACTCAGCCACGTTCTCATGTGTGATATCTTGGGCTTTGATCCAATCTAATTCAATATCTGCATCAAAAGCAAATCCAGAATGTTTCAATGCTTCAACGACAGATAAATAAGCATCAGGCAACTCGACATATTTCCCAACAAGTGCAATACGAACTTTTTTCTTCAAGTTTAATACTTTTTCTTCCAATGCTTGCCATTCTGTCATGTCTGCAGCTGGTGCCGTCAATTTCAAATGGTCACAGACGATTTGATCCATTCCTTGGGCTTGTAAAGCTAACGGGATCGAATACAATGTTTCAACATCGCGAGATTCGATCACAGCTTCCGGTGCCACATCACAGAATTGCGCCAATTTATTTTTGGTTGATTGCGCAACTGGTTGTTCTGTACGGACAACTAGGATATTTGGTTGGATCCCTAAACCACGCAATTCTTTGACACTATGTTGCGTTGGTTTGGTTTTCATTTCCCCTGCTGCTTTTAGATAAGGAATCAAAGTCGTATGGATATACATGACATTATCCGAACCTACATCAGCTTTCATTTGACGCAATGCTTCTAAGAAAGGCAATGATTCGATATCGCCCACAGTACCGCCAACTTCCGTGATGATGACATCAGAGTCGGTCATTTTGGCAGCCCGCATGATTTTTTCTTTGATTTCGTTGGTGATATGTGGAATGACTTGGACAGTCGCCCCTAGATATTCCCCTTTACGCTCTTTCCGCAAAACTTCTGAATAGATTTTTCCAGTTGTTACGTTCGAGTATTTGTTCAAGTTGATATCAATGAACCGTTCGTAGTGACCAAGGTCCAAGTCTGTTTCTGCGCCGTCATCTGTTACAAATACTTCCCCATGTTGATATGGACTCATTGTTCCTGGATCAACATTGATATAAGGATCGAACTTTTGGATCGTTACTTTCAATCCGCGATTTTTTAGCAAACGGCCTAATGACGCTGCTACGATACCTTTACCAATTGAAGAAACCACGCCGCCGGTTACAAAAATATATTTTGTCATAAACTGAAAAACTCCTTTAATCTATTTTACAGGAAAAGCACTTAGAAAATAGTAAAAGCTCCCTATCCATCGAATGAATAGGGAGCGAAAATTCTAAATCACTTTCTGACTCTTGTAAAGAGTGCCCAAACAGAATGATACAATCTCACCTAACAAATGTCAAGAAAACTTTATCGGATTTTTTCAGAAAACCGTATGGATTTCATTTAAAATAACATACACTACTAATGATGCGCTGTTTTGGTACGCTGTTTGGCTGTTGGTTCGATCATTGTTGTTTGCTTCCACTTGAGACAATTTAGATTTCCTTACATACTCTTCACGAATTCGCCACAACTATTCTAAAGAAGATCACTTTTCTCTCCTACTTTATTGCATTCTGCCTGTCATAATTGGTCTTGTAGATGAAGTCTGGCGCTTTACTCATTTTGCTAAAAATGATCATAAGATTGCTTCTGGGTATTTTTGGCAAAGGTTGAGGTGCAGGTTCGATTCCTGCCTTCTACGCTAATCCTCACGTTGAACAAGATACACATTTTGTATCTTGTTTTTTTGTGTCTTATTTGTTGCAGGTTCTTCCTCCAGCTTCAATTCTTTGATTGTCATGACTTCTCTGATCTGAGAAAATAGCCTTAAGAACTATCTCATATTATTATATTATTTTTTTGTTCACTTTTCGTGCCGGTCATTTGTTGTATAGATGAGGAGGAGAATATCAGCATGCAGATAGACAGTTATCAACACTATCTTTTTACATTGACCAAAGACCTGGTTCACTATCTGCAATCGATTGGTGCGAATGTCCAAGATGCTGAAGACATCGCACAAGAAGCCCTTGTCAAAATACTCGAGATCGATACAGTCTTAGCCGCTGATGAACTTCGTCCCTGGTTGTTTCGCGTAGGGATCAATCATTACTTCAATCTGTATAATCAGACGAAGCGCCGTAATCGGATCGTTAAGCAATATCTCCAACCAACAAAAGAAGCGACCTGGCAAGAAACAGATGATGCCCTCTATGACGCCTTGCTGCAACTGCCCTTGCCCACAGCTACTCTTTTAGCTATGAAATATATTGAAGGACGCAGCATCAAAGAAATCAGTTTTTTACTGAATCGCCCTGAAGACAGTATCAAGACGTCTCTTTATCGCGGACGAAAACAACTAAAAAAAATGCTGGAGGAGGCAGAGAAATGACGATTGAAGACAAACAATTGGAAGCTATCGTAAAAAAAGCCCGACGCAAGAACAATCGAAAACATATTTTCACTATTTTACTGATGTTGGTTCTCTTCGTGGGTGCGCCACTTACCTTGTATCTGCGTTACTATAATTACGGTCCTTTTCAAGGAAACAAAGTCGCTGGTGTGCCAGATAATCATTTGGTTCAATCCGAAAACGATACTGGACTTGGTAGTTTATTATTTGATTATGGCTCCCATCTTACCTTCAATACGAAGGCGACCTCATTGACAGTGTACATTGACACTTACCATTTTGGAGAGAGAGTCGGTCACGATTTGGCAGCATCTATGGAATACACGAAAGACAACGAAATGAATGGCTACTTTAATTTTGGCATTCCCAAAGGTGAAGGCAAGTTATATGCAGAACTATTTTCTAATGGCGCTATGTCAAGTACAATCACCGATTTGACCCAATATGATTATCCGACAACAGACGAAGAATCCCCACTACCCTTTGGCGGTGTACTCAGCATCGAAAATAACCAAGTAGAGATCCAAAAGAAGAAAGAAATCCCTTTACTTTATTTGGCTAGTGGCGACGATTTGAAAATCTATGCTGACTTGAAACATAATATGGCGCAAGAAAATCTCAAGACATTGGAACGTGTTTTCTATATCTATATGATCGTTGCCTAAAAAAAGGTATCTGCAGAAAAATGAATCTGCAGATACCTTTTGACTTTTCACCGATAGATTAGTTCCGACGATTATTATTCCCAAACAAGATAATCAAACGCAAGAGCTGCAACAAAGTTGCAACTGCCGCAGCAACATACGTCAAAGCAGCTGCAAAAAGAACCCTTCGTGCTTGCGGTACTTCTTCTTCAGTCAATAAACCGCCGTCTGCCAAAATCCGAAGCGCACGTTTCGAGGCATCAAATTCAACTGGCAGTGTCACCAATTGAAAAATAAACGCCAATGAGAATGCAATCAATCCCAAATTGACAAGAAACGAGCCCCGCAACAAGACGCCAATCAAAATCAAGGGAATCGAGATCGATGTCCCAATATTGGCGATCGGTACGATTGCGTGGCGCAAGCGCAATGGGAAATAACCTTTCGCATCTTGAACCGCATGCCCGCATTCATGGGCCGCTACACCAATTGCCGCGACTGATGTCGATTGTGCTGTAGCTTGCGATAAACTCAATGTTTTGTTCCCGGAATTATAATTATCCGTCAAATCGCCAGCGATTGCCTGGACACCAACATTATGGATGCCTTGACTCTCCAAAATGTATTGTGCGGCTTTCGTTCCAGTGATATTATTGCGACTTTTGACTTTGTCAAATTTGTTAAAGGTACTTTTGACATACGCTGAAGCGGCCATCGAAATAACCATACCGATGATCACTAAAATAAATGTAGGGTCATAGAACCAACCAAAACCATATCCACCCATACCATACATAAGTGTATTCCTCCTTTAAATCTTTGACCTTATTTTACCATTAAAGTCGTGAAAAAATGATGAAGATGAAACGAAAATTTTGTATTTAACCTTTTTTTACAAATTCAGATTTTAGTTTCATCGCACCAAAACCGTCGATTTTGCAATCAATATTGTGATCGCCTTCTACTAGTTTGATGTTCTTTACTTTGGTTCCTTGCTTGATTGCACCAGAGGCGCCTTTCACTTTCAAATCTTTGATGACTGTCACCGTATCACCATCAGCTAACAGATTGCCATTGGCATCTTTGTATACAGGTGCTTCTTCTACTTGTTCTTCCCATTCATGGCCGCATTCTGGGCAGACATATAACCCGCGGTCTTCATAGGTATAGCTTGATTGGCAAATGGGACAATGAGGCATTTGTGTCATGTTGTTGCTCCTTTGTTCAATAATGATGGTTGTCAAACAACTCCACTTCAGCATACCCAAAATCTGCAACCGGCGCAACTACAAATCTAAAGACACATTATGATAAAAAAACATCCACTCCAACCAATCACATCAAAGTGGCTGGCTAGAGTGGATGTTGCGACGCTATAGCTGATTCAGCTAGGTCTTATATGTGCTAGTCGACGAACGACTCACTTACTTCGAAAAATGATTGGCACAAGCATCGCCGATCCACTGGATGATTTGCACAATGATGATCAATAAGATGATCACAAAAATCAAAATGGCTGTTTCATAACGATAATATCCATATTGAATGGCCAAATCGCCAATCCCACCAGCACCGATCGTGCCGACCATAGCTGAATAACCTAAAAGACTGATCAAGGTCAAGACAAAACCGCGGATCAGCGCGGGCAAACTTTCTGGCAAAATCACTTCGCGGATAATCAATCCGGTAGAAGCCCCAGAAGCAATACTTGCTTCTAAAACGCCGTAGTCGATTTCGGCGAAAGCTGATTCCGCAATCCGGGCATAAAAAGGAATTGCTGCAATCGATAAAGCAATCGCACCGCCAGTCGGTGTATAAGGGTCACCAATCAACAACGCGGATACCGGAATCAATGTAATCAAGAGAATCAAGAAGGGCAATGAACGAATCGCATTCACTACAAAGTCTGCTATATGATGCAGCAGACTATTTTTGTAAAACAGTCTGCTGCTGACCAAGAAAAGCAGTAAGCCAATCAGCAAGCCAAAAATGACGCCAATGATGGCTGAAGTACCAACCATGAAACATGTTTCCCAGAGTGCTTTAGGCAGATTGGTTTTCAAAATCTCGATCGTTTCAGTCATTTAGGGCACCTACCTTTCTAAGAGAGAAGACATTTGCGGCGATATATTCTCGTGCTTTGCGGACTTCTTCTTCAGGTCCAGTGAGATAAACATACAAAATCCCGATAACATCTTGTTGAATGTATTCGATTTTGCCATGGATGATATTTACCGCCACATCATAGGCCTTAGCCACCGTTGAAATCAACGGCTCTAACGTATACGTGCCTTGATATCTTAATTCTAATAAATCACCTTGTGTAAACAAGGCAAGAATTTCATCCGGCACTGTCAGATCTAAATAACGACCCACAAGTTTCTTGGTAATCGCTTGTTGCGGTTGGCTGAACAACCCATAAGTTGTTTGTTCTTCTACGATATGCCCATTCTCCATCACTGCTACGCGATCAAAGAACTTGCGGGCAACATCCAATTCATGGGTAATAAAAACAATCGTAATCCCCGTCTGCTCTTTGATCCGCGTCAATAATTGCAAGATTTCTTCGGTTGTTTCCACATCCAGCGCACTGGTAGCCTCATCGCAAAGCAAGATTTCCGGCTCATTGGCAATCGCACGGGCAATCCCGATCCGCTGCTTCTCGCCACCAGATAAATTGTTGGGATACTCATGGCATTTATCCGTTAGATCAACCATTGCCAATAGCTCTTGGATTCGGGCTTCCCGTTTTTCTTTCGGGTAATTGCCAGCTTTTAGCGCAAAGGCTAGATTGTCCTTGATCGTCCGATTGTTGATCAAATTAAAGTGCTGAAAAATCATCCCGATTTTTTGGCGTAATGTGCGCAATGCTTGGCCGCGGATTTTGGTGATATCTTGTCCATCGATCAAAATCTGTCCGCTTGAAGGTGCTTGTAACAAATTCAATGTTCGAACAAGGGTACTTTTCCCCGCACCGCTCAACCCAACAATACCAAATATTTCACCTGCCTGAACGGAAAAATCAACGTGGTCTACGGCTTTTTTTATTTGTTTCTTCTGAGTGAATGTCACAGATACTTGTTTTACTTCTATTTTTGCCATAATTGATCCTTCTTACTCAGTCCAAAAGTCTGGTTGGCTAAAGTCTTTGAATGCTGAATCAGCAATCGCATCTTTGAATCCTTGACTCTCCAACACTTCAGTGACCGCTTGTGCAAAATCGCTATCCTTATCTTCCGTTCGGACAACAAAAACATTCTTATAGTCTTCTTTCAATGACTCCAGTGCCAAAGCATCCGCTGGATCTAATGAAGCGGCCCAGGCAAAATTCCCCGGCACCAATGCCACATCAACTGTGTCCAGTGAGCGGGCCAATTGGGCAGCATCCAACTCTTTAAAGGTCAATTGCTTAGGATTGTCTTTGATATCTGCCACGGTTGCTTTTGTTTCATCGATTTCATCAGCAATCGTAATCAAGTCATTGGCAGCCAATAATTGTAATGTCCGGGCCAAGTTTGACGCATCATTTGCGATTGACACCGTAGCACCATCCGCTAAGTCATCCAATTGCGTTTGTTTATTTGAATAGATGCCCATTCCTAATGTCGGTACTTTTTGCAACGCGGTCAAATCTAACTCATTGTCTGCTGAAAATTTGTCTAAATATGCTGTATGTTGAAATAGATTGGCATCGATTTGTCCGTTAGCTAACGCATTATTGGGTTGGATATAATCATTGAAGACTTTGGTCGTTAATGTATACCCTTTATCTGCCAATAAAGGTGAAATCACATCAGTCACCATATCACCATATGGTCCCGGTGCGACACCAACCACTTTTTCTTCTAACGCTGCAGTACTGCTTGATGTTCCTGTTTCACTAGAGCTGCTGCTATTGCCACAAGCTGCCAAAGTGAACAAGACGGCGGTTGCCGCCAAACCAACTGATAATTTTTTTAACCCTTTCATTCTTTATTCCCCCTTTTTTAAATAAAAAAAGTCCTCTCTCTAAAATATAGAGAAAGGACGAAACAACCAAGTTCGTGGTACCACCTTTATTCGTTGACCTAAATCAACCTTATCAGTTCACTGATTTGCTGTAACGGGCATCCCGTTGCACGCTTGCAAGTAGGATGCATGCTCACGTACAAACGCTCAAAGACCATCTTCAATCACCTGCTTGCGCTCGTTCTCACCATTTCGAGCTCTCTGAAGCAAGCACAACTGATTTACTTTTCTTATCATCGCGTGTCGTTTAATTGTGCTTAACTATACGATACGGGGATTTGATTGTCAATCTTTTTTTCATGAAAATCTCATCTGTTTACAAGATATTTCACTAAGTTTATAGATGCAAATTCTCATCTAAAATCAAGCCTTCTGACACCATGATGGCATCGCCAATCAATTCAAGATTTTCGTGGTCAACGGCTACTGTTAATGTGCCGCCTAGGACATGCAGCTGGACTTGCGCTGCTGCTTTCCCTTGATGTCGTGCCACCGCAAAGGCAGTCGCTCCAGAACCTGTGCCGCAAGCAAACGTGAAGTCTTCCACCCCGCGTTCAAAGGTTCTGACCACCAACCCTCCCATTGGCGCTTCATCGTAGAAGTTGACATTGGCGCCTTTAGGAAAAGCGTCCCAATGGCGGATCGCTTTTGCTATGTCTGTCAATTCACTTAATGCCACATCGGCTAGTCCGGGATAATGAACCACTGCATGCGGGATACCCGGATCACCTAATTCAACATAATCAATGGTTGTGACTCTCGGATCAGGGAACGCTTGGTCAAAGCGCGTCACAGTTGGCGAGTTTAATGTCACTTTGTACTCTTTCTGATCTAAACGCCAAGCAGGAACATTCCCTGCAACAGTTTCAATGGTCATTGCTTCACCCGCAATTTGCTTTTCATACGCATAGCGTGCAATACAACGGGCACCATTGCCGCACATTTCTGCCTCCGTGCCATCAGCATTATAAAAACGCATGCGAAAATCGGCGTGACCTTCTGGATAATCCACAGCCATAACTGCGTCCGCACCAATCGAGAATTTACGCTGACAGGTTTGGATCGCGAATGCCGATAGCTGTTCATGGGTCAGTTTTAATTGACGATTATCGATCACAATAAAATCATTGGCTGCCCCTTGCATTTTGGTATAAGGAATCTTCATACAATCACCTGCTTTCTTTTTTATCTCGTCAATAAAATCAAATGGTCATTTTTTTAAAAACGAAGGAATCACTTCATTTTGGATCATTTGCTGATAGGTTTGGCGTTTTACCGCCAATTCCGCTTGTCCATCTTCCACAAACACAACAGCAGGAATCTGCAAATTGTTATAATTGCTAGCCATTGAATACCCATAAGCGCCCGTCGCAAATGTCGCAAAAATATCGCCAGTTGCAACTGGCGGCAGCGCCAAGTCTTTCACTAAAATATCCGTACTCTCACACGCTTTACCAGAGATCGTGATTGTCTCCGTCGCTGCTTCATTGGCACGATTGGCCAAAATCCCTGTATAGGTGGCCTGATATAAACCCGGACGAATATTGTCCGTCATGCCGCCATCTATGCTGGCATATGTTCGAATGCCCGGCAGCGTTTTGATACTGCCGATCGTGTGCAAACTGATCCCTGCCTCAGCCACGATACTGCGCCCAGGTTCAATAACGATCGTTGGCCGTTCCTGCCCATATTGTTGATAGAAATCATCGATTTTTTGCATCACTGGATCAAGGAAGAAATGATAGGGTTGCCGGATATCTTTATCCGTATAGCGGACACCAAAACCACCACCGACATTCAGTTCTTTGATCCAATAAGAAAAGCGTTCATGGATTTGTTTGACTAAGTTCAACGCTGCATCTGTGGCCCCTAAGTGAGATTGGTTATCTGAGAGTTGACTGCCCACATGAAAATGCAAGCCATAAAAATCTAGTTCTGGTGCTTCGATCACTTCTGCTACTAATGGAAACAAAATCTCTTCATCCAAGGGAATACCAAATTTCGAGTCTTTTTGCCCGGTAGAAATAAACTGATGGGTCTGGACCGACACTTCTGGTGTGATTCGCAACATAATCTTGGCCACTTGCTTTTTCTCTTGGCAGATTGCCCGAATCAGACCTATTTCTTGGATACCGTCCACAATGATACGGCCGACGCCATAGTCGATTGCTGCAGTCAATTCTTCGATCGATTTGTTATTACCATTGAATTCGATATGTTCTGCTGGAAAATCTGCTTGGATGGCAGTATATAATTCCCCACCACTGACCACATCCAATGACAGGCCTTCGTCAGCAATAATCTGCAACATGGCAGTTGTACAAAATGCTTTGGCTGCATAAGCTGCCCGCGTATGTTTATATCGATGCAAAAATTCATCATGGATTTTACGGCATTCTGCCCGAATCTCAGAAACGGAATAGACATACAACGGGGTCCCAAATGTTTGGACAAGCGACACCGTATCGACACCATCGATGTATAAATGGTTTTCTTTGATTTCTTTCGTCATTCTGCAACTCCTTTTGTTTCATTCAGCGCCGGGATCAATCGAATGTAACATTCAATCCCTTGCAAGAGATTTTTTTCATCAAAATTCATTTTATTGCTGTGTAATGGATAGGTATATCCTTTGTCTTCATTCCTGATACCGACAAAGAAAAAGACACCAGGGATTTCTTTTTGATACATAGAAAAGTCTTCAGCCAACATATACGGCGGCGTTTCAAGATAACTATCCCCCGCGACCTCAGCCAAAACATCCACCATCTGCGGATCATTATCGACCACACGATAGAGATGTTCAAAGTCTACTTCTGCCCGACAGCCGTACCCTTTTGCAATTTCTTCTGCCAATAAAGTGATCCGCTGCGTCATTGTTTCATAAACGTCATCCTCAAATGCCCGCATCGTGCCATTTAGCACAACTTTTCCTGGAATGATATTTTCAGCATCTCCGCCATGGATTTTACCGAAAGTGATCACACCAGAAGACAACGGACTGATGTTACGGGCAATTACTGAATGCAACCCTTGAATCACTGCCGCTGCTGCCAAAATCGCATCACTGCCCTGTTGCGGCTGGGCCCCGTGCGCGCTAGTCCCATGGATCGTGATATTGATTTCACCATTGCGGGCCATCATTGGGCCTTTACGACAAGCAATCACCCCTTCTGGGAAATCGGGGAAGACATGTAACCCGACGATTTTTTCGACACCAAAATCTCGCAGTACCCCTGCATCGATCAACAATTGTGCACCGCCTGGTCCTTCTTCTGCTGGTTGAAAAATCAGGACGATCGTACCTTGGATCGCTTCTGGGTGCGTCGCTAAGTATTTGGCAAATCCTAACATCGTCGCCATATGTCCATCATGGCCGCATGCGTGCATCCGGCCTTCATAGCGCGAGGCAAAATCAATGCCCGTTTCTTCTTGGATCGGCAATCCATCGATATCGGTCCGAAAAGCCAATGTTTTACCAGGTATGTCACTGCGAAAGACAACGATCAGGCCTGTTTCTAACACAGGATAGATCTCATTGATCCCAAAGGATTGCAATTGACGCAGCAAGTATTCTTTTGTCTTGAATTCGGTCAATCCTAGTTCAGGGATTTGATGTAATGCACGGCGAAAGTGAATCACATCTTCAGTTAAATCTTTGACAGCTTGAGAGACTTGCATCTAAAAACACCTTTCTTTCATTCGCTTAAAAATATTCGTAAAAGTGACTGGATATCCAGTTTTTCATGGTTTTTCATTGATATTGGTTAATATTATAGTATATAATTCGAATAATCTATAGATAAATTGTCTAAATTTTTCGATTTTTATTCAAATTTTTCTGATACACTTATCTTATAGAAAAAATAAATTGGTTGAAAGGATGTGTCGTATTTTGACAATATTCAAAGGTTCTGGCGTTGCATTGATCACCCCTATGCTTCAAGATGGTTCGGTGGATTTCGATAAGTTGAAGGAGTTGGCGGAATGGCATGTGCAGCAAGGAACTGACGCAATTATTGCTTGTGGTACAACCGGTGAAGCTTCCACACTAGATGATCAAGAGCATATTGCTGTGATCGAAGCTGTTGTAAAGCAAGTTGCTGGCAGAATTCCCGTTATCGGTGGTACTGGTTCTAATAATACACAACATGGGATCCACCTTTCGCAAGAAGCACAACGTGTCGGTGCCGACGCATTATTGGTTGTAACACCTTATTATAATAAAGCAACAAAGACAAGTTTAGTGGCGCATTATGAAGCCGTTTGCCAAAGTGTTGATTTACCTGTAATCCTCTATTCAGTAGCTTCTCGCACAGGGCTAAATTTAACGCCCGATGCAGTTGCTGAGTTGAAAAAGATTCCGAATATCAAAGGCATTAAAGAAGCCAGTGGAGATATTTCGCAAATTGCTGAAATCGCACGCTTGGCCGACGATGATTTTGCCATCTACTCTGGTAATGATGATCAAGTAACGCCGATTCTTGCGCTTGGCGGTGCCGGTGTCATTTCAACGATTGCGAATATTGCACCAAAGCAAACAGCAACAATGGCGGCTGATTTCTTCAAGGGTGACATTCAAGCAGCTATCCAAGAACAGTTAAAACAACTACCATTGATCGATACGATTTTCAGCGAAGTCAATCCTGTGCCAATCAAAGCAGCTGTATCTTTGCTTGGAAAATGCGACTTGCATTACCGCCTGCCTCTTGGCATGCCGGAAGACGCAACATTGGTACATTTAGAAGAAGAAATGACAGCATATGGTTTGCTTTAAGGAGGCAGCATGGTGAAACAAGTTTTATTAAGCGGTGCAAATGGACGCATGGGCCAAGTGCTGCAAAAGCTGATTGCTCAACATCCAGATCTTGAAATAGCGGCTGGTTTAGACCGGCACGAAGACCTAAGCGGCACTTTTCCGATTTACGATTCAGCTGCCAAGATCAAAGAAGCCATTGATGTGGTGATCGATTTTTCTCATTACAGCAATGTCCCTGATTTATTGAATTATTGCGTAGCCCAGCAATTGCCGATCGTTGTCGCGACAACAGGGTTAACTGAAGAAACGCAAATGATGCTGCCCGTAGCTGCTCAAGTGATTCCCGTATTTTATTCAGCAAATATGTCATTGGGCATCAATGTACTGATCAAAGCATTGCAATCGATCACCCCGGCATTAGAAGCTGATTTTGATATTGAAATCATCGAAAAACATCACAACCAAAAGTTAGACGCACCAAGCGGTACGGCCTTATTATTGGCAGACAGTATCAATGACAGCTGTGAAACCAAGAAAGAGTATCTGTATGGCCGTTCTGGCAGTGATCTCGTCAACGACCGAGGACAGTTAGGGATTCATGCTGTTCGCGGCGGCACGATTCCTGGTGAACACACCGTGATCTATGCTGGTGCAGACGAAATCATTGAATTGAAACATACGGCCCTTTCTCGCGATATCTTTGCGAGCGGCGCCTTAAAAGCTGCCATCTTTTTGGCTGAGCAAGAACTAGGGCTTTATTCTATGCAAAATCTACTTGATAAGTAAAGGTGGTATCTTATGTCAGAATTACAATTTTCAGATCCGTATCAATTAGCAAAATATATCAAAGACGCCAATAAACAAACCCCCGTCAAAGTGTATATCAATGGGGATCTCTCAGAAGTTACAGCAGACGGACTGCAATTATTCGGTAGTGGCTCCTTCTATTTTGTCGTCGGCGATAGCCAAAAAGTCGCAGCTTTTCTCACTGAGCATCAAGAGAAAATCACCGATCAATATTTAGAGAACGATCGCCGCAACTCAGCAATTCCATTATTGGACCTGACCACCGTCGATGCTCGGATCGAACCCGGTGCCTTTATTCGTGATCAAGCAATTATCGAAAAAAATGCCGTCATCATGATGGGGGCGGTCATCAATATCGGTGCAGTTGTTGGGGAAGAAACGATGATCGATATGGGTGCTATTCTAGGTGCTCGTGCAACAGTCGGCAAGAAAGCCCACATTGGTGCTGGTGCTGTCTTAGCTGGTGTCCTTGAACCACCTTCAGCAAGCCCGGTGGTTGTAGAAGACCATGTATTGATTGGTGCAAATGCAGTTGTTTTAGAAGGTGTTCGTGTTGGGGAAGGTGCAGTTGTTGCCGCTGGCTCCGTAGTTACGGAAGATGTGCCTGCAGGTGCAGTTGTTGCCGGCTCTCCCGCGAAAGTCATCAAGATGAAAGATGACAAAACCAAAAGTAAAACAGCCTTCTTAGACGATTTACGGGGATGATTCTTCGTTCCTAGCAAAAAAGAGAAACAGCTTTGCGGCTGCTTCTCTTTTTTTATGCTTGTCTGATGGCTTCTTGAATTTCTTGATAGATAATCGCTACTTCATCTAAATCCGCGGCATTGGCACCGCTGGCTAATGGGTGGCCGCCGCCATGGTGGCGTTTGGCGATTTCATTGATGACAGGACCTTTAGATCGCATACGCACGCGATAGTATCCTTCCGGTTGCTCTACAAAGATCGCCCATGCCACGACATCTTCAATTTTTCCTGGTAAAGAAACGATTGCAGATGTTTCTGAATCAACAACGCCGAAAGTCTGTTGCAGTTCTTGTGAAAGAATCACTTTCCCGGCACCTATTTCATCTACTTCGATATGTTCATAGACATAACCGGAAAGCCGGGCAACTGAACGAGGAACTTGATCCATTTGACGGTTGATTTTTGGTGCATCAAAGCCATAATCCAATAAGTCTGCGGCCAAGCGCAATGTTGTCGCTGTGGTGGCAGGGTACAAAAAGCGCCCCGTATCACCGACGATTCCTGCATATAGCAATCGGGCAGCCTCTTGTGTCATTGTTAACGTTTCTTGATGCGCTGCCCAAAAAGAAGCAATCATTTCGCTGCAGCTGCTGGCTTTGGTATTGACCCACACAATATCTCCATATGGTTCGTCGTTGGGATGGTGGTCGATTTTGATGAGTTTGGCCCCTTGGTCATAACGCTGATCACTGACCCGTGGTGCATTGGCTGTATCAGTCACGATCACTAATGCGCCTTGATAATCGGCATCAGTCACGGTTTGCATTTGTGCGAGATACCCTAAACCTTCTACTGGACCGCCGACTTGATAAATGGTCTTCTCTGGGAAACTAGCCCGTAATATCTCCGCTAAGCCTACTTGAGAACCTATGGCATCTGGGTCAGGGCGCTGATGGCGATGAATAATGATCGTTTCATACGCCTTGATTGTTTGTAAGATTTCTTCTTGTACATTCATGTCTGTCACAACTTTCTCTCTTCGATTTGCCGATCGTTTTTTTCGATCCGATACCAACTATGGCCGTTCCATGACTTGGCAAACAACAATTGCTTTAGCCACCAAAGAATTTTCGATGGTCACTTCGATATCTATTTTTGCCGAACGTCTGCCCAACTCTAAAATACGGGGCTGGATGATGATCTCACTTTCTAGTTGGATCAATCGAAAATAATGCAGGTTGACTTGTTCGATCCAGCTATTTCGTCTTTGATTGAGTTGCATCGTTCGTTTGGCTGTATTGGCGATGACTTCACTCAACACACCAAAAGAAATCGTCCCCACTTCATTGACCATCTGCGGCGTGACCGCAAAACTAAAATGCGGTTGCGCCAATTTATTGCCTTCAAAATCTTGATCGATGACTTGCATCTGTCCTGAAATTTGATCAGAAATGGTATCAGATATTTGTGTTTGCCGTTGCACCATTTGCATGGCTTTCATGATATCTTGTCTAGTGACGATGCCAATCAAAGATAGATCATCTGCTACGACTGGCATGACTTCCAAGCCATCCCAAATCATTTGATGACTAGCCGAAGCCACACTCATCTCTTTTTTGACGACCCGAGGATCACGGGTCATGATCCGTTCAATGATTTGCGTATCAGGTTTTTCTAAAACGTCTTTTGCTGTAATGATACCAACGACCCGCATATTTTTATTGACTACTGGGTAACGAGAATGGTTGGTTGATTCTGAAAGCAGCTTATAGTTCTTGACGGTATCGAATGTATGCAAATACTTCGTTTTCTCCAATGGCATATAAATATCACTCACCAGCATGATGTCTTTTTTGATCAGTTGATCACTCAATGCCCGATTGATCATCGTTGCCACAGTAAATGTGTCATAAGTTGTTTGCAAAATCGGCAGCGCCAGATCATCTGCCAGCTGACAAATCTCTGGTGTCGTTTCAAAACCACCAGTGATCAATACAGCCGCACCGTCTTCTAGAGCTAGTTTGTGGACTTCATTTCGATTACCCACGATCACCAATGATCCCGGTGTAATATAGCGCTCCATCGCTGATTCTTTCATGGCACCGATCACAAACTTGTTTAAATCTTTGGTTAATCCACTCGCCCCGCCGAGAACATTGCCCTCGATGATTTGTACAACTTCTCCGAAGGTCAATTTTTCGATATGTTTCTTTAATTTTCGTTCGATACGTATCGTACCTACTCGTTGGATCGTTGACACTAAGCCAATATTTTCGGCATCTTTGATCGCACGGTAAGCCGTACCTTCACTGACGTTTAAATCTTTTGCGATTCCCCGCACTGAAATGCGATCACCAACTGGCAAATTTTCAATATGCGCTAAAATCAAATCATGTTTTGTCGCCATAACTATCCCCTATTCCTACGAACAATCTTCATGTTTAAATTGTGATCGATTCACCGATCATCAGTCCCTTTCCCACTCCTGCTGGGAGCAGTTTGATAAAATCCTGCGGGTCTTGTTTGATCAATGGAAATGTATTGTAATGAACCGGCACTGCTTTTTTGGCTTGTAACAATCCGGCAGCTGTTGCAGCATCTTGTGGACCCATTGTAAAATTGTCGCCGATCGGCAAAAAGGCAACATCAATATCAAATTGTTCACCAAGCAATGCCATATCGCCAAATAAAGCTGTATCCCCCGCATGATAAATAGTTTTGCCTTCTGCTTGAATGATGATGCCTGCGGGATTGCCCATATAAATCGTTGTCCCATCTTCTTCAATGCCTGAACTGTGATGGGCTTGAACCAATGTCACTTTACCAAAAGGAAATTCATACGCACCGCCAATATTCATACCGTGGGTTTTAGGCACACCTTTGCGGGTTGCGTATTGACACACTTCAACTACACTGATGACAGGTGCTTCATTCCGAATCGCAATATCGACCATGTCGCCGATATGGTCACTATGCCCATGCGTGATCAACACCCAATCCGTCGTTACTGTTTCCGCCTTTAGATCAGTTGCGTCATTGCCGTTGATAAAGGGATCGATCAACACCTTTTGCCCATTGTCAAAAGCAATGGTCACAACGGAGTGTCCGTGATAGGTCAATTTCATTTTGAAACGCTCCTTTCATATCCATTGATACAGTCTAATATTTTTTATTATAACAGATAAACACAGGATACCCAAAGGAGAAATTCCGAAAAAACTGAATAAACCCTCTTTTGATCATTCGTTTTCCTCAACAAAAGAAAAAGGATGTTCTCTTCTGGAAAAAGAAATGACACAGTTTTTGATAGCTGATGCTGTATGTACCATTTGTTTCATCTAAGACTTGTTGGATGAAAACAAAAAAACTGCAACGGATACAAAATAGTCAGCTGACAAGAAGCACACACGCTTTCCATCTAGCGACCTCATTTATATCCATTACAGAAAATGACGGTTTATTTACGATGACGATTTCTTTGACTCGATTCCATGATGACTGGCAAAATCACAGGACGACGTTTGGTTTGCTCGAACAAGAATCGACTCAAACGATCACGAATATCTTGTTTCAATTTGCTCCATTCAAACTCTTCATCATGCAAATGTTTTTCTACGATTTCAGCGACTATTTCGCCGCTTTCACGGATCAAATCACGACTGGCTTTGACATAGACGAAGCCGCGGGAAGTAATTTGCGGAGCTGAAACGATTTTCTTTTCTCGACGATTGATCGTCACAACAGCCACGAAGATTCCATCTTCTGATAACACTTTGCGGTCCCGTAACACGATGTTGCCAATATCACCGACACCGATTCCGTCAATCATGACGTTTTCAGCAGGAACATTGCCTGCAGCGTGCATTTCCCCTTTTTTGTATTCTAAGACATCTCCTCTTGCTGTGATGAAAATGTTCTTGGTCGGGATACCTACTTCTTGAGCCAAATCAGCATGGGCTGCCAATTGGCGGTATTCTCCTTGGATCGGAATCAGATATGTGGGTTTCATCATGTTCAACATCAACTGCAAATCATTGGGGTTGGCATGACCCGACACACGGAAATTGTCTGAGATTTGCTTGACTGTTCCACCTGCGCGATAAATCATATCTTCCGTTTTGGCAACGATCGTTTCCATCGCTGTTGTTGGTGTAGTTGTGATATAGACCAAGTCTCCTTCTTGGACTTTTAAAGACCGGTGCGTGCCATTGGCCATTTTTTGCAAAGCTCGAATCGGCTCACCCATCCGACCAGTTTCTAAAATCAGCAACTGTTCAGGCGCATATTTCTTCATTTCTTTTTGCGTGATCAATAAATCTTCCGCTGGTAATTTCAACTTACCTAATTTCATCGCTGTTTTGATGATCCGACCGAAATCTTGCCCAGTCAATACCACTTTGCGACCAGAACGAAAGGCAGCGTCTAGAACTTGTTGGACCCGTTGCAAATTGCTCGCAACACTGGCAACGATAATACGGCCTTCCCAATAACGAATGTTGTCATACACTTCGTCTTGAATGGTTAGTTCAGAAGCAACTGGTGCTGGATTCTCAGCATTAGACGATGTACTCAATAACGCCAAGACACCTTCTTTGCCGATTTCAGCCAAACGGCCAAAGTCTGTTTGATACATCGGGATCGCTGTTTGATCAAACTTGAAATCCCCTGTATAGACAATATTGCCTGCTTTAGTCTTGACACTGATCCCGACAGAATCTGGAATGGAATGCGTTGTTCTAAAGAAACTGATCGTCGCATCGCCAAAATCGATCTCAGAATGTTCATCGATCACATGGAAATCTTTAAAGCGCTTGGTCGCTTCGTTTTTATTGACTGTTAATTTAGCCAATTCGATCGTTAATTCAGTCCCAAACACGGGTACTTGAATGTTTTCTAAGAAATAAGGCAACGCACCGATTGCATCTGCATGTCCATGGGTCAAAAAGACGCCCGCTACACGGTCAGCGTTTTCTTCTAAATACGTAAAGTCAGGAATCACTGTATCGATTCCTAATAATTCATTTTCTGGATAGCGAACACCGCAATCCAGCACAAATATATCCTCTCCTACTTCAGCAATGTACATATTCTTTCCGTTCTCACGTACACCGCCAAGAGGAATGATTTTTATTGTTTCCACTTCTATTCACCTCTTATAATTTTCTCTATCTTTTCATATCCCAAGCATAAGCCGTCTTTTCTATTATACAACAAAAAAAAGAAAAGCGTGGCATTCACCACACTTTTTCTGAAATTCTTATGGTTTACACATGGACCAAATTTTGTTGGTGCAAAGCTTCTGCGATCTGCACTGAATTCCAAGCAGCCCCTTTTAGCAAGTTATCAGAAACAACCCATAAATGCAGGCCATTCGCCACATCTAAGTCTTTGCGGATTCGTCCAACGAACGTCTCTGTTTTGCCCACACTGTTCAGTGCTTGGGGATAGATTTGCTGACTTGGATCATCTTGCAGCACTGCGCCGGGTGCGTCACTGATCCACTGTTTGACCGCTGCAACGTCTGCATGTTCAGCAGTTTCAATATACACCGACTCTGAATGGCCGCTGAATACTGGGATCCGCACACAAGTTGCCGCCACTTGGATCTCATTGTCTTCCATGATCTTTTTGGTTTCGTTGATCATTTTCCATTCTTCATAGGTATAGTCATCTTCTGCGAAGACATCGATTTGCGGCAAGGCATTGAAGGCGATTGGATAATGTTTTTTGTCACTGCCCGCTGGCAAGATCTCAGGTTTTAATTCTTCTGGCTGCTTGCCCGCCAATAAATCTGCCGACTCTTGTGCCAATTCCGCCAAGGCTTTGGCTCCAGCACCAGAAACAGCTTGATAGGTGGACACGATCAACCGTTTCAATCCAACTTTTTGACGAATTGGTTCTAAAGCGACCATCATTTGAATCGTTGAACAATTTGGATTGGCGATGATTCCTTTATGGTTTTTAAGTGCATGCGCATTGACTTCTGGTACGACCAATGGCACTTCAGGATCCATACGGAAATGACTTGTGTTATCGATCACCACTGCACCGCGTTTGACAGCTTCTGGCGCGTACACTTTTGAGATACCGCCGCCGGCACTGAATAATGCAATGTCGATTCCTTCAAAAGAATCTGGGGTCAGTTCTTGAATAACGATTGGCTGATCATTGAAGAACAAGGTTTTACCAGCAGAACGTTTCGACGCCAATAAAGTGACGGTCTGAATTGGCAACGTGGTTCGTTCTAACATCTCGATCATTTTTGTTCCTACTGCGCCAGTCGCGCCGACAACTGCTATGTGATAGCCCGTACTCATCAAATCACTCCTCGAATATTCATACATTTCCCCTAGTTTATCATATCCCTAAAAAAAGAAAAGAGCTTTCTCAAAGAAGAAAGGAAAAACGCCATGAACTATCAGAATTTTCAGCAAGTATTGATTTTTTTCACAAAAAGACGCCTTTTTCAATGGATATTATTTGTCACATTCATGTGTTATAGGATATAATAGGCACAGAAGGAATTTTGGGGAAGATTCTTTCCAACGTGCATGGGGGAATTAAAAAAACCCAGTAACTTAAATGAGGCAAGA
Organism: Enterococcus sp. DIV0876; assembly: GCF_050529585.1. Classification (GTDB taxonomy): domain Bacteria; phylum Bacillota; class Bacilli; order Lactobacillales; family Enterococcaceae; genus Enterococcus_D. The sequence continues at coordinate 2,658,043 of NZ_CP172882.1, forward strand.
TTCGTAAACGAATCTTGCCTCATTTTTATCTTATTCATTTTCAACGGCTTCTTCTTGATCAGCTTTGGCGATCACAAAACCCTTTTTATCAATAATGATGATTTCTTCTTCTTCTTGCATAAACTGTTGTAAGAGAACATTTTCAGGTTTTGCCAACGTAATTTGCTCATCTCCGGTATTAAAGATACCAATCACTCGCTGCGCACCTAATTCTCTTTCGAAAATAATCAGCCCGTCATCTTCTGAAACCCAGTTCCAATGCAATGCACCTTCTGATAGAACCTTTTGATTTTCTTTACGGATACGTATGAGATCCTTTGTAAAGTGCAATAAATCACGGTCTTGCTTTTCCTCATCCCAAATCATACATTTCCGACAATCCGGATCCATATCCCCCGTCAAACCAACCTCGTCTCCGTAATACAAACATGGCACACCTTGTTGAAGGTACATAAAAGCCATGACTTGACGCATCAAGTCTTTATCCCCCTGGGCCAATGTCAAAATCCGCGGTGTATCATGGGAGTCTAAAATATTGAACTGTACTTGATTCGTTTGCTCTCGATATAACATCAATTGATTATTTAATTCTGACACCATTTTGGTCATGCTGATTTCATCTTTCACAAAAAATTCGATGATCGCATCAGTATAGGCATAGTTCATCACCGCATGAAATTCATCACCTTGCAACCAGCGTTGAGAGGAGTGCCAAATTTCCCCCAAGATATAAAAATCATCTTTTGCACTGTCACAGACTTGACGAAATTTTTTCCAAAACGAGTGACTCACTTCATTTGCTACATCCAACCGCCAAGCATCAATATCGAACTCTTCGATCCAGTAGCGTGCAATATTCAATAAATACGCTTGGACATCTGGATTTTCTGTGTTTAATTTTGGCATATGCGGTGTAAAGGCAAAAACATCGTAGGTAATGTCATAAGCATCTTCGAAGTTTTCCCCTTCCTTATAATCCACCGGGAATTCATTGATGTGGAACCAATCTGCAAATGGTGAATCTTTGCCGTTTTTGATGACATCTAACCATTGATGAGACGTATCACCCATATGATTGAATACAGCATCCAACATCACTTTGATCCCTCGTTTGTGACACTCATCAACCAGTCGCTTAAACGTTTCATTGTCTCCGAACGCTGGATCGATCGCCAAATAATCGATGGTATCATATTTGTGATTCGAATAAGCTTCAAAAATCGGACAGAAATAGATACCATTGATACCTAAATCTACTAAGTAATCCAAATGGTCGATCACGCCTTGCAAATCACCGCCAAAGAAATCTTGTCGGTCTGGGTTCTTTGATCCCCATGGCAAAACACCTTCAGGATCATTTGACGGATCGCCATTGGCAAACCGCTCGGGGAATATTTGGTACCAGACTGTCTCTTTGACCCACTCTGGTATTTTGAAACGATCCGCTTCTTGAAAATAAGGCATGCGGAAATAATTGTTGTTCATCTCTAAATATTGTTCTTCAAATGGATAAACCCCATGGTCTCCATAAAAAACATGCAAACCATCAAAACTTTCAAGAGAAAATCCATAAGATAAGCGACGAAACTCAGCACCAACCGATACTTGCCAATAATCATGCAAGTCTGTCGACAGCACCTTCTCCATCGGGATTCTTTCTTGGTACCAAGCTTCTTTAAATAGGGTATAAGGATCACCGCACAATAACTGGACATGACGGATATCTTGGCGGGCTGTACGCAACCGGATGTGCATTTGGTCTTTTTCATACAAATAAGCAAATTCGCTTTCGGGACGATGGTAAATAGCAGTTGTATTCATAATAGTCTCCTTTTAGATTACTTTATTGCTTCTATTCTCTCACAATGCGTACACAAAAACAAGAGTTTCATGCAAACGATTGCTTTGCAAAATACTCTTGTTTTTAACAGTTTAAAAGAAATAAACGATTTGATCCTCATCTAAAAAAGCAAACGATTGCTTTAATGTATTAGTGGTAGTGGCGTTCACTTATTTTTTAATATGTCGTATTTACGCAGTAAACGAACCGCTTCACTCAAGGCATCCGTCAAACGGGTGTAATCTTCCTGCGACATTTCTGATGCCTTACTATTCAATCGTTCTTCTACTTGCTGCTTTTTCTGGATAAACAGTTGTTTGCCCGCTTCATCTAGATAGACATTGACATTGCGCCGATTCAATCCGTTGGTTTCCCGATGGACAAAACCATCTTTTTCTAAACCAGAGATCGAACGACTGATTTGCACTTTTGATGTACCGATTTGTCGTGCCAACTCGGACATCGTCAGTCCCTCGTTGCTGGAGATAATCACCAATTCCAACATTTCCATTTTGGTCAATTTTAAATCTTCTAACCCAATCTCTTCAAATAATATGTTTCCCATCAGTGAAAAAATCTCAGCAAACACTGCAATATTGAATTCTCCTAGCACTTTCCCCATCTAATTCCCTCTTTTCTATCTTTAGTTTAGTATAAATCTTGCGATTAAACAATGATAATCGTTGATTTTTGTTAACCATTATGATAGCGTGGATACAGGATGAAAAAAGTTGTGAAAACAGCAAGAAAAGAGTGACAGCATGTTAGAATTAAAAGATATCAAAAAGTATTATACGGTCGGTTCAAGCACCACAAAAGCACTAGATGGCGTTTCTGTTTCCTTCCGAAAACAAGAATTCGTTGCTATCTTAGGTCCAAGTGGTTCCGGGAAAACAACGATGCTGAATGTGATCGGCGGTCTCGACAATTACGATTCTGGCGATATGATCATCAACGGCAAATCAACGAAGTCTTTCAAAGATCGGGATTGGGATGCGTATCGAAATAACTCGATCGGTTTTGTCTTTCAAAGTTATAACTTGATCAGTCATTTAGGGATTATCGATAATGTTGAACTCGGGATGACATTGAGCGGTGTCTCAAAAGAAGAAAAAAGAGCCAAGGCTTCTGATGCACTGACACGTGTCGGACTTGCTGATCATATGCACAAAAAGCCAAATCAGCTTTCTGGCGGACAAATGCAACGGGTGGCAATCGCTCGCGCCTTAGCAAACGATCCAGATATTTTGTTATGTGACGAACCAACTGGCGCCTTGGACTCGGAAACCAGCGTTCAAATCATGGAGTTGATCCAAGCATTATCGAAAGAAAAACTCGTCATCATGGTGACCCACAATCCTGAATTGGCCAACAAATATGCTGGACGAATCATTGAATTCAAAGACGGTCAAATCGTTCATGATTCTAATCCACATATTGAAGGAAAGAAGAAAGACCAATTCCAATTGAAACATACAAAAATGAGTTTCATGACCGCATTGCGCTTATCCTTCAATAATATCCGCACCAAAAAAGGGCGGACATTTTTGACAGCCTTCGCTTCAAGTATCGGAATCATCGGGATTGCCATCGTATTGGCCTTGTCGACTGGTTTCCAGAAACAAATTGATAATACACAATCTGAGACCTTGGCCCGTTTCCCTATCACGATTTCTCAAGTCGCGACTGAACAAGATCCAACAGCGATTACGCGTACAGAAAAAGAAGAGTTTCCTACTGATAAAGAAATCACAGCCAAGTTAAGTGATGCAGATCGTGCAACCCACATCAACAACATTGATCAAGACTTTATTGATTACATCAATGATATCGATCCAGAATTAAGCAACAATATTGGTTATACACGATCGACTTCATTGAATTTATTCCGTAAAATCGATGATACGGTCGAACAAGTCAGTTTCTCGAATGCTTCTGCAGACAATGAGCAAACAAATGCCATGATGAGCGCGATGAGTACATCCACTGGTATTGGTGTCTCAACATTCCCAGAACAATTATCCGAAGGAAATGGCAATTTCTTAGAAGATAACTACGATCTATTAGACGGTAGTTATCCAAGCACAAGTACAGATGTCGTCTTGATCGTGGATGAAAACAATGTGACCAATGTCAATGCATTGATCAACCTTGGTTTTGATATCGAAGATGGCGATACCATAAACTTCGACGATGTCGTAGGTACCAAAATCGCCTTAGCTTCCAACGATGCCTACTATACAGAATTACCGACTGGTAATTTCATTCCGAATCAAGATTTAGATGCAGTTTTTGAAAATGACAGCAACAAAGAATTAACGATCAGTGGTATTTTACGTATCAAACAAAACTCTACAATGAACTTGCTTTCAACCGGGATTGCATACAGCGACACGTTGGCGCAAGAAGTCATCAAAGAAAATCAAGACTCAGCGATCGTCCAAGCACAAGAAGACAGCGATACGAATGTCATGACGAATGAACCCATTGATGACAGTACGAGAGATTCCTTGATTGCTTACCTAGGCGGCAGTGCCTTACCCAATAGCATCATGATCTATCCAAATGACTTCAATGCCAAAGAAGAAATCTTAGATTATCTTGATGCATATAACAAAGGAAAAGATAGTGAAGATCAAATCGTATATTCTGACTTAGCAGGAACAATGACGCAATTGACCGGCGGATTGATGGATGCCATCACATATGTACTGATTGCCTTTGCAGGGATTTCATTGGTAACAAGCATGATCATGATCGGTATCATCACCTATACCTCTGTCCTAGAACGAACCAAAGAAATTGGTGTCTTAAAAGCTTTGGGGGCGCGTAAAAAAGATATCACACGCGTCTTTGATGCAGAAACTTGTATCCTAGGGATTGCTTCTGGTGCTTTGGGTGTCTTGATTGCTTGGTTGGCCACTTTCCCAATCAACGCCGTCTTGTATAATATGACAGATTTAGAAAATGTTGCACAACTAAACCCTGTTCACGGATTGATTCTGATCATCGTCAGCACCGTATTGACAATGATTGGCGGACATATTCCAGCCCGTATGGCAGCCAAGAAAGATGCTGCTATCGCATTACGTGCCGATTAAGCCCTATAACCACAAAACCACACAGTAAAATTGTGTGGTTTTTTTCTATACAATTTTGAAAGATTTCACCTTTTCTAGGCATTTTCTCTTGAAATTTCCATAAATGAGGACTACAATTGTTTTGAATTTAGGTATACCTAAAAAGAATGGGTGTGAACAAATGACTGAAGAAAAAAAATTGATTAAAGCGGCCAATGGGCCTAGCTTAGAAGAAATAAATAATACTGTTGCAATTCCAAAAAACGGCAATTTCTGGCGTAACTTACTGGCTTTTTCTGGACCTGGTGCGTTGGTCGCTGTTGGGTATATGGATCCTGGTAACTGGATCACATCAATTGGCGGGGGTGCTGAATACGGCTATTTGCTCCTATCAGTGATCTTGATTTCTAGTTTGATCGCCATGTTATTGCAGTATATGGCCGCAAAGCTCGGGATCGTGACCCATATGGATCTTGCACAAGCAACCCGCAAACACACCAGCAAAGGATTGGGTTTCATTTTATGGATCGTCACTGAATTGGCGATCATGGCTACGGACATTGCCGAAGTCATCGGTGGCGCCATTGCTTTGAATCTGCTTTTCGGTATTCCTTTATTGGTTGGTGTTATTTTAACCGTTTTTGATGTTTTGCTGCTTTTATTCCTGATGAAATTGGGTTTCAGAAAAATCGAAGCAATCGTCATGACCTTGATATTGGTGATCATGGTGGTCTTTCTCTATGAAGTGGCTATCGCTCAACCTGATTTGCCAGCCGTACTGCAAGGCTTCATTCCTCAAAAGCAAGTGCTTAACCATGGACAATTGACAATGGCATTAGGTATCGTTGGGGCGACCGTGATGCCCCACAATCTTTACTTGCATTCGTCGATATCGCAATCGAGGAAAATCGATCGCCAAAATCAAGAAGAAGTTGCCACAGCAGTACGTTTTGCCACTTGGGATTCAAATATTCAACTGTCAGCAGCTTTCTTAGTCAATTGTTTATTGCTGATTTTGGGCAGCGCCCTCTTCTTTGGCCATAGCGAAGAAGTCGGCACCTTCTCAGCACTCTTTGATGCGCTGCAAGATTCAACTATCGCAGGTGCCGTGGCAAGCCCTGTACTCAGTGTATTATTCGCAGTGGCGCTATTGGCTTCTGGACAAAACTCTACCATTACAGGTACTTTGACGGGGCAAGTTGTCATGGAAGGCTTCATCCATATGAAGATTCCGACATGGGCCAGACGTTTGATCACTCGTGGCTTATCGGTCATTCCGGTTCTTTTATGTACGATTTATTTTGGCGGCAACGAACAGTCACTTGATAGCCTTTTGATTTATTCGCAAGTGTTCCTTAGCGTTGCATTACCTGTTTCCATGATTCCTCTGGTCTTGTTCACTAGTTCAAAAAAAATTATGGGTACCCGCTTCAAAAATCCATTGTGGGTAACCATTTTGGGCTGGATATGTGTCGTGGCACTGACAATCTTAAATGGTCGTTTGATCATTGATACATTGATCGACCTTTTCTAAGATAGGCAACGATTTGGAATGTCTTCCCCTCTAACTCAAAAAACAGATCCCCTAGAGATACAGTTTGCAATCTAAGGAATCTGTTTTTTATAGTGACGCTTTATTTGGTTTCTAAATCATGCAAGAACAAGCCGCTCAGCAGTTTCGGTTCAAACCATGTCGATTTTGGCGGCATGATTTCTCCAGCATCAGCCACAGCCAGCAGATCATGCATTTGCGTTGGATACATAGAAAAAGCCAATGACCAATCACCGCTATCCACCAAACGTTCCAACTCTTGGGGCCCGCGAATACCGCCCACAAAATCAATTCCTTTATCCGTTCGAATATCTTTGATGCCAAAAATAGTTTCTAGCACATAGGTTTGCAATAATGACACATCTAATTTTCCAACTGTATCCGTGGGGATCGAAGCTGGCTTGATCGTCAACGCCCACCATTGATGATCGACATACAAATGGATCGTACCTGATTGTGCCGGTTTTTTTTCGTTGGTCTGCGCAATCGTGAAATGTTCGGACAAAGCATCAAAAAAGTTTTCTGGCACCGGATAGCGCAAAACACGGTTGTATTCCCAAATCGCTAATTCATTTTCAGGAAATAAAATAGACAAGAACCGTTCACTTTCCATACTGTTTTCTCCTGATTCACGCTTTTGCAACCCTACTTTGACTGCAGACTCCGTGCGATGGTGCCCGTCGGCGATATATAACGCATCGACTGTTTCAAACTGCTGACTGATCATCTTCAGCAGTTCTTGATCATCCACTAACCACACGCGATGATGAACATCGTGGTAACGAGTAAAGTCATACATCGGCTGATGTGTTGCTTGCCAGGCATCGATTTGCTTTTTCAAAGACGCTGGTTGGCGATAACTCAAAAAAATGGGACTTGTATTGGCGTCACAAGCCAACACATGATTGATTCGATCGATTTCTTTTTCTGGACGGGTAAATTCATGCTTTTTGATTTTTCCAGAAATATAATCATCAATAGCCGTACAAGCTACGAGTCCCGTCTGACTACGCCCTGCCATCGTTAATTGATATAAATAATAGGCAGGTTGTTCATCTTGCAATAACCAGCCGGCATCAAGGAAAGCCGATAGATTTGCGGCTGCTTTTTGATAGACCTTTTGATCATAGGGGTCGATCCCTGGCAAATCGATTTCTGAGCGATCGATATGAAAATAACTATACGGATTATCTGCCGCATAGGCTGCGGCTTCCTGTGAATTCACTACATCATATGGTAACTCTGCGACTTTATCCGCTAATGCTGCTTGCGGACGAATTGCTTTAAAAGGAAAGATACTTACCATTAATAGCCAGCCTCCTGATTCTTGATCACCCGGACACGAATAATATTTTCATTGGTGCGCAATGTATCCGCTAATTCTTTCAATAACCCTTCATCTTCAGAGGCGACGTCAACTAATGTATAGGCGAAGTCGTCACGGCCTCGATTTAACATATTGTCGATATTGATGCCGCTATCAGCGATGATCGAGGAGATTTGACCTAACATATTCGGTACGTTGCGATTAATGATCGTAATCCGATATGGCGAACGAAAAGCCATTTCAACGGTCGGAAAATTGACCGAGCGCTTGATCGTACCGAATTCTAAAAACTTCTTCAACGTTCGTGCAGCCATTTTGGCACAATTGACTTCAGCTTCTTCTGTTGAGGCACCTAAATGCGGCAATACCAGCACTTTTTCGTTATGCAACAACTGTTCATCGGCAAAGTCCGTCGTGTAACCTGCCAAACGCCCCTCTTGTAAAGCTTTTAAAATCGCGTCAGTATCTACGATTTCTTTACGCGAAAAATTAAATAGTTTGGTCGTAGCTTTCATTTTGCTGATTTCATCTGTTCCGATCAAGTTTCGGGTATTGTCCATCAATGGTACATGGACAGTAATAAAATCGCACGTCGAAAATACTTCAGCAATATCGTTGGCACGCTTCACGCGACGAGAGATCGTCCACGCGGTATCCACAGAAACATATGGATCATACCCGACAACTTCCATCCCCAATCGGTACGCATCGTTGGCCACCATTGCGCCGATCGAACCTAACCCAATAACACCTAATTTCTTTCCTTCTAATTCGGTACCAGCAAATTGACTTTTGTGGGCTTCTGCTTGTTCTTCCACATGATTCCCGCTCAGCGTTTGGACCCACTGCGCCCCTTGAATGATGGGACGGACACTTAACAACAAGCTAGCCACGACCAATTCTTTAACGGCATTGGCATTGGCACCTGGGGTGTTAAAGACAACGATCCCTTTTTCTGTACATGACTGAACTGGAATATTATTGGTTCCAGCCCCAGCTCTGGCAACACCGAGCACACTCTTAGGGAAATCATAGTCATGCAATTTTTGACTTCGCAACAATATTCCTTGCGGTTGTTCACTTTCATTGATGGCGTAATGTTCTGGTTCTAAACGCTGTAATCCTTCTGGTGCAATGGCATTGAATGTTTTGATTTGAAACATTTATTTGACCTCCGCTTCGAATGACTGCATAAATTCAACTAACGCTTGGACCCCTTCGATTGGGAATGCATTGTATAGACTCGCACGCATCCCACCGACAGAACGGTGTCCTTTCAAATTCTCAAAACCAGCTTTGACTGCTTGCTCATTGAATTGGCGGTCTAATTCCTTATCCCCCGTGACGAAAGGAATATTCGTTAATGAGCGACTATCTTTAGCGACCGGACTGCGAAAAAGTGTTGATGCTTCGATTGCTTGATATAACAAGCCAGCTTTTTTGCGGTCTTGTGCTAGGATTTCTTTGACGCCGCCTAATTCTCGGAGCCATTCAAAGACCAATTTAGCGATATAAATCGCATAGGTTGGCGGCGTATTATATAATGAATGATTTTTGGCTTGCAGGCGGTAATCCAACATTGGGGCAAAAACCGCTTCGTCATTCAATAAATCATCTCTGATGATCACAACCGTCAAACCAGCCGGCCCAATATTCTTTTGGGCACCCGCATAGATCAACCCAAAATCGGTTACCTGGTAATCATTGGCTAAAATATTCGAAGACATATCCGCTACGATAGGTACATTGCCTACATCTGGAATTGTTTGAAACGCTGTGCCTTCAATCGTGTTATTGGTAGTAATGTGCACATAGGCCGCATCCTGATCAATCGCTGCTTTGCTGATTTCAGGAATATAGCTAAATTGTTTATCCGCACTAGATGCAATCACTTCAACAGTCACGTCTTCAATAGCGTTGGCTGCTTCGATCGCTTTTTGCGACCAAGAGCCGGTATGAACATACAAGGCTTTTTTATGACGCGCTAAATTCAAAGGAATCGTACTGAATTGTAAACTTGCACCACCTTGTAAGAACAATACTTGATAATTTTCCGGAATATCCATCAATTCACGGAGCAAGCTTTCAGCATCTTGAATGATTTCTTCAAATAAGGAGGACCGATGACTCAGCTCCATTACGGACATCCCGCTGTTACGATAATCCAAAAGTTCGGATTGCGCTTTTTCCAATACAGTGCGGGGCAAGACGGCGGGACCAGCTGAAAAATTATAAACAGTCATACAAAAATCTCTCCTTCATTGTTAGATGTGAAAACAATTATAACAGATAAGATTGTATGAAAGAAGACTTAAAAGAAAAAATGAATTGGAATTTTCAGAAAAAATTACCAATTCCTTAACGTTCGTGATTATTGACTTTTTTCTGACAGCCATTTCCTCATTTCTTTATAAACGATCATATGTTGTTTCTCATTTAAAATTTCATGACGGCCATTTTCAAGTAAATACACCGTAATGTCAGTATTTGCTTCAAGCTGCTGTGCCAACTGATATACGCTTTTTCCGTAATGACCAACTGGATCTTGGTCGCCAGATATCAAAAGCAACGGCAACTGTGGATCAATTGTTTGTAGCTGCTTCCTATCACTCGCAGATTTAGTCAGCGCAAATAAATCACGATATGCAGCCAACGAGAAATGAAACTGTGTATGCGGATCTTGCAGATAGAGGTCGACTTGTGCTTCATCGCTAGATAACCAGTCCTTTGTCGTTCGATTTGGGCGGAACCGTTGATTATGTTTGCCAAACACCAATTGATCCATGATTTGATACGGCCATTCATACTTCGCAAAGGGCTTTAATAACTGAGTGACGAACTGCGCGCTTTTCATCAAGATAGCTGGCTCCATCGTCGTCCCCATAATGATTGCTCCATTCAATGGTTGCGGTTGTCGAAAAAGATAATTGCGCAAAACCAACGAACCCATGCTATGACCCAAAATAAAATACGGACACTCTGGATATCGCGCAGCAGCTAGCTGATGAATCAACCCACAATCATCTACCAAAACTTGCGCGCCGCCTTCTTCCCCAAAATGACCATACTTTCCTTTCTTCCCCGCTGTTTCCCCATGACCTACGTGATCATGTCCAATAACGACATAGCCCAAAGAAACCAAAAACCTGGCAAAATCATCATAACGCGCAATATGTTCAATCATACCATGGATCAGCTGCACCACGCCGATCGGTTCGATATCTGGAGACCAAGACTGGATGTGTACTGTGTCCTGTCCATTGGATGATCTGATTGATTCAACTGAATGATTCATCTTTGTCCCTCTTTCACATGTTTTAGTTTACTTCTTCATTATACATGGAATGTCGCTTATAAAGTAGGACGTCCTTTCTCCAAAAAAAATAGACACAGATCCCATCGATCCATGTCTATATATCATACATTCAGTGATAAAAAGAACTATTTTCTCCGTCGAAGGTTGATTTCTTTGATTTTAGCCAAATCAACTTTAGGTACTCTCTTTGGATCTAATAAACCATTGACCTCTTGCTCCACATCTGTCAATTGGGTATAGCAATAGCCAGTGATATACGGTAAATCCTGAATGGCTTGATGAATTGCATCAAACCTTTCCATAAAAGCATCCTGATCTTTTACTTGATTGCCGTACCCCCAATCTTTCTCAGAATCTGTCGTAAAAGCGATTCCACCAAACTCTGAGATAATGATGGGCTGGCCTTGATAACGATATCCATGGGCAAACGCAAACCAATCATTATTGAACATTTGCTGATTGGTCACAATTGCTTCTTTGTCTCCATACCGCTGGCTAAACAATGCGCCTGCTTCTTCATAATCATGCAAAGTCAAGATATCAGAAACAGTATGTTCCCAGCCATCATTGGTAATTACTGGTCGGTGGCTGTCGATGGCTTTGGTCAAATGATAAATGCCCTCTGTCAATTGTTGGGGTTTTGTCAATGAATGAATGCCTTTTATTCCCCATGATTCATTGAACGGTACCCAAGTAATCACAGAAGGGTGATTATAATGCTGCGATACAATCGATGTCCACTCCTCAGTCAGATGTTGAATTGCTGTATCATTGAAAGTATACGTAGAAGGCATTTCAACCCAAACTAGCAAGCCCATTTGATCACATAGATATAAGAAACGCGCATCTTCAATTTTTTGATGTTTTCTTAACCCGTTATACCCCATCTCTAGTATACGTTCTAAATCAATTTTCATTGCATCAATCGAAGGAGGTGTAATACCCGAATCTGGCCAATACCCTTGATCCAAAATCAAACGTTGATATAATTTTTCATTATTCAGTAAGATTTGCCCCTCTTCGATAGCGATTTTGCGCATCCCACAATAGCTGCTGACTTCATCGATGACATGCAAGGATTCATCAAGCAAGCGATAATCAATATCGTATAAGTCTGGATGGAGTGGATGCCAAGCTTTTGTCCCCCAACAAGCATCTTCTTTTACTCTTGTATCTAACACGATTGGGGCTGCTTCATGGGTCAGTGCTGTGATTGTTTTACTGACCGGTTCCCCAGCAAAACTCAAGTTGATTTCTAGATACAGTTTTGCTTCGTTCAACGATGCATAACTTCCCCGCCTTTTCACTTGCGGTTCAAAAATCATCTGATCACGATCTAGATCCGGGGTCACTTTGACTTGTTCCAAATAATATGCTGGTGTTTTTTCAAGCCACACTGACTTCCAAATTCCAGTCGTTTGCACATACCAGCAACCGAAATTGTCTTTCAACCAACGTTGCTTCCCTCTTGGTTGATCACAAGCCAATGAATCTTCCACGCGAATGACTAATTGATTGTCTCCATCGCGTAATTCACTGTCGATCAAAAAAGAAAAACGACTATACGCACCTTGATGCCGACCAATTTTCTGTCCATTGACCCAAACCTCAGTTACATAATCTACGCCTTCGAAATAAAGAGTCACTGGCTGATTTGCTTGCGCTTGAAATGTTTTTTGATACCACAAAATACTGTGGTGACTTTCATCATGGATTCCACTTGCTTTGGTTTCATAGGTAAATGGCACTTGGATCTCATGCTGTTGTTCAAATCCTTGAAACCAGTTTTCTTTTTTACCTTTGTTTTCATCATCAAAGGCGAAAGCCCACTTGCCATCTAAAGATGTCCACCCTGGGCGGATAAATTGAGGCTGTGGATGCGTCGTACGATCGATTGTCATATACTTACTCCTTATCTATTTGAATAATTTCCAAACGGTCTACTTGGACGGTATCAACACCAATTTCGGAGGAGAGGTTAATTTCCTCGATACCTTTTGACAAAGATAGCCGAACATGGACCGGTTGATAATATTGTGATGGATGCACATTAACCGTCTGCACCCTATCATTACTGACAATATTGAATTGAATTGGTTCTGATAAGCTCATATAATCAGGTGTTTTTACATAAGCAACCACTAAATAGTCACTGGTCGTGTCAATCTGCGCTTTGAAGGACAACTGTTCATTTGTTGATTCAAAGCCAGCAACGACTTTCTTAGAGAGGGCTGTTTCATCCTCTATGATGGATAAATCGCCTATTTTTTCTGCATCCTTTGCTGCAAACCGCATCCGATTTGGTTCACCTTCGGGTAGCGTTTGTGTTTCCCATTCATCCAGCGGTTGCCCCAAAACTAATTTGCCTGATGCATCCCAGTCAAAGGATTGCAAACGGATCGAACGCTGCCACCCGGAATGATCCCAGCGGGCAGCATGATAGATCAGCCAGTCTTCTGAATCATCTTTTGATTTAGCAAACCCATTGTGACCTGGACCAAATACCTTATCTGTCTGCTGGAAAATCGGTTCGGTTTCTTTGGTCCAATTGGCTTTGACCAATGGATCTTCGCTTATCGCCAGCGTCAGCAGACCTAAGGCGTAATCATTATCCCAACTGCCACTGCCGGAATAAACAAGATTGATGGTATCATCTTTGACAATCACTTGCGGCGCCTCATTGATTAATGGCGTCTGCTTCATCTCCCAGTCGTATTCTGGTTCAGAAATCAATTGCTTTTCGCCCCGTACCGAGGTAAGGGAAGTCATTTCCGCAATGTAAATATTTTGGGCCACGTTTTCATAACCCGCCCAACCTGACCAAATGAAATAGTTGGTATCTCCTAGCGTCAAAACCGTCCCGTCGATTGCAAAGGTATCATCCATTCCCCTCATTTCAGATAAAACCCATTCATCTGAGTAAGGATCCGCTTGTTCATTGACCAGCGCATACATACGATGGGTCTGTGATGGCTTGTTAGCAGCAAAATAAACGATCCATTTCCCCTCGATATAATGAAGCTCAGGCGCCCAAATATTTTCTAGATCAGCGGGCATTTCCCATATCACTTTTTCTTCACCAGCAGCAACATCCGTCAAATGTTCAGAACGCCAAAGCGTGAGATTATTGCCAGTTGTTTTGGTATAGTAATAAAAATCATCTGTTTGCAGCACCCACGGATCCGCACCGTCATTGTCAATGATTGGTGTGAAGTCATCCACAACCGCGCTTTGGGTCGTGCTGTTTCCACAACCACTCATACTCAATGTTGCTGCAACTATAAAGCCCAATAAAACCCCTCTTTTCTTCATCTATTGTCTCCTTTTGGTCGTATTGAACGACTAATCGACTTGAGGCACGTGGAACTGATCATTGATTTTTTTGATTTCAGCCAACGGAACTTTCGGTTGGCGATCATAGGTAAGCAAGCCATTGATTTCTTGTTCGACATCCGTCATCTGCGTATAGCAATAGCCCCATAGTCCCACTGACTGATAGACAGCCGACATGATTCTTTGGTAGTCCTTGAGAAAGTCAGCCTCAGTATCAGCAGAAGTATATCCCCAGCCAGGCTGTCCTGACACGTCAAAACCAATACCGCCAAACTCAGTCAATAAAATAGGCTGATCTTGATAAACAAACCCATTGGCAAAGATTGGCCAAGCAGAAGTCTTTCTTGACACCAGATTTTCTCGCGTGCTTAGAGACTTTTTGAAATAGGCATATTTCTCAGATTCTTCTTCGGTCCCATGAGCATAATTATGCAGCGCGCAAATATCGGTTTCGGTCATCGCCCAGCCATCATTTGAAATCACCAAACGACTCGGATCCAAGGCATGGATAAAATGATACATACTTTGGGAAAAATGCTGCTGCTGCCGATCATGACCGATCGAAGGAACACCCCAACTTTCATTGATCGGCACCCAAGTCACAATTGATGGATGATTGATGTCGCGGTCAATAATTTCGCCCCATTCGTGCATCAGCCGGGTAACGGATCGTTCATTGTAAATCGCTGGCGCAGCACACTCGCCCCATACCATAAAACCTAATGTATCAGCCCAATATAAAAAACGCGGATCTTCAGTTTTCTGATGTTTGCGGCACCCATTGAAGCCCATTTCTTTCGTCAATAAAATATCTTGTTGAAAAGCATCATCCGTTGGTGCAGTCAACAGACCACTTGGCCAGTATCCTTGATCTAAGACTAATTTTTGATAATATGGTTTATTATTTAAGTAAACCATCCCATTCTCTGTATGAACCTTCCGCATCCCAAAGTAACTTTGAACTGTATCGAGAAGCACAACCTTTTGTTTAAGGGTAAACTTGATATCAAACAATTGCGGATTTTCTGGTGTCCAAGACCAGCCATCGTTATGGAAATTCGTTCTAAAAATATATTCTTGAAATAAATCAACAACGAAGACAGTCTTTGTTTCGTTTAATGAAATAGATCCTGCAGCAACTGCAATTTCCCCAAATGTGATCTCGTAGCCTAAGGATAGGTCATTGACCCATTTGCTGATTTCAGCCGTGATTTCGATTTTCCCGTCATCGAAACGAGGAACTAGTTTTGTTTTTTGCAAATGGACCTCTTGCACCACTTCTAACCAGACAGTTTGCCAGATTCCAGTAGAATTCGTGTACCAAATCGCTGCCGATTCTGCCTCCCAGAATTGTTTCCCCCGTGGAATACTCTCATCATCGTGTTGGTCATAGGCACGAACCGCCACGCGTTGTTTGCCATTTGCATTCAGTTGATGGGTAATATCTACATCAAAGGACGTGTGCCCACCAATATGATTTTTGACATGTTGTCCGTTGATATATATATCAGCTTCATAGTCAACCGCACCAAAATGCAAAATCACGCGTTCTCCCTTGTTGACCGTCACATTAAATTCTCGCATGTACCAAACAATATCATGGGGCGTGCGGTCTCCGATACCACTTGCTATACTTTGATAGACGAAAGGGACATTGATTTTATGCTGGTAGTAAGAGACATCGTCATACCACTTATTTACTATCCCTTGATCCTTGTCATCATACATAAACAACCATTCACCATTCAAATTTACCCAGCTATCCCGGACAAATTGCGGCCTTGGGTATTCTGTTCTCTTCATATTTGCCTCCTGTTAAGCCAAATTTTTCTTTAATCGTATCGATTTATTTTTGGCAATCAATAATACACCCGCTGTCATACCTAAAATCAAACTAATAAAATCTAAAATAAAATAGGATAGTACGCCTTGAATCATCATATAGATACCCATCTTCAGATGAATTTGATCATCTTTGATGTACTTTTTACTTAACAAGACATTAACGATACCCAAACCAATCAATATCACGCCAAAACTACTAACAAACAAAAAGATATTGCCATAATTCGCGTCTAATTGTTTTAAATAAGTCAAGTTACTGCTGTTAAAACCAAAGAGGTTTAATTGATTGCCTAAACCATAAAAAACAATCGTGATCAACCCATCAATGATTTGCCACATACCCATGATAAGAACCAAATATCGTTCATTTTTTCTACTCATTTTTTTATCCTTTCACACCAACTGATAGGGACATTGACTGTAAAAAGTATTTTTGCGCGAACAAATACAACAGAAATGTTGGAATAATCGCAATTAATGCACCTGCCATTAATAAAGTCGGTTGCGCTTGATACATCCCTTGCAACAACTGCAAGCCCGAGGTGATTGGCATTTTTTCAATATCATTAAAGACGATGGACGGCCATAAGAAATCATTCCATGAGCCCGTAAATGAAAATAAGGCAACAACGAGTAGGACTGGCTTGATCAAAGGCAAAATAATACGCATGAAAATCGTAAAATCATTAGCTCCATCGATTTGGGCAGCTTCATCAAAATCTTTAGGGATATTGTCCATGAACTGTTTGACCAGAAATATATTGAAGACCCCAGCAGCCCCAGGAACAATCATTGCCAATGGCGTATTGACCCAGCCAAAAATATCAACAATTTTATAAAGCGGAATCAGGTTCACAACTGAGGGAAACATCATCGTTGCTAACAAGAAAGAAAAAAGCACATTTTTCCCGCGAAACTGCAAACGACTATAAGCAAACGCAGAAAAAGATACAACGATCAATACCAATAATGTGTGACTGATTGAAATAAACATTGAATTCATAAACCATTTCACTAAAGGTGTACTCGTGTTATTGACTAATAGTTCTGTGTAATTCGTCAGGACCCATTCGATCGGTAAAATTTTGAAACCAGCAGTCATTAATTCCATCTCTGATTTAAACGAAGTCAGTACACCATATAATAACGGCACTAGCCAAATCGCTGCCATTACTAGAAGAAAGATAAATGCAACGAACGATGAAATTGTTCTTTTTTTCATACTCATGGACCTCCTTTATCGTTTTACACGTAAAAATTTGAATTGGATTGCAGAAATAATCATGATACAGATACCTAAAACGACTGCCATTGCTGAAGCAATCCCTGCAATCGATTGACCTGATCCGAAGGCGTTTTGTTGTATATACATAAGCAAGACACGCGTCGAATTATTGGGACCGCCACCAGTTAACATCAATGGTTGCCCATACACATTAAATTGAGCAATTGTCGTCATCACCACTGTATACAAAATCTGTCCACGAATCGATGGTAATGTGATTTTGAAAAACTTCTGCACAGCAGTTGCCCCATCAATATCAGCCGCTTCATAATAGTCTTTGGGAATGCCGTTCAGTGCTGCTTGGTAAATGATCATATTTCCCCCAATTGTCCACCACACAGTGACCACGACCAACGCAATCCAGGCATATGGCTGCGTGCTCGTCCATGGTGTGGAGGTATCAAGAATGGAATTGATCGGTCCATAATTTACGTTAAAAACCAATGTCCAAATAATCACAACTGCCGAGATTGCAAAAAGTGAAGGCATATAAAATATCGACTGAAATATTTTGCTCAAAAAAGGCTTGGTATTTAGCGCAGCAGCCAATAATAAAGGCACTAAAATACAAAATGGTACAGCACATATGACAAAAATCAATGTATTGGTCAACCCTGTACGCAACTGTGTATAGAATGTCGAATCAGCATCGAAAAACAATTCTTTATAATTATCAAGTCCCACAAAGGTAGGTGAATTGAATAAATCCCAATCCGTAAAGGAGATGTAAATCCCGAATATAACTGGTATAAGAAAAAATATCGTGAATATGAGTAAATGAGGCGCGACAAATAGCCACGCAGTCCATTCTTTAGTTGTTGCTTTCTTTGCCTTTATTTCTTCCATCGACGTGATCATACATCATCATGCTCCCTTTCTGAATAAAAACGGTATCAGCACAGAACCAAGCTGATACCGTTCATTTTTATTCTTTGCACTTTTTTTATTTGTTCGAACTATCTTTCTCAATCTTATCAGCTACTTCTTTTTGCATGCCAGAAGTGAAATCATCGATTTCTTGTTTACCAAAAATCGTGTCAAAACCATGTGCATCCAAGTATTCAGCCACATATCCGTTATATTTATAATCAAAAATACTTAATGTTGCTTGTTGTTCAGGTGTTGAGATGAAAATAGATTGCGGCATTTCTTGATATTCTTCATCGTCCAAAATTGCCAATGAAGCTGGGTTTTGGCCGGCTTTTGCCCATTCAAGAGAGTTGGTACGAAGCCATTCTAAGAAATCCATGATGCCTTTTTCTTTTTCATCTGTACGTTCATCGCTATTAAAGCGAACAAATTGATGAGAAGAAGCCCAATTGACTGTTTCATTTAAATCATCAGATAATTGAGGTGAATTGGTTAAGCCCCATTCAAACTCAGCATCTTTCAAATTGTTTTGCAACCAAATTCCTTCTGGGAAAAAGATCAGTTTCCCAGCTAGGAATAATTGCGTTGGATCTTCCCCATCTTTTGTTGTCACACCTTCGTCATACAATTCTTTCCATAATCCAATCGCATCCTTAGCAGCTTGCGTATCTAAAGTTGGATCTGTTCCATTTTCTGTCAATTCTCCACCATATTGTTTCATTAAGGACAAAAAGTTAGGTTTGACCCATGTAATGGCTACGCCTCTGACATCATCTGCAGCTGCCTTCTCACCCGCCTCTTTCATCTCGTCAAACGTCAAGATATTATCATCTAAGGCACTTGGTGCATATTTTTCCATCAACTCTTTATTGTAGTATGTTCCCCAACTATGAATATCTAATGGCACACTATATCGGGAACCATCTAATTCTCCCAAATTCCATGCCTCCGCCACGTAATTGTCCGCATTGATGTTTCCATAATCCCCTAGTAGATCATCATAACTTTCCAACATGCCATTGTCGTTATATTGCTTGATTCGCTCCGCATGAACAATTGTTAGATCAGGGATATTTTTGCCTGAATTGACTACAGTCGGAATTTTGGTATACATATCAGTTTCTTTTAACGAAACATTCTTGATTTTATATTCGGGATCTGTTTTATTATAAGCATCGATCATTGCCACCATATTTGATCCATCTGCCCCTGTAAATGGATTCCAAAAAGTGATTTCATTCTTGCTGTTTCCAGAGCTACTAGACGAATTGCCACAACCAACCAAGAGTCCTGCACAGACACCCAACACTACCCACTTTGCCATCTTATTCGCTTTCATTGTCATCCTCCGTTTTACCAATTAGTTAATTTATTAACAACATTTTCAGCTTTTCGTTTAACCAATCGGTTTTATTTGATTGTTGTTTCCGTTTACAAAAATAAAATTATCACCTATTGCAAACGCTGTCAATGCTATGATATATTATTCCTATAAAAACAACTGATTGGTTAACAACATCAAGAGTGTCACTATTAACGCACCATTTTAGATTAACTAAATAGTTAAGGAGAGGGTTACATGGAACTTGATTTGACGAAGCATTCCCTTGCAGTTTATGAAGCTTTAGCTAGCGAAACACGTTTAAAAATCATTCATTTTATTGGAAACGAAAAAAAAAGTATTAGCGAAATTGCCAAAGAGTTACAAATCAGCAATGCGATTACCACACGCCATGTTCAAAAAATGGAAGATGCTGGATTATTAGATTCTGAAAGAGGAATTGGTTCGAATCGCAATAAAAAAATGGTTTTCCTTAAAGTTGACGATATCCATATCACATTCCCCGAAAGAATCTATCAAGCATTTAAACTACATTCCACTGACTTGAGTATTGGACATTTTACAGATTTTTCAGTCAGTCCAACTTGCGGTTTAGCGACAGTCAAAGAAGTTGTTGGCAAATCTGATGACCCTAAGTACTTCTTAGATTCTAATCGAGTCAACGCAGGGCTACTATGGTTTAGCAAAGGGTTCGTAGAATATAAAATCCCTAATCTTTTGCAAGAATCTGAGTCTGCAGAACTTTTGGAAATCAGTCTTGAATTGGCTTCAGAATTTCCTTTATCAAATAATATTTGGCCAAGCGATATCTCAATATTCATTAATGATGTCAAAGTCGCTGTTTATACAGTACCAGGCAATTTTTCTGACACAAGAGGTCGTTATACCCCATTATGGTGGAATGACCGCTTTAGTCAGTATGGTTTGCTAAAACATATTCGAATCAACAAACTGGATACTGGGATCGATGGTGAATCTTACTCAGAAGTCACTATCGATGATTTGCGATTGCACGATTCTCCCTTTATCAAATTACGGTTAGAAATCGAGGAAAACGCAAAAAATAAAGGTGGGCTCACCTTATTTGGCAAAGGGTTCGGCAACCATAATCAAAATATCCTTGTGAATGTTTATTATTTGGATAATTAAAAAATAAGCCTCTAGGTCATATGCCTAGAGGCTCTTCGTGTCTCTCGATATCAATTAGATAATCGCGTATAAACATTTTAGAACAAAAAAAATCACACACCTCTATAAAGATATGTGATTTATATTACTCTTTATGCACTTGCAAATATTCGCTCGATCAGCAACATCACCTGACGAACTTCTTCATTTTTAACGATTGGTTCTGCTTGATTGCGAACCACATGATAAAAGTTTTTATAAAACGGTTCAAAATCTGCTTCTGCTGTTGGAAACGGGATTTTTTCTGCTGCTAGTTCTGACGGCGGCGCCATTGTTTTGGTCAAGCCAACACCAGCTTGGACTGGTTTTGGTGCTGCCACATCTTCACGGCCTGTCGCTCTGACCAGCTCACCATTTAACGACCAATCCGTTATCGTGCCTGTTCCTTCAGTCCCTTTGATATACCAACGTGGCAGCTGAGTGTAGTTGGAGGTTCCCACTTCAACGATGGCTTTTACACCATTCTCGAAAGTGATCAAACTGAAAAATCCATCGTCCACTTCTTCGCCTAACACATAACTTAAATCTGCTTTGACATCTTTGACTGGGCTATCAACTAGCCATAACAGTTGATCCAGCAAGTGAACGCCCCAGTCTAATAGCATGCCGCCGCCTTGTTTTTTGACATGTCGCCAATCCCCTGGTATCCCATTGGCACCTTGGACCCGTGACTCTAATTGGAACAAATCTCCGATTTGTCCGTTGCGATACAATTCCCGTACAATCAAGAAGTCGGGATCCCAACGCCGGTTTTGGTGTACCATAAAGGTATTGCCTGTTTCCTTGGCTACTGCCACGATTTCATCCAATTCGGCGACATTTAGCGCAACAGGTTTTTCACATACAACATGCTTGCCTGCTCTTAGCGCTGCAATCGACAAGTCTTTATGCAAATCGTTTGGTGTTGCAATCAGTAACGCTTCGATGGTTTCATCGGCTAATACTTCTTCATAGCTCTTAAATATTTTGTGGCCTTTTTCTTGTGAAATGGCTTGTCGTTCTTCTGAAATATCGTAGGTACCTACGATATGGATTCGTTCATTTTCATTCGGCATGATATTGTGGACATGGTACGCACCCATGCCGCCATAACCGATTACTGCAAAGTTGATTGCACTCATTTTTTTGGATCCTTCCTTTCTTCTTATACCCACCACATAGAGGATGCTTCTTCGCGGATCATGATTGTTTTTAGATTACTGATCGCGCGGTTCAGTCCTTCATCGATGGACATGATTGGATCTTCATGTTCGATACTCAATACATAGTCATAGCCATAAATACGCAATGCTGAAATAATATCTGACCAAACTTGCAAGCTATGTCCGCAACCGACTGAACGGAAAGTCCAAGCTCGGGTTTTGACATTGCTGTATGGCTGCATGTCTGTCAAGCCGTGCATGTTGATATTGTCTTGATCCAAGTAGGTATCTTTGGCATGGAAGTGATGGATCGCATCTGCTTCCCCTAAGATTTTGACTGCTGCTACTGGATCGATTCCTTGCCACCACAAATGACTTGGATCAAGATTACAACCAATCGCTTTTCCGGCTGCATCGCGTAGTTTCAGCATGGTATAAGGCGTATGCGCTAAGAAACCGCCATGTAATTCAATCCCGATCTTCACCCCGGCAGCTTCCGCTTCTTGGTTGATGCCTTTCCAATAAGGAATCAATTTCTGCTCCCATTGGTAATTATAGTTGTCATCATATTCCGTTGGCCAAGGCAATACAGGCCAATTGACTTGCGTGTCTGTCGCATTCCCACCGGACACACCAGAAAAACCGTTTACCACTGGTACATGCATCAAACTTGCTAGTTTGATGGTTTTGCGCAACAATTCATCTGCTTCTTGGGCTTCATTTTTTAGCGGTGAAATCGGGTTATTGTGACAGCTCAATGCAGAAATCGATAAGCCTTTATCCGCTAATTTTGCTAAGTATTCTTTGCGGTCACTTTCGCTGGCCAACAGTTTATCAATATCCAAATGAGCATTGCCTGGTGAGCCGCCCGTGCCGATTTCAACTGTTTGCAAGCCTTTTTTGGCAACTTCATCGATCATTTCTTCAAAACTTAATTGATTGAATAGCGGTGTGAATACGCCTAATTTCATTTTGCTTCCTCCTCTAATGCTTGAAAGTGTCCATAATAAGGGTAGCTGTTTTCAGTCGGTGCACACCAACGGGCAGCATTTTTGATCACTTTTTGGACTTTTTCATTATAATAACTTGGGAACGTTTCATGCCCAGGTTGGAAATAGAAGATTTTTCCATTGCCGCGACGGAATGTGCAGCCGCTGCGGAAGACTTCTCCGCCTGGGAACCAACTAACAAATATCAATTCATCTGGTGCAGGAATATCAAAATGCTCCCCGTACATCTCCTCTTGTTCTAACTCGATATATTCTCCGACCCCTTCAACGATCGGATGGCTTGGATTGACATTCCATACGCGGGCATGGCGGTCATCGACGCGCCATTTCAAATCACATGAAGTGCCCATCAATGTCTTGAATATTTTTGAAAAATGACCTGAATGCAAGACGATCAATCCCATACCTTCGAGGACGCGCTGATGAACCCGCGCAACAATGGCGTCGTCGACTTCATCGTGTGCCATATGTCCCCACCATACCAGTACATCTGTATCGGCTAATACTTGCTCAGTCAGTCCGTGCTCCGGCTCATCTAAAGTCGCTGTCCGCACCTCGAAATCATCTTCACTTAAAAAAGCTGCGATTTGACCATGGATACCTTCCGGATACATTTTTTGTACCGTTTCATCGGTTTTCTCATGGCGGTATTCATTCCATACAGTTACATGGATCATTGGTGGACCTCCTCTACAATATCTTTCAGCTGTAAATAATCGATTGCTGTCGCTTCTAATGGACTATAGGCTTGAAAGGCTTCTTGTTCAACGATCAGCCAGGGCAAATCTAAAGTCTTAGCAGCAATCACATAGTCTTTGATTGGCAAAATACCCGAATTGATTTCAGTACTTTCTCTAGGATCTGCTTGCATATCTTTGATGTGGACCAAGCCGACAGCTCCTTGATATGTCTTCAACCATTCCAGTACATCAACGCCAGCAAAGGCCAACCAATACAAATCCGCTTCTAATCGCAGCTGGTCATTGTCTTTGCACAGTACATCGATCATGGATTGACCAGGTACTTCTGTAAATTCATGGGCGTGGTTATGATAGTACAATGTCATGCCTGCTGCTTGCACTTGTTTGACAATAGCTGTCAGTGAATGGGCAAATGCCTGCCATTTTTCCAATGAATCAAAACTTGCATAGGGAATCACGATGCGTTGATTGCCAATCATTTGTTCAAATGCCAACGTTTCTGTGATGTTCTCGGGCTGTAACGCTTCATACGGAATATGCGATGCAGCTACTTCAAGTTGCAATTTTTCTAGATACGAGGCAATCTCTTCTGCTGAATGATCACCATAACCCGCGAATTCTACGCCATCATAGCCAGCTTGTTTTACTGCTTGTAATGCTGCAAAAAAATCTTCTTTGCAGGCATCTTGGATGCTCCAAAGTTGCAAGCCGATTTTGGGTTTTGTCATGTACGCTCCTCCATTATATTTGGTTGCGAATCTTTAGCCTAAATATACAGGCTCACCAGTATTGGATGATTTGTAGATTGCTTCTAGAATCTCGGTCACTACCATCGCTTCTTCTGGTTTCACGACTGGTTCAGTATCGTTGATGATCGCATTGATCCATGATTGGGCTTCTAAGATTTCTGGTGTTTCACCAGTACCTTCATAAAAATCAACCCCGCCAGTTTCCAATTCGATATTCTTTTCATATAACAAGCTATGGTCCTCACCATTGATGGTTAAGCCATTGTTCATATCTGCACCGGCTTTGCTGCCAATCAATGTTGTTTTGGCTTCTTTGACATCCAAACTGTTCAAAGCCCAGCTTGCTTCAAGGAAAATCGTTGCGCCATTTTCCATCACAACAAATCCAAAGGCAGAATCTTCAACAGAAAATTTCTCTGGATCCCATGAGCCCCATGCGTTGGCTGCATTTTTGGTTTGTGACAATTCATGATAGGCCTTGCCAACAACGAATTTCGGTTTGTAATTGTTCATCATCCATAACGTCAAGTCTAATGCGTGGGTACCGATATCGATCAATGGGCCGCCGCCTTGGGCTTCTTCATCTAGGAAAACACCCCAAGTAGGCACTGCACGACGACGGATCGCATGGGCTTTACCAAAGTAGATATTGCCCAGTTGTCCTTCTGAACATACCTCATGCAGATAGCGAGAATCTTTTCTGAATCGGTTTTGGTAGCCGATGGTTAATTTTTTGCCCGTCCGATTGGCCGCTTCGATCATTGCTTTGGCTTCTTCAGTCGTTTTGGCCATTGGTTTTTCACACATCACGTGACAATCTGCTTCTAAAGCTGCGATCGACAATTCCGCATGAGAAGCATTTGGTGTACATACGTGGATCACATCAAGGTCGGCTTGCGCCAGCATTTCTTGATAGTCGCTGAACACTTGTGCATCTTCCGTTCCAAAAATAGCTTTCGCTTCAACCGCACGTTCAACGATCAAATCACAAAAAGCCACCATTTCTACTTCTGCAACTTGTGACAATGCCGGCATATGTTTGCCATTTGCAATTCCGCCACACCCAATGATTCCAACTTTAACTGTCATAACTTTCCTCCTGAAAACGCTTTTTATTTTCTATAGGCTCATTATAACGAAACCATCAAACAACTTCTTCCCAATTTCCATGGAAAAAATTCCCGAAATTTATCTTATGGAATTCTCACAAAAAAACGCCGATCTTCAAATAACTATCGTTAAAAAAATAACTGCTAATGAAAAACGACCCACTGCAGATATACAGGAGTCGTTTATTTTCACTTCAGATTCAGTTGTTTTTGATATTGCAGCGGCGACTGCCCTACCGTCTCCTTGAAAACATGATGGAAAGTCTTCACACTTGCGAATCCAGCTTTTTCAGCCACTTCTGCCATTGGTATTTTCTGATTGGCCAGGATAAATTTCGCTTGATTGATTCGGTATTCCGTCAAAAATTGCATGAAGGTCTTTCCAGTATTTGTCTTGAAAAACCGGGTGAAATAATGGGGACTAAAGCCGACATATCGCGCTGTTTCTTCCATTGTCAATACATCCTGATAGTGAGATTCAATGTATTCAAAGACTTGATTCAACCGTTGCAAGGTTTCTTTGTATTGGGCGGCTGAGCGCTTCAATGAGCCCCGGATTTTTTGTCGTTTTGGCAAACTTTGGTAACATTCTCCGATGATTTGGTAGAGCAAACCCATCATCAAATAACGCTTTCCCCGAACGTTTTCTTCTTCTAACTGGTACAATTCAATCAACAAATCAGTGATTTTCTCAGTGAAACTATCCGGCCATGCTCGACTATGGGGCTCTCCTTCTTCAAATAACATTAATAGAGAAGTTTCTGACTCTCTGAGCAACGCTTCTTCGAATAATTTCAGATCAAATTGATAGACATACCGCTCACTTTCTGGCGACGCCAAAAAATAATGCGGCTGTCCGCTGGCAAATAAATACAAGTCGCCTTCTTGCAGTTCAACGATCGTATCGTCGACACCGATATTGACCGTGCCACGTTTGGCATAAATAATTTCAATTTCCTTATGCACATGGGGATAAACGATTGTTAATCCATCATTTAAGAACGTGCGGAAACGAAATTCACTTTCAAATTCCGGGATCTCTAGGTACATACTCATCGACTGACTGCTCCTTCTCAACTATTCCCAATCTATTATAATAGAAAATAGCTCAAAGAGAAAACCTTTTCTCACAGAAGAATGGTTTCTACTCGCTTTTTGTGGTATCGTATTCAAAAAAAGGGAGTCTTCTCATGCATTATTACGATCAGCATTTACATACCTTTTTGTCCTTTGATTCTACTGAACAATTCGAGAATTACTTGGCTTATCAGCCTGAATTTTTCGTTGCCACCGACCATTTCGATTTGAAAAATCCATATTCAAACTTTCGCGATGATATCCCCGACTATGAAAGGTTAGTGGAAAAACACCAGCAATTGCAAGAAACCACCCCTACCCATTTGTTAAAAGGGATCGAAATTGGCGTCGTTCCAGGACAAGAGCAAACGATCATTGATTATCTTCATGCCCATCCTTACGACTTGAAATTGATCAGCATCCATCAAAACGGTACGTTTGATTATATGGATGATGCCGTCTTGAAAAAAGACAAATTCGACGTTGCCAAAACCTACTTTGATCAAATGTCGACAGTCCTTGATTCATTTCCTGAAGGACACATCGTGACCCACTTTGATTATGGCTTACGCCGTTTTGATTTCAGCCAAGAAGAACTGGCGCAATATTTTGAAACGGAACTGACTGCTATTTTCAAGAAGATCGTTGCCCGTGATTTGGCGATGGAAATCAATGCCAAAAGCTTCGGTCCATACAAGAATGCCCATCTGTACGAATATGCGATTCCTTTATATCAAAGCGTCGGAGGCAAACTCTTTACCTTGGGCTCTGATGCCCATGTAGCAAATGATTATCGCCTAGATTTTGCGGCGATGAGCCGTCTGCTGCATTCTTTCGGCGTGACAGAGTTGGCTGTTTTTCAAGGGAGAGACCGCTTCATGACGGATTTGCCAGAAGCGTAACCAAAAGTGATCATGAAACGGGTCCGCAGTTTTCTGCAGACCCGTTTGGTTTTTTGATACGCTTATTTTGCTTCCAACACTTCTTCTTTGGCATGGATCAATTGTGTCAAAAAGTCGCAATACGGCGTTGGTACATTGTATTTCTCCCCTTTGCGGGAAATCGCACCGTTGATATAATCAATTTCTGTTTTGCGATGATTATTGATCAAATCTTGATACATAGACGGATAATGCATACCGATACCAGCTGGGTCATAGGTTTCTTCAATATGACGAACCACCTCAGGAATGTCTAATTCAACAGCCTCATGACGGGCCACTGCAGCAAATTCGCTCACGATCGTTTCAACCATTTTACGGGCAGTCGATGTGCCACCGAATTGCGCAATATTGACGTCTAAAATCGAACACAAACCATTCAAGGTGCCATTGACACACGCTTTACGGTAAATAGAATAACGAATATTTTCTGAATATACCGCATGTAACCCCGCATCTGCCAATACAGCAGCGACTTCTTTCGCTGTGGCTTCATAGCCTGGTTTTAAATTCTGTAATTCCACTGAGCCTTCGCCAAACAAACGTACTTGTCCCGGTCCAATCAAATCAGCCGTCCAAATCGTATTGCCGAGTATAATTTTGTCAGCAGCGACATATTTCTCAATCGTATCTTCATGCCCAATCCCATTCAATAAACAAAGGATTTTGGTTTCTTCGCCAATCATTGGTTGGATCGTCTGCATCATTTGATCCAGCTGCATCGCTTTGGTAAACACCAAAATCAGATCTGCTTGTGCATCTGTCGGAATCTCTTGTTGCGAATAGATGGGAAATGGCACTGCGATTTCTTCGCCATTTAAATTGGCTCTCAGTCCATGTTCCCGAATCGCTTCGATATGGGCCGGCCAACCATCGATCAACGTGACCTCGTTGCCGCCTCTTTTCAGCATAATCGCAAAGCGACTTCCCATCGCACCAGCACCAGCAATAACAATCTTCATCTATCTTCCTCTTTCCTATCTAACAATTAGGTATAGTTTACTCTAAATTATACAAATATGCGAGAGGCTTGCGTTTGATAGACAATAAAAATGATAAAAACCCAATTGGAATAGTTTGATTTTTCTGATAATTAAAGAACGAAATATGTATAGTTTCCATGATGAAAGATAAATCTTAACTTATTACAAATGGCTATGAAAATATTGAATGATTTTGTAAATCAGATTGTCGATCAACATCAAGACCAAGGAAATCAATGCTAAAAAACACTTGCTAGTCAAGGTGTACCCCATCTGACCAACAAGTGTTTCTTTATAAAACCACTGTCTAAAGCTTATGCTTGAATGGCTTCTACCGCAAAATTCGCCAACAAGCGTTCTTTTTCTGCCTCTGAAATCCCATGTTTTTCGACATAGCGATTGTGTTCGTGGATCGCACAATCATAACTGCAGGCGCCTAAATGAGCTGCTTGATTTTCTTCTGAGGTCAAGAATTGACGGTTGCATTCCGGATTGGCACAGTTCACATAGCGCTCACAAGGCGTACCGTCAAACCAGTCACGGCCAATCACTTGTTTGTCCACATGATTGATTTCGACACTGATCCGCTCGTCAAAGACGTACATTTTGCCATCCCACAATTCCCCTTGTACTTCCGGATCATTGCCATAAGCAAAAATCCCCCCGTGGAGTTGTGCGACATCTTCAAACCCTTCCCGCATCAGCCAGCCGGAAAATTTCTCACAGCGAATCCCACCTGTACAGTAGGTCACGACTTTTTTATCCATAAATCGTTCTTTATTGTCGATGATCCATTGGGGCAATTCACGGAAGCTGCGAATATCAGGGCGTACTGCACCACGAAAATGACCTAAATCATATTCATAGTCATTTCTCGCATCAATAACAACCGTATCTTCATCTAGTAATGCCTCTTTGAAGGCTTTAGGATCCAAATATTTGCCCGTCATTTCTAGCGGATCAATGTCGTCTTCAAGATTCAGTGAAACCAATTCTTTTCTTGGACGGACAAAGATTTTTTTGAAGGCATGGTCTTCTACTTCATCGATTTTATAATAAATCCCTTGAAAGCGCAGGTCAGCTTCCATCATCTCCCGGTATCTATCCGTTGCTTCGATCGTTCCTGAAAGCGTGCCGTTGATACCTTCTGTTGCGACTAAAATACGACCTTTGATGTCGTTTTCTTTACAAAATGCTAAATGCTCCTTCGCGAAGCTTTCTGGATCTTCGATCGTGGTATATTTATAAAATAATAAAACGCGGTAACTCACAATAATTCCTCCTTTTTTTGCACACTACAGTATAGGGTATCTCGTGACAAAAAACGAGTTTTATGCTTGTACCTTTTGACACAATGCCGCGTGATGCTTTTAGTTGTTTTCTCTTAACGCATCCACAAAAAATGCTGTGACTTGATCCATCGTTTCTCCACGGACCAAATGACGTTCATCGCGGGAAATAAACTGAAGACTGGCTGCAGGATTGGCTTGTACAAATTCAGCCACATCTTGGTATGGAATCTTTTCATCTTGTGTACCATGCCAAAAAAGCAACGGTCTTTGGCCTAATTTCTCTGGTTGAGACTGCAAGTCGTAGGCATCCATCCAGCCCAACAAACGTGCATAATCTTCCGGCACAAAAAAACCGGCCGCTCCTGCATGGGTTTGAATCCGTTCGCGATAACTGATCATCGAAGGCGAGCCCATAATACAGGCTGCTGCATTGATTTCAGGATGTTGACACAACAGTCCACAAGTTGTCATTCCGCCCATTGATACACCGCCGACAGCGATTTGGCCATTGACTAAACCTAAATTTTCGAAGAAATCTACCAGATAAGCAAATTCAAATAAATTGGTTTGGATACTTTGCCAAAACGTCAGAGAAGGAATTTCTGATAAAGCAGTTTTTCTTTCTCCGTGATTGGCAGCGTCAGGCAAAATCACCCGGAAATTAGCCCGCGCCAACTTCCTGCCTTGGGTCAATACCAATTCTTTACTGGTTTGCCAGCCATGATAATAAATAATCAAGGGCAAAGGCTCATAAATAAGCGCCTCAGGTACAACTTCTAAGACCGGGATATTACCGATTTTTCTTTTGCGTACAGCTACTTTCATTTTCTCCACCTCTTCTTTAGTATACGAAAAGTCCGGCATTCTGCAAAGAAAGTTCCCCTTTGCCTTCTGACTATTCTCCAATTCACAGCAAAAAAAAGACCATGCATTCAACATGGTCTTCTCCTTCTTATGCGTGTAAAACAGCTTCTCTTGCCAATGCTAGACAGCCTAATGTCCCCGCATTGTCCTCCAATGCCGGAGTTACGATATACTTATCTAAAGCTGGTGTTTCCACATAGCCATTGACTAATTTCTTAAAAGCTTGTCGCACATTATCTAACATATGTCGTTGTTTCATGACACCCCCGCCAAAAATGATCACATCTGGTGAAAGCATCAATGTGGTATTATAGGCACATTGTGCGATATAGCTGGCCTCAATTTCCCAATAAGGGTCATCTTCAGCAACATCTTGTCCTTTTTTGCCTAAGCGCTTTTCAATTGCTGGGCCGGCAGCCATGCCTTCTAAACAATTGCCATGAAATGGACAGCTGCCTTCAAAATCATCTGCTGGATGAGGGACGACGAGGGCATGACCCATCTCAGGATGGCTGAAACCTTCAACAAAACGTCCATCTTGCAACGCACCACCGCCAACACCGGTACCAATCGTATAGTAGACAACGCTATTACGGCCTTTGCCATTGCCAAATACGTATTCTCCATAGGCGGCCGCATTCACATCCGTTGTCCATGAAATCGGTATCGGAAATTCTTTTTTCATGGTACCGATAAAATCAAAATTTTGCCAAGCCAATTTAGGTGTTGAGGTGATATGACCATATGTTGGCGACTCATGATGAATATCGATCGGTCCGAAAGAACCAATACCGATACCCGCCAACTGTGTTTGATATTGCTTGAAAAAATCGATCACCAATGCCATCGTTTCTTCCGGTGTAGTGGTGGGAAAACTCACTCGCTCCTTGATCGCCATTTCTTCATCGCCAATCCCGCAGACAAACTTCGTGCCGCCGGCTTCGATCGAACCATATAACATGTACGCCACTTCTTTCTTTCGTTGATACTTCATTTTAAACAAATTCAGCGGAAAATACTAGACAATCCGCGTATCTTCTTCAAGAAACAAACCTTGATAAAAAAAGTTTCTAACCGTTTTCAATTTCTTTCTTTTTTCAGATAATCCACAAAATAAGATCCGTATCATGATACGGATCTTACAACTTTACGAACTTGCTGAACTTGCGGCATTGTCATCGGCCTTCACTCGATCGATGGCAATCACCAATGAAATGATCAAATCATCTAAGTCTTCTTCATAGATCACCACTTCATAAGTATCTCCCCATGAAATCCATTTTTTGTGGATCTCAGCGATGCGTTTGCCATGCCGATTGACGGCAAAATCCATATCCCACCAATTACCATCGACATCGATGCCTTCTGCATCGATCGAATATTTTGCTTTAAAAAAAGTCAGTTGTTTGGATAAGACGATGGCCTCTTTGCCATGGACTTCAACAAAAAACTTAGGCAGCAAACTAAAAACTTTCTTGGTGATTGCCGCCACAGGTTGCCGTTGCGCATCTAAAATTTTGAACTGTTTTGGTATTTTCATAAAACTGCCTTCTACATAGTAACGGGGATTTTGCTGTTCATCCATAACCGTAAATTTTTCACCAATGCTGAAGACTTTTTGCTTGATGTATAGTTTCTTCATCTGCTATACCCCTTTTTCTTTGACATCGCCCGTATTGATCACTGGTTGCGTGCCTTTATCGGTGATGATCGACACCAATAAATTATTGATCAATTGGACTTTGCGGTCATCCGTAAAATTGATATCTTGACCATCTTCGATTTGTTCTAAAGCCATTTGTGTCATTGAAACGGCACCTTCAACAATAATTTGGCGGGCAGAAAGAATCGCTTTGGCTTGTTGTCGTTGCAACATCGCGCTGGCGATTTCTGTCGCATAGGCCAAATGGTTCAATCGGGTTTCGATGACTTCTACACCAGCGACAGCTAATCTGTCTTGCAGCTCTTTGGCCAACTCTGCCGACACTTCATTGGTATTGCCCCGTAAAGTGATATCATCATCGTTGAAGGTATCATACGGATATTGGGTAGCAATATGTCGAATGGCAGTTTCACTTTGGATCTCAATAAAGTTTTGGTAGTAATCCACGTCGAACAATGCTTTGGCTGTATCAACGACTTTGAATACGACAACTGCTGATATCTCGATCGGATTGCCGTCAGAGTCATTGACTTTTAATAACGAACTATTAAAGTTGCGCACTTTCAATGATACATTGATCTTTTGCGTTAAAGGTGTGGTCACAAATAAGCCATTGGCTTTGATGGTGCCTAAATATTGACCAAAGAAAAGAATGGCTTTGGCTTGATTCGGCTGGACGATCGTTAGTGAGCTGAGGAATAAGAAAGAAATGATCCACAAGATCACACCGATGATAATCTCAGCCGCTCTTTCATTGACTGCACCGTCATAAAATAAATACGCCCCGCCTATCAATAACCCAATCAAGACCACCAATGCCAAATACCCATTTACATGAAACGTCTGTTTTTCCTTCATTTTGTTCCTCCCTTTCCCTTGTTCCCTCCATCTTACCGCTGTTGGCACATGTCTGCAAATGTTCTTACGCATTTTTTGCTTCGCCGATCGTCCTATTTTGATTTTGACAGTTTTCCCGTTACAATTAAAGTATCCATCAATCTTAGAATGAAAAGGAGCAAGAATCATGACACAAAAAATTGATTTAGAAAACACAAAATGGTCTTTAGAGAACATTATCAAAACCGTCGGCACTGATTTGTCTTCTGTTGTCGAGATCCAAAATCAAGATGGCATCGATGTAGTCGTCATTTCCAAAGATGAGTGGCAGCATCTATTAGAACTATTGGATACCCGCCATGCAGAAGGTTACCGTTTGGATCAAGAATTACCTGAAGACATCTTGATCGATGTCGCAGACACTGACAACCAATACACCGAAGAAGGCGAACTGGAGATGGAATTGCCAGAACGGGTCCATCCTGCACCAGACTTCGAGTTGGAAGCAGAAGAAATCGTTGAAAGCGATGATGTTTTAGATTAACAAAAAAAGCGAGTCCTCAGGGGTTCGCTTTTTTTGTTCTGCAATTGATTACGCCTTTTGTTTATCGATAACAGCTTGCAGTCGTGCAATAGCTGGTCCTAGCTCTCTTCGGGCTTCTTCTTCTGGATCAAGCCGCTCTACTTCTTGCAATCGAGCCAACCATAGCGCTGGTTCTTTCACACCTAATTGACCGATTGCCCAATAAGCCGTGCCGCGGATCACCGGCCGCACGTCTTCAGTCGCACAGCGCCAGATTTCTGGCAACGCACTACGATCGCCGACGTTGGCCAAAGCAATGATGGCGTTGCGTTGCAGCGGCTTTTTGCCGCGCCATGAACCGGACAAATGGCCAAACTGGGCTTTGAAATCTTTATTAGACATAGACAGCATTGGTTTCAATTTGGGATAGACGCTGTCAACTTCAGGCTCCATCTCTTCATGAAAATGAAAATCTTTGCCGCGATTATAAGGACAGACCAATTGGCAAATATCACAGCCATAGATAACATTGTGCATTTTCTTGCGGTACTCTTCAGGCATCATGCCTTTCGTTTGGGTTTGATAAGACAGACAACGTTGGGCATTCATTCTGCCATCCCCCAACAAGGCTTTCGTCGGGCACGCAGTAATGCAGCGGGTACATTCTCCGCAGCCAAACGGAACTTCCTCATCTGGCGCCAATGCGATATTGGTGACGATTTCTCCTAAGTATACAAAGGAACCAAACTCCTCAGTGATCAGCAAACCATTGCGTCCAATAAAGCCTAAACCAGCCCGTTGTGCAGCAGCCACATCTACCAATTCACCTGTATCAACTTGCGGTGCAAAACGCCACTGGGTACCTTCTTCCATAGATGCAGCTTGGGTTTTGATAAAGCTGATCAACTTGTCTAAACGATCTCTTAATATATCATGGTAATCGATTCCCCACGAGGCGCGAGCAAACATGCCGCGTTTTTCATCTCGAGGTACTTTTTCTTTGATTTTGGTTGGATAAGCCAGTGCGATCGCAATGATCGTTTGCGGATTTTCGAAGGTCCGTTCTGGATAGATTCGTTCTTCGATCACTGGGTGCTCAAAGCCCGAGGTATGGCCTTTGGCTTTTTGTTCTTTCAACGATTCTTCCAAATGAGTGAAGGGCTCTGCAGAGGCAAAACCGATTTTATCGATACCTAGACGCTTGCTTTCAGCGATGATTTTTTCTTTTAAAAACATAGTACTCCTCTTTCGATGGCGAACCAGACAGCCGTCAGTTTAAAGAATATTTTTTTACTTTCCTATTATACGAGAGGGAATAAAGATTGTCGATGACCCCGTCTGCAATCACTGACCCTCAGTGATATTTATAGCAAAATTTTAAGATTTCAATTAAGTTTTGTTTGATATCGTTATCATTTGTTACAGGCAGAAGACGTCATGCTAAACTAATGAAAGAAAAAAGAAATGGAGAACACTATGGAGCAAACATCGATTGGGCTGACTTCTGCAGAAGCAGCCAAGAAAATACAAGCTGGTTTGCATAATGATTATGAAACAACTGCCAGCAAAACAACAGCAGCCATCATCAAAGACAATTTATTCACATTATTCAATTGTCTGAATCTATTGATCGGGGTCTTTTTATTTGCCGTCGGAGCTTACTCAAATATGTTTTATTTGGTGATCATCTTGGTCAATATCATCATTGGGATCAGTCAAGAAGTACACGCCCGCAATTTGGTCAAAAAGCTATCTCTCGTCGCACCACAAACCTTGCGGGTGTGGCGAGATGGTCAGATCAGTACCCATACATCTAAAGATTTAGTGCTGGGCGATTGGGTGGTACTTGGTGCTGGTGATCAAATTCCCGCCGACTTGACGATTCAATCTGGTGGAGTGGAGGTCAATGAATCGATGCTGACAGGTGAAGCTGATCTTGTGGTCAAACATGCCGGCGATAGCTTGTTATCCGGCAGTTTTATTGTGAGTGGTGAAGTCACTGCCGAGGTCATCCATGTAGGGGCCGATAATTATGCAGCCAAATTAAGCAATGAAGCCAAGGTCCACAAACCTCTACGATCAGAATTGGTCTCCTCCATTCGCCGGGTCTCGAAGTTTACAAGTTATGTGATCGTCCCCCTCGGTGTCGTTCTATTTTTACAAGCTTATTTTTTACGTGATACAGGGATTCAGTCTTCAGTGATCGTTTCTGCAGCAGCGTTATTAGGCATGTTGCCAAAAGGGCTCGTTCTTTTGATCAGTATTGCCTTGACCACTGGGGTCATCAAACTCGCGAAAAAAAGGATTTTGGTCCAAGAAATGCATGCCATCGAAACATTGGCCCACGTCGATACGCTTTGTTTAGACAAAACAGGCACCTTGACTGAAGGCAAAATGCAATTACAAGACGTGCTGCCATTACAAGATCATATTGATCCTCGCATGTTGCTCAGCCAATATTTAGCAGCAAGTGCCGATAATAACTTAACCATGCAAGCCTTGCGGGCAGAGATCCCTGTCTTGACAAGAGAAACACCTGCAACAGTCATCGCCTTTTCGTCTGAGCGCAAATGGGGCGCCATTTCCTTTGACTCCCTTGGCACGTTGTACTTAGGGGCACCAGAAAAAATCGCTGGATCTGCTGATTTACCGCAAGTGAATGCTGCACAAGTTGCCGGTCTTCGGGTTCTGATCCTCGCGCAATCACCGACTACCCAATTGGCAGAAGCGGACTTTGATCCATCAAATGCTCAGGCGGTAGCCGTGATCGTTTTATCGGATATCATCCGTCAAAATGCACAAGAAACATTGGCTTATCTGACCGAAGAAGGCATTGATCTGAAGGTCATCTCTGGCGATAATCCAACCGCTGTATCGGCAATTGCGCAACGCGCCGGCGTACCTGATGCAGAAAAAGCCATTGATTTATCGACATTGTCAACCGAATCAGACGTCCGTTCTGCTGCATTACGCTATACCGTTTTCGGCCGGGTCACACCAGAACAGAAGAAATTGCTGGTAGAAGAATTAAAAGCCGCCGACTGCACTGTTGCGATGACTGGGGATGGAGTCAATGATGTTTTGGCCTTGCGAGAAGCAGATGTCAGTATTGCCATGGCGGCTGGTGATAGTGCCGCACGTCAAATCGCGAATTTTGTCTTACTGGATTCAGATTTCACCACATTACCAGATGTTTTGTTCGAAGGCCGTCGGGTCGTCAATAATGTGACCAAAGCTTCAGGCATCTTCTTTATCAAAACGATTTATAGTTTTCTCTTGTCGTTGATTTGTATTCTGACGTCGAGTGCCTTTCCTTTCTTGCCGATTCAAATCACTTTGATTGATCTGGCGATCGAAGGGTATCCCTCTTTCTTTTTATCCTTCGAAGAAAACAAACAACGCATTCACGGGCGCTATTTGTCCACGTCATTGTTACATGCCTTGCCAAATGCGCTTTTGGTCCTTATCAACTATTTTGCTGTGCGCTTTTTGCAAACAGATTATGGCTGGAACGAATTAGCTAGCACCACATTACTCTACTATTTATTGATAGGGATTAGCTGCTTGGCAGTGATCCGCGCTTGTCTACCTCTGAACCCTTTGCGTCTATTCTTAGCGGTTTCGACAACCTTTGGCATCTATATTGCCGCCATGCTCTTCCATCATTTACTGGAAGTCAGCTTTTTAACAGCCGTAACATTGCCTTACTTTATCGGATTGATGATCATCAACATCATTTTATTTGCAGGTGTCTCATTATTGACCAAAAAATGGTCGGCTGCCCGTTTAGCGAAAGTATAAAGCTTGCAAGACCGAACGTTTCCGCATCCTTGCGGAGACGTTTTTTGCTCTTTGCATGATGTCTGATCAGCGTGGGCCAGATGAAATCCATGCAAGATTTTCGAAATTTGTTATACTAGTTTTGTAGACGGTTACAGCAACCGTATAGTATTTGTCTTGATCGGCACTATATGAACTGAACTGCGCTGCAAATTTACTCAGAAAGCATTGGTGATTTTGAATGAAAAAAAGTATTTTACTCGTTTCTCACAGTCAACAACTTACTGATGGCTTAAAATTGATGATTGAAGACATGGCAGATACAAAGACAGTCACTCTCTATTCTCTCGGTGGTACGCAAGAAGGCGATCTTGGTTCTGATGCTACAAAAATCGTAGACGCAGTCAATGAGACAGACGAAACGGCTATGATTCTTGTTTTTGCCGATTTGGGCAGCGCAGTGTTGAATGCTGAACTGGCTTATGACATGTTAGAGCCAGCGCAGCAAACACGGTATCATTTGATCGATGCACCATTAGTAGAAGGGGCCTTTGCCGCAGCAATCACAGCCGGTTTTAGTGACGATTTGGCACAAATTACTGCTGAAGCAAAAAAAGCAGCCGAGAAAGGATGGCACGAAGCATGAAAAAAATAATCAATGACCCTAGTATGATCGTAGAGGAAATGTTGGCAGGTTTAGCATCTAGTTATCCCGATTTGATCCATCAAGTCGAAGATACACGGGTGCTGGCTAAAAATGAGGAGAAAACACAGGTAGGGCTCGTTTCTGGCGGTGGCAGCGGACATGAACCTGCCCATGCTGGTTTTGTTGGCGACGGTATGCTCAGCGCAGCGGTTCTCGGTGATGTATTTACCTCTCCTACGCCCGATCAAATATTGAGCGGCATCCAAGCAGCCGATCAAGGCCAGGGTGTCTTACTGATCGTTAAGAACTATACTGGCGATATTTTAAACTTTGAAATGGCCAAAGATATGGCAGATATGGAAGATATCCAAACCGAAATCGTTGTCGTTGACGATGATATTGCAGTTGAAAACAGCACCTATACAGCTGGCAAACGCGGGGTTGCAGGTACCGTCCTAGTCCACAAAATTCTTGGAGATGCAGCCCGCAATGGAACCTCGTTGCCTGAATTAAAAACACTGGGTGAAGCCGTCGTTGCCAAAATCAAGACGATTGGGGTTGCCCTAAAAGCAGCAACTGTTCCAGAAGTGGGTAAACCTGGTTTTGATTTGGGGGAAGATGAAATCGAATATGGTGTAGGTATCCACGGAGAACCAGGCTATCGTCGCGAAAAATTACAACCATCAAAAGCTTTAGCGAAAGAATTGTTGGAGAAAATATTGGCTGATTATGCACAGACCCCCAAAAAGATCGGTGTATTGATCAATGGCATGGGGGGTACCCCCTTAATGGAACTCTTCGTATTTGCCAACGATGTCGAAACATTACTGGCTGAAAAAAATATCACTGTCAGCTTCCATAAAGTCGGCAACTACATGACTTCGATCGATATGCAGGGATTGTCTTTAACAGTGATCGACTTCACAGAAACCGATTATACAGCGGCATTGACTGCCCCAGTAACAACTATTGCATGGTAAGGAGTGAAATCAAATGAATCTGACAACTGAATCGATCCAAAACTGGTTCAATGCATTTACAACAGCGATTGAAGAGAACAAAGCTTATTTAAGCGATTTAGATACCCCCATCGGCGATGGTGATCATGGCAACAATATGGCTCGCGGTGTGGCGGCTTATCAAGAAGCATTTCAGAAGCAAGCGCCACAGACCATCAGCGATACGTTCAAAGTCTTTTCAATGGCCATGATCTCAAAAGTTGGTGGTGCCTCTGGTCCTCTATATGGCTCTGCCTTTATGAATATGACGAAGGCCACCAAAGAACTAGAAGCAATCACATCTTATGAACAATTGGGCGACATCATCGGACAAGGACTCGCGGGGATCAAACAACGAGGCAAAGCAGAATTTGAAGACAAAACGATGGTCGATGTCTGGCAGCCAGTCGCAGATGCATTGCAAAAAGGTGCCCTCACAAAAGAAGATATCGAGGCAGCCAAAGACCATACGAGCGATCTCGTAGCAAAAAAAGGCCGGGCTTCTTATCTAGGTGAACGGGCAATCGGTCATATCGACCCCGGTGCAGCTTCTAGCGCATTGCTTTTTGACACATTGCTCACTGTGATTGAATAATGCGCTAAATAGATTTCCCTCATACTAAACAAAACACCCAAGCAACCTTGATAACAGCTATCAGCTGTACATCTGTTGCTTGGGTGTTTGTTTAATCTTCTGCTAAAATCGTTTGAGCAACCAGCTTCACATACTCCACCATGCCATCAGGATTTGGATGGACACGGTCTTCATAAAACCAAGACTCTTGGCTATTGCTGAGATCATACCAATCGATCAACGTCATATTGTCATACTTCTCGGCCATTTTTTCCAGCATCCGATTGACTTCATTTTGCCAACGTTGTGTCGGTACCCGAACATTGATCCAGTAAACATTTCGGTCGCCGATTTCACTCATAAAGCTATCAAATTGTGCTTCAGTAAATGAGCCATTTGTGCCGAGTCCAACCAAGACCGTATCTCGCAACAAGCCTTGATCTTTCAACGATTTGATTAGATCAGGACTTGCATATAGCTGCCGGCCAACGTCCCCATCCACAATGGCTTGAGGGAATAATTCCTGAAGATCAGAAGTAGCATCCAGCATCACTGAATCGCCAAATGCAGTGATTTCTAATGATTCAGCCTTTTTGACTTGCGACTCCGACAAATCGTACTTCGTCATAACATCTTGTTCAGCTTCAGTTG
The DNA here is from genome assembly GCF_050529585.1 of Enterococcus sp. DIV0876. Classification (GTDB taxonomy): domain Bacteria; phylum Bacillota; class Bacilli; order Lactobacillales; family Enterococcaceae; genus Enterococcus_D. Next base: position 2,698,561 of record NZ_CP172882.1, read on the forward strand.
CAGCAGAAGAATCACTACTATCCGTGCTGCTGTCCGTACTGCTTTCTGATGCCTCACCATTGGCGTTTTTCTGGGTTTCCTCTGCGGCTTTCTTGTTGGCAGCAATCGTGTCTTTCAATTGCTGCTGTTGGGCGTCGACATAGTTTGTTGGTGCTGAGATGATCCCCACCAAAGCAACCAAGGCAACCACGGTTCCAGGAACAACCCATGGTTTTTTCCAACTGAAGATAGGCTTAGTGAACCATCCTCTAACTGTGGGTATCGTGTTTTTGTAGCGGAATTTGCGCAAGGGATTTTCAATAAATCGATAGGACAGCTCACTGAATAGCAAAATCAAAAACAACTCGATCAGCGTATGCAGCAAGACATTCTCACCAATATTCCCGACCTTTGCTTCGTAAAATATCATTACAGGAAACTGATACAAATAAATACCGTAGCTACGTTTACCGATATAACTAAACAATGGATTGGTCAGCAATCGATTCAGGCTAGCCCCAGGATGGGCAGTAACAGCCACAAGAACCGTTGCAAGAAGACTGATCATAAACATCCCGCCATAATAAACGAAGGTCAAATGATCATCTAACAAGAAAAATGCAGCAATCAGACCAATCAAAGAAACAACACCCGACAGATCAAGAATCCGTTTGGCTTTCACAGGAATATTTTTTTTCAAATGGGTCGTCGGCCAAATAAAGGCCAGCGCACTTCCCATCCAGACTGAAAACAATCGGGTATCTGTCCCATAATACACCCTAGTCGGGTCCGCACCTGGTGTATACAAAACGGCAAACAAAATACCTGAAAGGACCGTGATCCCCGCCACGACATTAAATACGCGGCTGCGTTTTTTGCCAATTTTCATCAATAGAATAAAAATCAGCGGCCAGATCAAATAATTCTGTCCCTCTACTGCTAATGACCATAAATGTGTGAAGGGCGACTCATTGCCGAACCGATCAAAATACGATAGGCCATGATTGATTTGCCACCAATTGTTGTAATATAACAAGGAGCTGACAACTACTCCCCGCAAATTGTTCAATAAGTTGCGCTGGAACAAGGTGATATATGCAGCGGCCAGCACCAACATCACTACCATCCCTGGATAGAGGCGCTTCATACGCCTGACATAGAAATCCATCACCTTTATTTTTCCGTTTTGATCCCATTCTTGCCTGAGCAAGTCGGTGATCAAATAACCTGACACAACAAAAAATACTGGTACGCCTAAATACCCGCCCCGCATCTGGGTAGGTAATAAATGATATAAAATAACGCCGATTACGGCTAATGTTCGAATCCCATCGAACCCCGTGATATAACGGCTTGTGCTTAATCTTTTGCTCATTATCCAACCACTTTTCTCAAATTGATCCATTTGTTTTTCTAGTAAAAAAACGACGTTAAAAATAATCTTTCTTTTGTCATTCTCTCATAATTTACCAGAAATACCTGTACTAAAGCTAGCATCTTTCATTATATTTCTAAAAAAATTAATTTTTGTATAAAAAAAAGCATTTCAACAAGGAAATACTTTTTTGGGGGATTTTCAATTTATAATTCTTCCTCATAAAAACGACCTAAGATTTGCACATTATCAGCGATACTCACAAAGGCTTTCGGATCTGATTCTTTCATCGCACTACGCAACATTGGCAACTCAAAACGGGTCACAACAGTCAGCAAAACGGTTTGTTTGTCATGCTTATAAGCACCTTCTGCTTCATTGATGATCGTGATGCCACGACGCATGTGTCGTTGGATCGTTTGAATAACCTCTTCAGGGTTTCTGGTAATGATCGTGACTTGCATTTTCTTTTGTTTCGTAAAGACTGCATCGGTCACTTTGCCACTCACAAAAATCGCAATTGCGCTATATAACGCGTATTGCCAACCAAATAAAATACCGGCAGCAAACATGATCACGATATTAAAGACTATCGAAATCGACCCAATCGTTCGGCCGGTCCGTTTGCGGATCGCAATACTGATAAAATCTATACCGCCAGAAGACAACCCATTTTTTAAGGCATAGCCAATCCCAACGCCGCTGATTGCCCCACCAAAGATCCCACAGATCATTGGATCAGTCGTAACAGTTTCTTCCGGCAGCACTTGAACGAACAATGATGTCAATAAGACCGTGATTCCAGTAAAGATCGTAAACTTATGGCCGATTTTGAACCAGCCAATAAAAAACAATGGAATATTCAGCAAAAGCAACGCCAGCGAAACTGGGATATAAAAACCTAACCAATCTTTCGATAATGTGGTAATGATTTGGGCAACCCCAGTGATTCCGCTGGAATAAATATGTCCTGGCTGATAAAAAAAGTTAACAGCAATCGATGCCAATAGCGCATAGACGACGGAAAAAGATAGTTTACTCGCATAATCTGGGTGTGGGAGCCATTTAAATAGGGATTTCATTGCATTTTGCAGCCTCGCTTTTATGATTTTGCTTATATTATACGTCAGAGAGTAAAAAAAGAAATGAACAATGAAAGAAATTGATAAATTCTCATGAAAATATTTCATTTATTCATCAATTTCTGACATATGACTCATTTCTTCGTTTATTGTTTATTCGTCTTCTTCAACTGTAGTCACATCAATACTCAAGTCAAACAATTGCATTGGCGACACTGTACTTGGTGCTTGTGACATAGGATCAGCGGCTTTCCCATTTTTAGGGAATGCGATCACTTCGCGAATGTTGTCTTCTCCTGCCAATAACATGGCTAAACGGTCCAATCCTAAAGCAATTCCGCCATGAGGAGGGAAACCATAGTCCAGCGCATCCAACAAGAAACCAAATTGGGCCTGCATTTCACGGCGTGAAAACCCTAATGTTTCAAACATTTGCTCTTGGATAGCCCGATCATGGATCCGTAATGAACCCCCGCCTAATTCATAGCCATTCAAGACAATATCATACGCTTCTGCATAAACTTTTGCAGGGTCAGTTGCCAACAATGGAAGATCACTTTCTTTTGGCAATGTGAAGGGATGATGGGCTGAAACATAACGTCCTGCTTCCTCATCATATTCAAATTGCGGCCAATCAGTGACCCACAAGAAGTTGAATTTACTTTCATCGATCAAGCCAAGTTCTTTCCCTAATTTATTGCGGATCGCGCCTAATGTTGCTGAAACAACACCAAATGAGTCAGCACCAAACATCAAAATATCGCCCACTTCGGCATGCGCCGCTGCGATGATTTCATCGGTTACTTCCGTTAAGAATTTTGCGATCGGACCTTTTAGACCGTCTGCTTCAACTTTGACCCACGCCAACCCTTTGGCGCCAAACTGGCCCGCGTAATGGCCTAGGTTATCCATATCTTTACGAGAATATTTATCCGCAGCACCCTTAGCATTCAATACTTTCACGACGCCGCCTTTTTCAAGGGCCATTTGGAATACTTTGAAATCAACATCTTTGACAACTTCAGACAAATCGATCAATTCCATCGCAAATCGTGTATCTGGCTTATCGCTGCCGTAACGACCCATAGCTTCATCATAAGTCATGCGAGGAAATGGCAACGTGACTTCTAAGCCTTTGACCTCTTTCATCACCTTAGCCAACATCTCTTCTGTATATGTTTGGATCTCTTCGGCAGTCAAAAAGGTTGTTTCGATATCGACTTGTGTAAACTCAGGTTGACGGTCGCCACGCAAATCTTCATCACGGAAACAACGAACGATTTGATAGTAGCGGTCAAAGCCTGCGCCCATCAATAATTGCTTAAAGATTTGCGGAGATTGCGGCAAGGCATAAAAATGACCTGGGTGAACCCTTGATGGAACCAAGTAATCCCGCGCGCCTTCTGGTGTAGATTTAGCCAAGTAAGGTGTTTCAATATCTAGAAAGTCATTGTTGTCTAAGAAATTGCGAATCGATTGGGTCGTTTTCGCCCGCATCACAATATTTTGCGTCATTTTTGGGCGACGCAAATCTAAATAGCGGTATTTCATGCGGATCTCATCGCTGACGGTTTGGTCATCTTCAATCAAGAAAGTCGGCGTTTTGGCTGTATTCAAAATCGTGATGTCCGTGATCATCACTTCGTATTCACCTGTCACCATTTTAGGATTGATTGCTTCTGGCGCACGGTTGATCACTTCACCTGTCACTTCTAACACGTATTCGCTGCGGCATTTATCAGCGATTTCCCACGCTTCTTTTGATACTTCAGGGTTAAAGACGATTTGAACGATGCCTTCACGATCCCGGAGGTCAATGAAAATCACGCCGCCTAAATCACGGCGTTTTTGTACCCAACCTTTCAGGGTGATTGTTTGATTTAATTGGGCCTTTGATACACGGCCGCAGTATACTGTACGTTTACTCATTTTTCTTCTCCTTGTTCGATCATAATCGTGGTCATTTCATCATAGATTTCATCAAAATGATCATATAGTGCTGCAAGCGGGAATTGTTTTTCCACTCGACTGGCCATTGATTTGATATTGATGACTTGTTGTGCCACTTCAGTTTCTCCTAAAGTCAGCACCAATTGCGCGCCTTGTTTGTCTGCAGATTTAAATTGTGCTTTGGCCTTTCGGTCCATGAAGTCGCGATCCGCTGAAAAACCAAAGTTGCGAATGGCTTGAACGACTTTCAAGACTTCGACATTGGTTTCTTGGCCTAAACCAACCACATAGGCATCTAATTGATTTAAAGCAGGAATCACAACCTCTTCTGCTTCTAAGGTAAGCAGCAACCGCTCCATTCCTAAAGCAAAGCCAAACCCAGGTGTTTCTGGACCGCCCAGTTCTTCTACTAGGTGGTTGTATCTGCCGCCAGCACAAATGGTGGCTTGCGCACCCATTTTTGGCGCATCACTCATGATTTCAAAAATCGTGTGGGTATAATAATCCAACCCCCGAACCATTGTCGAATCGATCTCATATGCTACGCCTAACGCATCCAACATCATAACCACCGTATCAAAATGCGCTTTTGCCTCTGGCGTTAAATAATCCAAGATCGATGGCGCGTCGGCCACAAACTTCTGATCTCGCTTGTCTTTGCTATCCAATACCCGCAATGGGTTCTCATGTAAACGACGCTGTGAGTCTTCACTCAACTCCGCTTCATGGGGCACCAAGTAATCAATCAATGCTTGACGGTAATTTTGACGTGTTTCTTTATCACCTAGTGAGTTGATGACCAAACGTAATTGATTCAAGCCAAGTTGATGATAAAAATCCATGGCCATGGCCATCGTTTCCACGTCTGTTGCTGGATTAGCAGAGCCAAAGACTTCCACACCGATTTGGTGGAATTGGCGCAAACGGCCTTTTTGCGGACGTTCATAGCGAAACATAGGTCCCATATAAAATACTTTATATGGTTTGGTATGTTCTGGCCCAAACAGTTTATTTTCAACGTACGAGCGGGCAATCGGTGCGGTGCCTTCAGGGCGCAGTGTGATATGGCGCTCGCCTTTGTCATAAAAATCATACATTTCTTTCGATACGATATCTGTTGTATCCCCGACACTGCGAGCGATCACTTCAAAGTGTTCAAAGATGGGTGTGCGGATTTCATTGAATTGATAGTCACGAAAGACCAAACGCGCAGTTTCTTCTAAAAACTGCCATTTCTCTGATTCTCCCGGTAAAATATCATTTGTCCCTTTTGGGCGTTGGTAACTCATCATCGTTTATCCTCCTATTGTTTCATGGGTGCTACGTATCATCTGCCTGCTGGCTGCTACTTCGTATGTATTGGGTCTGTCAGTACATTCTCTAACGAAGGCAAAGATCTGTCGATCATCATCATGGAGACTACCCTCCCTGCCCTCAGCTAGTACTGTTCATCATCTACTCTGACTCCCTCTGGTCGTCAATCGTAGTGATTCGTAACGACGGAGACTACCCTCCCTGCCCTCAGCTAGTACTGCTCATCATCTACTCTGACTCCCTCTGGTCGTCAATCGTAGTGATTCACAGCAAAAAAACTCGCCCTTGTTTGTTTACAAGGGCGAGTTATTACACGCGGTACCACCTACATTCGAGAAATTGCTTTCTCCTCATCACGATTAACGCTCGGTCACGGAACAGCTTTGCTTCTGTTCATCTCCAGATTGTCTTTCCTTTGTTCGTCCTTCACTGCTTTCAGCCAGGGCAGTTCTCTCTTTTAAGGGGCAACATCAAAGTACTCGATCCTTCATCGATAGTAGATATTATCTATAAACTACAAGAAACCGGCAGAAATGTCAAGATTTTTCAAGCTTTTTTCAAACCTTTTGATTACCAATTTTCATTTCTTTGCTTTACACTAAAAATAAACCATATGTAAGATGTTGAGGAGGAAAAAAGATGGCAGATGTAAAAATTGGCAAGTCGGCTGTATATGCAAGTTCGTTAGGTCTAGGGGCAAATGCGATTGGCGGTCACAATCTTTTTGCAGGTCTGGATGATGAACAAGGCAAGGATATTTTGCGAACTGCTTTACGTAACGGTATTACCTTGATTGATACCGCCTATATTTATGGCGAAGGACGTTCAGAAGAATTGATTGGTGCTGTCTTGCAAGAAAAAGAATTCGACCGCAGCAAAGTGATCATTGCTACTAAAGCCGCCCATACACCCGGCAACCCAGACAAAAAAGACAATTCGCCAGCATTTTTGACCCAGGCGGTAGAAGACGCGCTGGCTCGTTTACAGACGGCATATATCGATATTTTTTATATCCATTTTCCAGACGAGCAAACACCAAAGAATGAAGCCATCGCTGCGCTACATCAACTAAAAGAAGCTGGCAAGATTCGAGCGATCGGTGTATCCAACTTTAGTCTTGACCAATTGCAAGAAGCCAACCAAGATGGCTACGTCGATATTCTTGAAGAGGAATATAGTCTGCTGCATCGCCAAGCAGAAACAACTTTCTTTCCTTATTTAGCAGAACACGACATCAGCTTCGTGCCTTATTTCCCTCTAGCTTCAGGGTTATTGACTGGCAAGTACGAAAAAGAACCAACTTTTGCCGAAAATGATATCCGCAGCAGCAATCCTGACTTTAAGGGTGAACGCTTTGCAAAGATCGTCGAAACAGTAAATCAATTAAAACCAATCGCCGACAACTACGATGCGACGATCACGCAGTTGGTTTTGGCTTGGTACTTGAAAAATCCTGAGATTACTGCGGTGATTCCTGGTGCAAAAAAAGTCGAACAAGTCACAGCAAATGCCCAGGCAATGGACATCCATTTAACCAAAGCAGATTATCAGTTGATTGATCATTTATTTGCCGTTTTTAATTAAACACTGGACAAGTTCTAAGAGAAAAGCTTCCTTTGCTTTTCTCTTGTTTTGCGTTATGCTGAGTAACAACCGAACATATGAAAAGGAGCAGTACGATGTCTTTATATCCCGGCTATACCCGTAAACCCCATTATTATGAAACAGATCAAATGGCCATCATTCACCACGCCAATTATATTCGCTGGTTTGAAGAAGCCCGTGTCGAATTACTGGACTATTTGGATCTGCCTTACCATACGATCGAAGCTGTTGGCTTGATCGTACCCGTACTAGGGGTTTCGGCGCAATATAAACAAATGATTCGTTACGAAGATGAAATCTTGATCAAAGTATTGGTAGATCAATACACAGGCACACGTTTGGATTTTCGCTATGAAGTATACAAAAGTGATGGAAAATTGGCTACAGTAGGCACTTCCCAACATTGCTTCATGTCCAAAGAAACCAATCGATTGGTCCATCTAAAACGACAATTCCCAGAGATCCATCAACGATTTGCTGCCTATGCAGCCTTGTCCGAAACATCCCCCACCCAAGACTGACTTAGGCAGAATACTTGCTTTTTGAAACTGCTTTCGTATAATCATAAGTAATTTCAGGGAAGGAAGATGGCGATGTACGTAATCAAAGTTTTGCATGGATATATTGGCAAAGATGGTCGTCGCACACGTGAAAAAATTCCAGACAAGTTATGGGTCTTTGAAGACCGGCAAAAGTCCGAAGCATTTGCAGCCAAAATTGGTGGTCGTGTCAAACCGTTGAAAGAAGTCAAACAACATACGTAAATAAGCAGCAGCTAGATTCTTTTCCCAAAGAACTTAGCTGCTGCTTGCTTTTATGATAAAACAGATCAGTCATCGATTTCTGTTTCTAAAACCTCACCTGTTTGGGCATTGATTTTGACATTTGTTTGGGTATTGCCGTCTTGGACTTTGACTTCCCAATACGTGATGTCCATCTCTTTATCAAGATCCCAATCCGTCGCTTCTCCACTGCCTACTTCCTTGACCGCAATATCTGAAATTTCAGCCAGCGACAGCAAGTCTGTGATAGTCAATTGGTCTTCTGCCTTTTTGACACCATTTTGCTCATCTGCATCTAACGCTTCTGTCCGTTCATCAGAGACCGCCTTCGTTTCAGCATCGACAGTCATTTCATATTCATTGGCATCGTCGACCCCTTCGATTTTATAGAAGTAATTGCCAAAGGTGGTATCCAATTCTAGTGCTGTGATTGCTGCATCTGGATATTTGTCTTGGAAGACTTTGATTGCTTCTTCCACTGTGACTGAAGGCAATTCCCCAGTTGTGTTTGTGGTACTGTCAGCCGTATTGGTTGTTGAAGCAGCTGTACTAGACACCGCTGATGATGTCGTGGTGGTCGTACTTTGTTCCGTACTGCTTTCAACACTTTGTGACGAGCTGTTTGGATTGTTTTGACTGCAACCTGCCAATAATCCGACAAATGCAATCCCCATAACTATCGTTGTTTTCTTCATTGTATCTTCCTCCTATACGCTTTCTTGTTTATACATATAGCATACCAAGAGTAGGATAAAAAAGAATCAAAAATGCTTGAAGGTTAGGTGAAGAAATCTTCATTTTTATTGACTCGCAGGAAAACAAACTGCAAATACACTCCCTTTTGGTTGATTATCTGTAACAGAGATTTGGGCTTGATACTGATCAGCGATTTGCTTGACCAACGATAATCCGATACCAGATCCAGCGATATCACTCGAGCGCGAGTTCTCTACGCGGTAGAATCGATCAAAAATACGTTCTTTCTGGTCATCAGGAATGCCCATGCCTTGATCAGTGACTGTCAACCAAATGCCTGTGTTTTTTTGACAAAAACGGACATAGATCGTTGAGTCAGATGGCGCATATTTAGCTGCATTTTCCAGCAGATTTTGTGCGATTTGTTGGAAATCAATTTTTGATCCTTTCATCAGCAATGGTTCCTCGATCACATAATCGATCGTTTGCGGACTGACAACAGCTTGCTTTTCGCAGACTTCTCGTATGAGTTGTCCAACATCAAGTGTTTGCGCCATTGTATTGATTGGCTGTTTTTCCAGATCCAGCAATTGATTGCTGAGAACTTCCAATCGTTTAGACTCTTTATCTATAAAGGATAAAGAAGACGGAATCACTTCAGGATGCGCTGTCCCCCGACGCTGGATCAGTTTGACATGTCCGCGAATCGCCGCTAGCGGTGTCCGCAATTCATGAGAGGCATCCGCAATAAAGCGTTTTTCGCGGGCAATCGTTTCTCGTTGTTCTTTGAGCAATTGATTGAAGGAAACCGCCACCGCTTGGATTTCAACAGGTTCTCGCACTACCGTCAATTCTCCTGATCCACCAGATTCGATAGCAGCGATTTCTTGCGCCATCAAAGTCAGTTTACGACTCCATTTTCCGACGCGCCAATAGATCAATACACTACCGATCACAACTGCGGCAAGATTCAGCAAGCTGCTGATCAACAATAAGCCATAGGCCAACTCAACACTTGCTTCAGCATTCAAAGCGACGGTGACTTGATCCCCATTTATTTTCTCTGTTTTCGAAAAATAGACGCCTTCCTCGCTAAGAATAACACCTTCCAGCAAAGGAATGATTCTTCCTGCTGCCAACGCAGGGAAAACAGTGGACGCTTCTTCCGAGTCATATCTGTGGCCATCTGCTTGCTCAACCCGCAAGGCACTTTCTTCATCAGCCGATACATACGCGTCGATCAGTGAGGGCCAACCACTTACTGCGGCATGCCCTTTTTCAATGGCTTCAAAAACATGATCTGCTTGATCCTCGATCCGTTCATACAAAAAGCCAATCGACAGTAGGATAAAGACGAGATTGAAAAACAGCATGACTGCCCCCAACAACAAAGAGAATTGGCGTGTCAGCTGAAACTGGGCAGTGTTGCCGCGGATGGTCTTTTCCTTATTTCTCATCGGCTGTCCTCAAAACATACCCCACACCACGGACAGTTTCAATCATCGTTTCTGCAGTATGATCAGCCAATTTATTGCGTAATGTCCGAATATAGACATCCACTACATTGGTTTGCCCGTCATAATGATACCCCCAGATTTCATTCAATAAGTCATCACGGGTTTTAACGATGCCTGGCTCTTTCATCAATTCATACAAGATGCCAAACTCTTTAGGCGTCAACTCAATCCGTTCTTCATCGATCGTCACCAAATGTTTCGCCGCATCTAGTGCCAATCTGCCAACGGTTACTTGATTTTGCGTGTGTTGCTGCAATTGGGCCATTTTGGCTATGCGGCGTTCGATCACTCGGATTCGCGCAAACAGTTCTTCGATGTCAAAGGGTTTGGTCAAATAATCATCTAAGCCTACATCAAGCCCGGTGACGACATCCGCCGTTTGATTGCGTGCAGTCATCATGATGATCGGGACATCACTCGTTTTCCGTATTCGGCGCGCAACAGTCATGCCATCATAGATCGGCAACATCCAATCCAATAAAATCAAATCAACAGCAGATCGATCTTGCTGAAAAAGAGTCAGTGCAGCCTGTCCATCTTTGGCCCAGAGCGTTTGGTACCCCTCAAAGGTCAGCTCTTGTTGAATGAAACTGGCCAAGCTTTCTTCATCTTCAACGATCAGAATAGTGAAAGACATCTTGATCCCTCCTAAAGATATACTTGGTTCTATCTTAACGGATAATCCATCCAGCTGCTAATCAATTGGTGCAAAATTTGATGAAGATTTTTTCATGTTGTCATGATCAATAGAAGAAAAAGGCCGTTCCCGATGAAAAAGGAACGGTCTGTTTATCTATAAAAAAAATAACTCCATCCATTTCGATAGCCAATAGTCATTTTTCCATTTGATCATCTCTTATTAACACGCCTTCTGACAAACGAACGATTTGCGGACAAGTCCTTTGCAGAAACTCCTGATCATGACTGATGACCACCAAGAGGTCAACTTCTTGGGAGACTTGATGGATCAAGGTACTAACTGCTTCCATTTGTCGCAGATCCAATCCACTGGTCGGTTCATCAAAAAACAACAAACGTTTGCCAGATAACAAGGCGCTCCCAATCGCCACACGCTGTTTTTCTCCACCTGACAAGCTTTGCGGATGACGTTTCAAGAGCTTAGCCAATCCCAATAAAGAAACGACTCGCTCAAAATCCGCTTGCTTTTCAGCTCTGACCAGCAATTCTTTTTCGACCGTTTCAAAAAACAACTGTAAGTTGACATCTTGCATCACAAGAAAACTGTTTTGCAGCAATTGTTTTTGCGTCCATGGCTGTCCATTCATTTGAAAGGAGGTCTTCGGTGCTTTCTTCAAACCTGACAGCACTTGGACCATTGTCGATTTGCCAGCGCCGTTTGGTCCGGTGATGCCTATCACTTGTTTCATCGGCAAGACCAGCTCAGGGATTGCAACGGCCCATGGGCGTGTATGTCTCTTTTGGCTTTGTTTGACTTTCAATCCTTTGATCGTCAACACATGGCTCGACACGCCAAGAGTCGGATGATCATGATCCGCGATGGGCTCTTGCAACTGCCTTAAGCCTAGATCATGGATCTGCTGCGGACTGAATGCGGCCATTTCTTTTGCTGGATATACCCCTTTGATCTGCCCTTTTTCCAGCAAACAATAGTGATCCGCCAAAGCAGTCAGATAGGCCAAGCGATGTTCTGCGATCACCAACGTTTTTCCTTGACGCTTCAACACTGTCAGCGCATGGACCAACTTAGCCACAGCCACATCATCCAGATTGCTTGAAGGTTCATCTAGCAAAAACAAATCATGTGGCAGCATCGCAGCTGCAGCCAACGCCACCAACTGCTGTTCTCCTCCAGATAAGTCAAAGACACTTGCAGACAGTAAATGGGTGATGTCAAATTGGCAGGCGATTTCCTGGATGCGCTGACGAATCAATCGGGGCTCAATGCCGGCATTCTCCATCGAGAATGCCAATTCAGCGTAGACATCTGTAGTAAAAAATTGTGTTTTAGGATTCTGAAATACAACCCCGATTTTTTGCGCATAGGTGGAAAAATCAGCCACCGGCAATGAAATCTCATCGACTTGGATCTCACCGCTGACCGTTGCTGGGTATAGTTCTGGGATCAAGCCATTCAATACATTCAGCAGCGTCGATTTTCCACTTCCGCTAGCACCGCAGAGTACGATCACTTCTCCTGATTGGATCGTCAGAGAAAGATCTGTCAACACTTGTCGTTTCTCTCGTATCACTTGGACATGCGCCAATCGAATCATGCAAGCCACACCCTTCCTAGCAAAAATCCCCCCAGAACCAACAATACAAGCCCATCGCGCCACTGCAGCTTTTGATCATAGACAGTTGTGTGCCGCGTATCCGTTGCCAGCCCGCGAACCAAAGCAGTCGCTGATAATTCAGTTGTGGTCTTTTCCGCGGACATCAATAATGGAATCAAGAGGTACTCTAGTGATTGGACAGGGTGTACGAACAAAGATACCCCCGTCACCCCGATTCCCCGCAACCGCATTGCTTGTCGGATTCGTTTAAAATCTTGGATCAATGTCGGGAAAAACCGAAACAAAACAGCCAGTGGAACCAATAAGACATTTGGCAGATGAATTTTTTGCAAAGCCGCCATCCATTCACTATTGCGCGTACCACTGACCGCAAACACTGCCGCCATGATCGTTGGCAATAGGCGCCGATAGCCGACCGAGAAGAAATCAAGCAGCAGCAACCATACATGCTCGCCTTGGGCAAATAATTGCTGATCTGTCCAGGTCAAAAATAAGAACAGCAAGTATAAGGTAATACCTTTTTTCCAGAAACCACTCCACACAAACAGCAGGAAGAGGAATGTCACGAATAGACATTCCTCTTCCCAGCGAATGGGAATCATCATTGTTAAGCTAGCGAAAAGAATCACCGCTAATTTGGTACGGGGATCAAAAACTGATTTATTCACCACATGTCATCCTTTTTATCCTTGATCGGCAGATCGAAAATGTTTGTCGTATAAACGACTGCCTATAAATAAGCCGGCAACGGCAGCAACCAAGACTGCTGCTGCACATATCGCAAACATTGCTGTTGTTGTATGCACAAAGACACCATTGATATACGCATCATCTTTTCCACGCGCAATCAATGAGTCAATATAGGCATTTTTCATAAACCATAAAGGCAAAATCGGCCCCATTAATCCAAAACTAAAGACAATATAACTAGCCATGATCTTTACTTGTGTTTGCAATCTTGTTCGGTAAAGAATCAAATCTGCCCCCAACGCACAAATCATATTCGGCAAAAATGCCAATGGAAAATGGCCTGAAATCAAAAAAAAGAGCCCGACAACGGTACCCATAATGGTGATTGCGCCAAATTTTGGTACTTTGTGTAATAAAATAAGATAAATCACACCCGAAAATAATGCCGTTACTGCTGGAATAAATAAATTATGAAAACCAGGAATCACAAACCGTAAAATCAATAAACAGACACTCATCAATAGAAAGTAAATAGCCGTATAAATCCCGATTGCAATCAAATCTTGTACCTTTAACTTCTTCACTGTTGATACGCTCCTTCTTTCAAACAGAGATAAACATTTGAACCATCTCTGTTCGCTAACCAAACTCTTTGTTACAAAGCTTGAGTATAGCATAGAAAGGGACAAACCAAATGGAGATATGCTCATCATTCCCCTACAATTGTTGCATCCCCTTTGGTTACGCTTAAATCACTAAGTACCAATACAAGACATCAACACCTATCAACCACAAAAAAAACCTCACTCAAAAAGAGTGAGGACATTGATTATTTGCTTAAAGCGTCTTTTGCTTGGTCAGCCAGAAAATAGATTTAATAGGGTTTACTAGCATTTAAAACAAGCCGATAATATCAATCTTTAGAACATAGTCATTTACCAGAATCTAAGTCGGTTTATATTTATTCTGGGTCAAGTCTGGGTCAAAATTTTTCATCTAACGTGGAACCACCGTTCACTTTGTGGGCGGTTTTTTAGTACCACCTTGTAGCTAAAATCTTACTACTACGCATATTGGTATATTTTTGCTTTCTTGAATAATGAAGAGTTGCCAAACGATAACAATCCTGTTCAATATCTCTTTTTACACCAAGAACCACCTCGCCATTTCCTTTTCTCTCGGAAAATACCAAAGTAAGCTTCATTGGGTTGGGTTTTAAATTGTCAGTAGGATAGAATACGCGCCCTTCAGCATTATACAGAAATTGTCCCAAATAGCTATAGCAGCCAATTCTCTCTTTAATGTTATAAAATTTGAACTCCTGCGTTTTCCTAATTTGTTCATACTCCAATTGTTCTAATTTAATCATCTTGCATAATTCAGTAGCACTTTTTCCATGAATACAATAGTGCAATCCCAATAAATGTGGAAAGTTATTCTCTTCCATCTTGATTTTTATCATGGAAATCTTTTTATAGTTCGTTGTCATTTCTACTGATTTATTAGAAAAATTAGTATTGTAATCATTCAGTAATTCATTTAAGTTAGGCTGCAATTTACTTTCTCCTAAAATAAAAAGGAGTGCTAGAAGCACCCCTCTAATATGTACTTGGCAGCATGAGACAAGTCTCTCATGGGGACTTACGCAATGATATAAGGCCTCACGCAGGCAACACGACTGCCAACGGTCGTATCTCTACAAGTTTGTAGACTTAGCGCGCTGGACTAGACAGACAAGGTTTAATTGTCAGTTAGGAAGATAGCTAATCTTCATGATTAGAATAACATCATTATCAACCTTCGTCAATTGAAAGAAATCGAAAAAACACTGCTTTTGAAGCAATACGAAGTAATATAAGACATGAAAAACCACCCATTGGGTGGTATACTTACCAAAATTATCAGTCAAAAAAATGTTAAAAATAACAAAAAATTCAATCAAATTGCTAACTAGAGGCTATTATCAATTTTGATACTCGCCTTGATTAACAGACCGTTAACTTCTTCACGCTCTATTAATCCGGTAACGGAGATTACTGACAATAAAAGCTATAGTGGACTGTTTGCCCCATCGGGCTCACATATCGGATCTTAGTGGTCTCTCATTTCGAGTGGAAAGCACGAAAAAAATGGCTCAAATAATTTTTTGGTCCCTCTTTCAGTTGCGCTTACCAAGGACCTATTTTTACAACAAAAATAAGATCCAGCTAAACAATTTATTTCACTGAATCAGACTTAATTTTTCAGTTGAATTTGTCTCCACCAAAGCTAAATGTCAAAGAACAAAAAAACCTCACTCAAAAAGAGTGAGGACATTGATTATTTGCTTAAAGCGTCTTTTGCTTGGTCAGCCAATGCAGTAAATGCTGTTGCATCGTTTACAGCCAAGTCAGCTAACATTTTGCGGTTGATGTCGATTTCAGATAATTTCAAACCGTGCATCAATTTTGAGTAGCTTAAGCCATTCATACGAGCCGCTGCGTTGATACGCGCGATCCATAATTTACGGAAGTCGCGTTTCTTTTGACGACGATCGCGATATGCGTAACTGTATGATTTCATTACTTGTTCTTTTGCTGTTTTAAATAAAGTGTGTTTAGAACCGTAGTAACCTTTTGCTAATTTAAGCACTTTTTTACGACGTTTACGAGTTACTGTTCCACCTTTAACACGTGCCATGTATAATTCCTCCTAATTTGAAAATCACTCATTATTTGTATACGTAAAGACTGGTGACGCAATTATTTCATGCGTGCTAATTGTTGACGGATACGTTTGTAATCGCCAGCTGAAACCATTGAAGCTTTACGCAATTGACGACGTTGTTTTTTTGTTTTGCCGTGGAAACGGTGACTAGTAAATGCACGGAAGCGTTTCAATCCGCCGCCGCCAGTACGTTTGACGCGTTTTGCTAATCCGCGGTGTGTTTTTTGTTTTGGCATAACTAATTTCCTCCTCAAAATCTTTCGTTATCTGACTTTAAACTGAAACTCAGTGAGTCATTATTTATCGTTTTTTGGTGCTAATACTAAGAACATACTGCGGCCATCCATTTTGGGCTTTTGCTCAACGGTTGCCAAATCAGTCGTTTCTTCAGCTAAACGATCCAACACTTTCTGACCAATTTCTTTATGGGTAATGGCACGGCCTTTGAAACGGATAGAAGCTTTCACTTTATCGCCTTTTTCAAGGAATTTACGTGCATTACGCAATTTTGTGTTGAAATCATTCACATCGATCGTTGGACTTAAACGAACCTCTTTGATACTGATTACTTTTTGTTTCTTACGCGCTTCGCGGTCTTTCTTTTGTTGCTCGAAACGGTATTTTCCGTAATCCATAATTCTTGCTACTGGCGGTTTTGCATTTGGTGCCACCAATACCACGTCAAGGTTTGCTCGTTCTGCAATTTGCAATGCTTCAGCTTTACTCTTTACACCAAGTTGTTCGCCGTTTTGATCAATCAAACGCAATTCACGTGCACGAATGCCGTCGTTTACCATCATATCCTTTGCTATGGTCATTCACCTCCGAGTTTTTTGAGAGAAAGAAAAGCTTGTCGATTCGAAATCAGACAATAAAAAAACGAGTTCTTCACGAACCCGCACGTACTCCATACAAATAAATGATTGGAATCCTATTCTGCCCAGCAAGATATTCACTCAGGCGAGAAGCGGGTGCTTCTACTTTTATTTCTCAACTCTTATAGTATACAAGCTTTCAAAACACTTGTCAACGGTTATAATAAAAAAACCGAGGCACGTGGCCCCGGCTATCAATATTATTCAGCTTTCAATGCAGCCATCGTAATGTAGTTGTATGGTTGGTTGAAATGCGGCAAGAAGAAGATATCAAGTAATTTCATCTTGTCGATCGTTACGCCTTCTTCGATCGCTAATGAGAACATGTGGATACCCATCGCAATTTCAGATGTGCGTGACGCCATTTGCGCGCCTACGATGCGACGAGAGTCTTCTTCATAGACGATACGAATCTTGACAGTCGCATTTTCTTTCATAAAGCCCGGTTTTTGGGTATCTTCATAGTCAGAATACTTCACTTTCAAGCCGTTGCGTTCAGCAGCTTCTACAGATAAGCCTGTTGACACCATGTTATAACCGAAAATCGAAATCCCATTTGATCCTTGGACACCCGTTGATTCTAGAGAAGTACCACCAATGTTGTGGGCAGCTACGATCCCTGAGCGAACCGCATTGGTTGCCAAAGCAATATACGTTGTTTGTTGTAATGCATTGGAGTATACCGTCGCACAGTCACCTACTGCATAGACATCCGCATCACTCGTTTGTTGATGGCGGTCTACTAAGTAGGCACCATTAGCAAACAATTCTAAATGATCTTTGCCTAATTCGTTGTTTGGCAAGAAACCGATCGCGTTGATGACTAGATCTACTGGGTATTCGCCGTTGTCAGTCACAACTGCTTCTACTTTATCTGTTCCTTTGTATTCACGCGCCAATTCACCGAAATGCAATTCGATACCATTATCTGCTAAATTGACATCCATATCATCCGTAAACCATTTGTCATAGTAGTTTGGCAAAGCACGCGTCGCTGCATCAAACAATAAGACGTTTTTGCCACGGCGTTTTGCCGCTTCTGCAATTTCCACACCGATGTAACCAGCACCGATGACAGCCACGTTCTTCACTTCGTCTGAAGCCAATTCTTTATCCACTGTTTGACCATCTTGGAATTTCTTCAAGAAGTGGATATTTTTCAAGTCACGCCCAGGTACTTTAGGTGAGATTGGCACTGAACCAGTCGCAATGACCACTTTGTCATACGATTCAACCACTTCTTCACCTGATTGTGTCACAGCATGGACCTCTTTTTTCTCGAAATCGATGTGATCAACAACTGTGTCCATGTAGATTTTTGCACCCTTGGCTTCAAAGTCTTCACGTTTTGTATAAAATAATCCTTCATATGAGTCGATTTGACGTCCAACCCATAAAGCAGTCCCACAACCTAGGTAGCTTAAATTTGTATTCCGATCGATCATAACTACTTCTTGATCTTGATAATTGTCTAATAATGTATTTGCGGCTGCGATCCCTGCATGGTTCGCACCAATGATGACTGTTTTTGTCATGGAAAATTTCCTCCTTTTGTTTACATTGTCATTATAGCCAGATTGTGAAAAGAACAACTATCAACTTTTTTTCATTTTTCAAAAAAAATGACAGTTTTCGTAAGACTAGCGTCATGTGCTGCATGAAACTGACCGATACATCACCTGGATATTCCTAGTCAAACAAGAGATTGTGAATTTTAAAATAAAATCTAGTATCGATTTTCTCCCATTTAAAAGCATTTTCAACCACCATTGAATAAATTTCACAATCTTTAGCATCGAGATCATTCGAAATATTCCTGACAAGACTTTCCACATGATATACTAGAAAAAAGTTTGAAAGGATGATTCCATGGCCAAAAAAAATAGCCCGCTCCCTCCATTGCTGCCGACACTTATTACAGATGATTTTTATTTAGAAGAAGAAAAAATATTCGCTGGTGCTTTCTTTGAAGATGCTGATTGCAGTTATGATACATGCAAAAACTTCGTCTTAAAACAATGTCACCTCAAAAAAATCACCCTGCAAAAAACACGACTTGAACAATGGGAATGTCAACATGTCGTCTTTGAACAGTGTGATTTTTCGAACCTTGAATGTTATGGGGCCAGCTTTCATCGCGTGGTTTTTAAACAATGTAAATTGACCGGCACTAATTTTGCAGACAGTTATTTTCGCGATTGCACCTTTATCGATTGTACCGCCAATTTTTCCTCATTCAGCAACACCAATATACGCACTATGCTGATCGACAATTGTCAATGTAATGACAGCGAATTTACTGAAGTTGATTGGAAACACCTGACCCTCAAAGAGAATCAGCTGAACAACAGTAATTGGTTTCACACAAAGTTGGCCACATTAGATTTCAGAAGCAATCGCTTTGAGCGAATTTCCCTCTCAATGGAACAACTCAAAGGACTTGTAGTAGACCAAGAGCAAGGCTTGATCATTGCTGCTGGTCTTGGCTTAGTCATCGATTAACGAATGCGCCGCCAAAGGGCTACTAACATCCAAATCGAAAGTACCAAACTAATCAACAAAGCGATTCCCCAGCCAAATACGGAATTGGTGAATGGCAAAGGCACATTCATGCCAAAGAAACTGGTGACGATCGACGGTACGGTCAAGAGCAAGGACCAGACAGTCAAGAATTTCATGGTATCGTTCAAGTTGTTGTTCAACAAGTTATTATACGTGCCAGACAACTGTTCTAAAATCTGAAAGGCCAACTGGGTCATCTCTACCGCTTGTTTGGCTTCGATCAGCGCATCATCCAATTGCTCTTTTTCGTCATCATCCATGGAACGATATATCGATAATGCTTTGATTTGTTCCAACAAAACCGCATTTTGTTTGGTGGCTGACACCAAAAAGACAAGCCCCACTTCTAAATCGGACATCTGCAATAAATTTTTGTTCGTCGTTTTTTCCCGCAATCTTTGGTTGAGTCGAATGCGGTCACTATTGACTTCTTCAACTAAAGGAAAGAAGGTGCCTGAAATCAAAAAAAGACTTTGAAACAAAAAATGGATCGGTGTTTGCATGGGCGATTGCATGATCAGACGTTCCATCATTGGCATCACATACTGTGTGTGCTGTGAGGAAAAGGTAAATAATTGCTGTTTCTTCAAGATAAAGGTCATTGGGCTTGTTTCGAAATGGTTGTCGCGTTTGTCTTGCTGCGGCACATTGTACACGACCAATAATGCGGCTTCCTCCGCATCGTATTCGACCCGAGCCCGTTCATTTTTGTCTAAGGAATATGTCAGCATCTCATCTGAGAGATGATATTCTTTTTGCAATGCAGTGATACTTGCAGCATCTTGCTGATCCACTTGGATCCACTCATAGTTGCCATCATTGAATAAGTGCTTCTTTTCCAAAGTGTTCCCTCCAGTCTTTTTTTCTATTATAAAAGAAAAAAAGCCCAAAGCCCACTTAAACGCGGTCTTTGGGTAAATCGGTCATCTAACGTACGTCTTTTAGCGCTTCTTCAATCATCGTCAAAACAGCTTGCGCCGCATTGGGATCTTCGACAAAATTGAACAGATCGCCATCGATTTGAATCTTTGGACTTTCATTATAGTCCTCATACCATTGATCATACCGTTTATTTAATTCTTTATAATAATCATATAAAGTCGGATCAAAGGTCAATTGCTCATATTCCCGACCTCGTTTTTGGATCCGTTCTAACATAGTTTCAAAAGATACCCGAATGTGTACCAATAAATCAGGATGTTTTTTGTAGGCAGCATACGGCAGTTCTTCTAACATATTTGCCAATAACTCATCGTACACTTTGACCTCAGTATCTGTCGCCCGTCCTAAATCGGCATTCAAATGAAACAAAAGTGAATCTTCATAAATCGACCGATCCAACACATTATTATCGTCTGTCATTGCTTTCTTGATACTGTCAAATCGTTTATTCAAAAAATAAATTTGTAATAAAAACGCATATTTATTTGGATCTGCATAAAATAATGGCAACACTTCATTGTCATCGATCGATTCATAAAAGGCTTCACTGCCTAAATGATTGGCAATCAACGCTGTCAAACTTGATTTACCGGCACCAATTGTACCTGCTAATACGATCACGCTCATATCCCCCAACTCACTTACACTAAATATTGTATGTTTACTTTGCGTTATCAACTATACAACACTATATCTTGTGTCGTCAACTGAAATTGTCAAAGCATAAATAAAGATTTTTTTCAATAAAAGTTTAAAGATTTTTGCTTTTTTTTCAAATCTCTATCGGAATGCTTAACGAATCAGCGATCTTCTAGTAGAATAGGAAAGGATCTTTCATTCAATTATTTTCTTGTCAGTCGTTTTTTACGTTCATGACATATAAAAAAGATACAGGTGGGCAAGGCTCCCTAAAGAAATGAGGAAAAATATGTCAATCGGTAGTGGCATAGCTACGGGTAAAATCATCTTGATGGGGGAACATGCCGTCGTGTATGGTGAACCCGCAATTGCTTTCCCCTTTGCGGGTGCAAAAGTGCAAGTCGAAATGATAGGAAGTACAGCGAACACATTGATTTCCAGTTACTTTCACGGTTTTTTGGCCGACGTGCCCATTCATATGAAAAATGTCAGAGAACTCTTGCTGCGCTTGCAACAAGACTTTCAGACCGGGCCTGTTCAAACCACGATCGTCAGCACCATCCCTTCTGAACGCGGGATGGGTTCTAGTGCAGCAGTGGCTGTTGCATTGACCCGGGCTTTTTTTGATTGGATCGGTCACCCTTATCAAAAAGAAGAATTGATGCAGTATGTTGATTTTTCTGAAAAAATCGCCCACGGCAATCCTAGTGGTATCGATGCTGCTGCAACGAGCGGTCATGATGCCATCTATTTTGTCAAAGGACAACCCATTACCTCTTTTCCCTTGACCATTGATGGCTACTTACTGGTCGCAGATACTGGAATCAAAGGACAAACCCGTGAAGCGGTCAAAAGTGTCGCCCATCTTTTTGATACGGATCGCACTTTAGCTAGTCAAGCAATCCAACAAATCGGTCAAGAAACACAATTAGCAAAACAGGCAATCATTGGCAATCAGCTGGCCGCCTTAGGACAAGCAATGAATCACGCCCATCAGGCGTTGCAATCATTGGGGGTCAGCAACACAAGTTTAGATCATTTGGTGACAACAGCCAGACAGCATGGCGCGTTTGGCGCTAAATTGACCGGCGGCGGCCGCGGCGGCTGCTTGATCGTCTTAACTGATACCAAAGAAAAGGCTGAAGCAATCAGCCATATTTTATTGTCCGAAGGCGCCCGTGCGACTTGGATTCAAGGATTAGGAGTTTATGAACATGTATAAAGGGAAAGCACGTGCTTACACAAATATTGCGTTGATCAAATACTGGGGCAAACGGGATGAAGCATTGATTTTACCAATGAACAATAGCCTTTCACTAACATTGGATGCATTTTATACGGAAACGACTGCCACATTTGCAGAAGAATTTACAGAAGACCGTTTTTTCTTAGATGGTGTGCAACAATCCAAAGCAGCTACCAAAAAAATCAGTGCTTTCTTAGATTTGATTCGCACTGAGGCAAACTGCTCTTTTTCTGCATTGATCAATAGCCAGAACTTCGTGCCAACTGCTGCTGGATTAGCCTCTTCAGCGAGTGGTTTGGCTGCTTTGGCCGGTGCTTGCAACGAGGCATTGGGTCTGCATCTTTCATCAGAGGAACTCTCACGACTGGCACGTAAAGGGTCTGGTTCTGCTTGCCGCAGTATTTATGGTGGATTCGCAGAATGGCAGCAAGGAACAGATGCCACATCTTACGCCGTTCAAGTACCTTCTGACCATTGGGAAAATGACTTGAGCATGATTTTTATCTTGATCAATGATCAAGCAAAAGAAGTCTCCAGCCGTGATGGCATGCGCCGAACAGTGGAAACTTCCAGTTTTTATGCGGGGTGGTTAACAGCTGCTGCCAAAGACTTGGTAACAATCAAACAAGCTATCACTGACAAAGATTTTACAGCATTGGGTAAAGTAACGGAGGCCAACGCATTGAAGATGCATGCGACGACATTAGCAGCCCAACCGCCTTTCACCTACTGGTCGCCAGAATCCCTGCGGGCCATGGACTGTGTCCGCCAAATTCGTCAGCAAGGACTGCCTTGTTACTTTACGATGGACGCTGGACCAAATGTCAAAGTGCTTTGTCAAAAACGTGATGAACAAGCAATTTTACAAGCGCTGCAAGCAAACTTTGCCAAAGAACAACTGATCTTGGCCCATGTTGGATCAGGACTAACTGCATTACCTGTAAACAATCCCGCACCAAAAACCATCAAGGAGTGTCGACATGTTTGAACTATCTGTCCCAGGAAAATTATTTATTGCTGGTGAATATGCGGTCGTCGAACCGGGTCATCCTGCAATTATCGTAGCTGTTGATCAATTTATCAATATCACGATCGAGCAAGCCAAAAAAAACGGCAGTATTCAGTCTGCACAATACAGTGATTTACCCGTTCGCTGGACAAGGCGTAAAGGCGAACTTGTTTTGGATCATCGCGACAATCCTTTTCATTATATTTTGGCGGCCATTCGCCTGACAGAAAAATACGCCCGCGAAAAAGACATCACTTTGTCATTTTATGACTTAAAAGTGACCAGTGAATTAGACAATTCGAATGGGCGTAAATATGGCTTAGGTTCGAGTGGTGCCGTGACGGTGGCGACAGTTAAAGCGTTGAACTTGTTTTATCAGCTGCATATGGACCGTCTGACTCAATTCAAAATAGCGGCTTTGGCCCATCTAGCTGTACAAGGAAATGGCTCTTGCGGCGATATTGCTGCTTCTTGCTACGGCGGTTGGTTGGCGTTTTCGACCTTTGACCACGATTGGGTTTTAACCCAGCAAAAGCAACGATCACTCACCGACCTGTTGGCTTTGGACTGGCCAGGTCTGTCGATTCGCCCCCTGACTGTGCCTAAATCTTTGCGCTTGCTGATTGGCTGGACAGGCTCTCCTGCTTCTACTTCTGACTTAGTGGACCAAGTCTACCAATCAAAAGAAGCCAAAGAAACGGCTTATAGTGATTTTCTCAACGCCAGTAAGTCTTGCGTCAATCGGTTGATCGATGGCTTCTTGAATGAAGATAGCCGAACCATCAAAAAAATGATCACTGAAAACCGCAAATTATTGGTTGGGTTGTCTGCATTGACAGGCGTATCGATCGAGACCCCCGCGCTGAAGAAATTATGCGACTTAGCAGAAACCTATCGCGGTGCAGCCAAGTCTTCTGGCGCAGGCGGCGGTGACTGCGGCATCGTCATCGTTGATCAAAAAACAGGCATCTTGCCCTTGATGAGCGCATGGGAAAAAGCGGACATCATTCCATTGCCATTACACGTCTACCATTATCGGGAGGATCAATAATGAATCGAAAAGATGAACACGTGTCATTAGCCAAAGCGTTTCATAAAGAACATAGCAATGACTTTGATTTCGTCCAACTGGTCCATCATTCATTTCCAGGGGTTGACGTCGATCAAGTATCGATTGCCACCACTTTATTTGATCGCCGCTTTACGAGTCCTTTTTTTATCAACGCCATGACTGGCGGCAGTCAAAAAACCAAAGAAATCAATCGTGATTTAGCAGATATTGCCCGAACTTGCGACTTGATGATGGCAACAGGCTCTGTCTCAGCTGCCTTAAAAGATCCATCTGTTTCGGAGTCTTTCACGATTGTCCGCGAAACTCATCCAAAAGGTTTTTTACTGGCGAATATCGGTGCTGGAAGTCCTGTTGAGAATGCCAAACGTGCGATCGATCTCTTCCAAGCAGACGCATTGCAGATCCACCTCAATGCACCACAGGAATTGGTGATGCCTGAAGGGGATCGTCATTTTCGCCAATGGCTGACGTTATTAGAAAAAACTGTTGCGCAAGTCAACGTCCCAGTGATCGTGAAAGAAGTCGGTTTTGGGATGTCTCGCGAAACCATCCAACAACTGTTAGATATTGGTATTGAAACGATCGATGTTGCTGGCAGCGGTGGTACAAGTTTTACACAAATCGAAAATGCCCGTCGTAAAAAACGTGAAATGGCCTATTTGGATCATTTTGGTCAATCAACAGTGATCTCATTATTGGAATCAAATGAAGTCAAACAATCTTTTACTCGGATCGCTTCCGGGGGTATTCGAGATGCATTTGATATTTTCAAAGCACTATGTCTCGGGGCACAGAGTGTTGGCTTATCCGGTACGATCCTAAACTTATTATTGACAAGAGGCAAAGAAGAAACAATCGCCACTGTTCAATCATGGCAAGCACAATTGCGCTTGCTGTATACAATGGTCGGCCAAACCCAAACCAGTGATTTAACGAGCGTACCTTTGGTATTCAGCGGTCCTGTAAAAGACTGGTGCGAAGCAAGGCGTATTCCGTTAACCACGTATAGTTTTCGGTAATACCAATCAAGGAAGAACGTATCGATCAAGGAAAACGATACGTTCTTTTTTTTGTTGCTTTTTTATCTGCCAATCAAGACAGCGGCTTGATAATCACTTTCATTATCAAGTAGTGTTTTTTTTTTACACACTCAATGATTGATGTGCTATGCTGAGGTTGAAATAGGTGTTTGTCACGTGATGCAATCATTGAATGCATTTTTGCATCCCCATCTCACTTGTCTAAAAAGGAGGAGATCAAATGGTACGATCAACAATTTCAGCCATGATATCTACCATAGCCTGTCTTATTTTCATGGTTGCAGGGGTCACTTTATCAAAGCTTGCACTGCCCTTTAGTGAAGTGGCCTATGGTCTGGCGATCTTGGCTGGTGGCTGGAAACAAACTTGGGAAGGCATCGAGGAATTATGGACAGAAAAATCACTGAATGTTGATTTATTGATGGCCTTAGCAGCCTTGGGCGCTTGTACGATCGGCCATTGGTTTGAAGGGGCTATGTTGACTTTCATTTTTTGTTTAAGTGGTGCCTTAGAAGAATATACGACCAATAAAAGTACCCGCGAAATCAGTGCATTGATGGCTTTAAAACCAACCACTGCACAACGCTTACAGTCAGATGGTCAACTAGAAGAAGTAGCCGTTGAACAATTGTCCCTGCAAGATACGATTATGGTTGCAAAAGGCAGTGCCATACCTATCGACGGGCAAGTCATCCATGGCACAAGCGCTGTAGATGAAGCCGCGCTCAGTGGTGAGTCTTTGCCAGTAGAAAAACAACTTGGCGATGCAGTCTATGGCGGCACGATCAATTTAGGTCAACCTTTATTGGTCAAAGTCACCCATACCAGCGAACAGACCCGTTTTGCAAAAATCATTCAACTAGTCGAAGAAGCGCAACAACTGCCTAGTCAAACGGCCACCTTGATTGAAAAAATCGAAAAGGTTTATGTCCCGATCGTCATGATCGCGGTCCCATTGATGATTGTTCTATGTACGTTGTATACTGATTGGGGCTTTCAAGAAAGCTTTTATCGCGGTATGGTCTTGCTGGTAGTTGCCTCCCCTTGTGCACTGGTGGCTTCTGCTACACCTGCAACCCTAGCTGCAATCTCTCATGCAGCCCGCATTGGGGTACTTTGCAAAGGCGGACAAGCATTGGATACTTTTGCACACCTAAATGCCATCGCTTTTGACAAAACTGGAACATTGACCAATGGCAAACCCGTTGTAACAGATGCCGATTTTTTTGTAGACATCCCCGATTTACCTCGTTTGATCGTGGGAATGGAATCACAATCCTCACACCCATTGGCAGAAGCAATCCAAGCTTTTTATCGCGACACAGAGCCGATTTCCCTCCAAGTCACTGAACAAGCAGGCATCGGGTTGACAACGGATTACCAAGGCTGCCGATGGCAAATTGGGAAAGAAGCAGGTTCTGCTCATTTTTGCGAAACCCAAACCAAACAGCTGAATCAACTGAAATCTCAAGGCAAAACGTTGATCTATATCAATCGAGATCATCAACTTGTAGGCTATTTGGCATTATTGGATCAACCGCGGCTAGATGCCCAAGTTTGTATCAGTTACTTTCGTGAGTTAGGGATTCAAACAACGATGCTGACAGGTGATCATCAAGGAACTGCCCAACGTGTGGCGTCAGAAATTGGCATAGATGACTATCTCAGTGATTGTTTGCCTGATGAAAAAACCACGGCTATCAAAGAATTGAAGCATCGTTATCAGGTCAATGCCATGGTTGGCGATGGGATCAACGATGCCCCTGCACTTGCTACGGCTAGCCTTGGTATCGCAATGGGAGAAGGGACCGATGTAGCGATGGATGTGGCAGATATCGTTTTGATGAAAAACGACCTCTTACGCTTGATCGACAGTCACCGTTTGGCCCGCAAATTACAGCGAATCATTAAGCAAAATATCATTTTTTCTATCAGTGTGATCTTGCTCTTGATTGCCTCGAACTTCTTAAGTTTCTTGACACTTCCTCTCGGGGTCGTCGGTCATGAAGGCAGTACGATTTTGGTGATTCTCAATGGGTTACGGATGTTGATTCCCCTAAGGAAAGAACAACACAGGCCAACCACTCATTGTGACGATTGTGTCTTATATCAAAAAATGCAGCACATCTGACCATGTGCTGCATTTTTGTTTATTGACTTAGCTTGCTCCCTTCTTGTTCAGCAAACAATTTGCCATCATACATTTTGAAGAAAGGATAGTAACAGACAATCGATACACCCAAGTTGATCAATGCAATCAAGACCGCTCGGAAGTCGCCGCCGGTACCTAAGAAAGCACCGATACCTAAAGGCGAAATCCATGGGATCCCTGTGATGATTTTACTTACAAAGCCAACGGATGAAGCAAAGTAAGCGATGGATACATTGATTAAAGGCGTGATAATAAATGGAATGATCAAATAAGGATTATATACGATTGGTGCCCCAAAAATCACTGGCTCATTGATGTTGAATAACCCAGGAAGAATAGCTGCTTTGCCTAACAGTTTTAACTGTTGCGATTTCGCTGCAAACAACATTAACAAAACTAACCCTAGCGTACTACCCGCACCCCCGATAAAAATATACATGTTGACGAAATCACCTGCAAAAATATTATGGGCACCCTCAATATTCTCTGTCAAAGCAACCAATAAAATGGGATTGATAAAGCTGTTTTTGATCACTGCTGTGCCATGAACACCGACCGCCCAAAGCAAATGAATCAACAGCATGATCACAATAATGCCTAACCAAGAACCCGTCAAATCTTTTACGAATTCAAAGGGTTTTGATAACAATCCATGCAGATCCGTGTGAAAAACAGCTAGAACACCATTTATGATTATCATGATAAATGCAATCAAAACAGCTGGAATCAGCGAAGCAAAAGCTTTGCTGACGCCATCTGGAACCCCTTCTGGCATTTGGATCGTGATTTTGTGCTTCACACATAACCGATAGACTTGGGTAGCCAAAACTGCGGTAATAATGCCGATAAAGATGCCGACACCACTAAAGCGCGTGATCCATCCTCCGACCGCGATTCCGTTATAAACGATTGCTGTATCACTTTCAGATTGAAGCAGTTGTGCTGCTCCGTCAGTGATATCTACTTGAATGATCGTCAGCAAGAACGCGTACAGACCAAGAATCGCCCCTACAAAACTGCTGACACCGAGTTCATCTTCTTTGCGATAGATCTCAGTCAAATAATATCCCGTTGCCAAACAATAAAAGACCGCAATCGATCCAATCGACATCGTTGTTGCTACAGTATATAAAGGAGAAAATTTCAAAATCGTCCCTTCAAAAAAAGATGCTAATGGCGGAATGATTTGTGGCAAGTTATTAATGATCAAAAAGATTGAGCCCACGATCGTAAACGGTACGGTAATAATACCAGCTTGCATGATGGCACGGATAAAACGTAGATTCGCCACCTTATTCAAAGGCGGCATCAACCGTGTTTCCAAAAAGGTAAAGACACTATTCATTTTTTACTCCTCCAGCCTAAAGGTCACCCTTCTTTAATTAATTTTTGATACCAATAAAAACTATCCTTCTTATAGCGTTTTAGCGCCTTTTCATCATCATCTGTCCGATCGACATAGATAAAGCCATAACGCTTCTTGATTCCTTCATGGACACTAATCAAATCGATCGCTGACCAAGGACTGTATCCTATCAATTCCACACCAGCATTGATGGCGGCCAGACACTGCGCTGTATGCTGAGCCAAATAATCGATACGATGGTCATCATGAATTTTTTCATCATCGGTCAAGTGATCTTCTGCGCCTAAGCCATTCTCGGTAATGATGATAGGCAAATGATACCGATCATACAAGGTTTGTAACGTTGTTTTTAGCCCTAGTGGATCAATTGTCCAATTGAAGGCATTCTTTTTCAAATACGTATTGGTGAAACCTTTATAGAAACCACGCTCCATGATGTCCTCACTTTGTTGATCACTGATTCCGTTTTTCATATCACCAGTAGTGGTTGGTTGTTCAACAGTCACTGTCGTATAAAAATTCATGGCCACAAAATCCGGCAAGGCTTCTTTCATCAACGCCTCATCCTCAGGATCAAAGACAATGTCAATCTTATTTTGCTGAAGATAATCTTTGAATACAGCATTATAACGACCAAAACAAGCAAAATCAAGATAGGCCCAATTGCGGACACTATTAAAGTACAACGCCGCTTGGTTGTCTTCTGGTTTGCTTGTCGCTGGAT
Organism: Enterococcus sp. DIV0876; assembly: GCF_050529585.1. Taxonomy (GTDB): domain Bacteria; phylum Bacillota; class Bacilli; order Lactobacillales; family Enterococcaceae; genus Enterococcus_D. The sequence goes on from NZ_CP172882.1 coordinate 2,728,160, forward strand.
AAACCAAAGAAATATTTGGCACTGGACCAATTTTCCCATCTGGAACCAGCGCATGGCACCGGTCAAACGCATATTTTTCAGCCATCATCAAGTGATGGAATTGCTGATATTTTTTCTTCAAAGGAATCTCTTTTCCTAAAATCTTACGGTCTACCAGCAGCATAATATTGGGCTCATTGATTGTTAACCAATGGGTGACACGATCGCCATATGCAGTAAATAACATTTCGGCATATTCTTTGAATGCAGTCACCGTTGCCCGGTTCGACCATCCGCCATCATCTTCTAATGCTTGTGGCAAATCAAAGTGACTCAAGGTAATATAAGGTTGGATACCGTACTTGAGCAGCTCATCGATCACATTACTATAATGGTCGAGGCCTTTTTGATTGATTTCACCACGGCCATTAGGAAAGATTCGTGTCCACGCAATCGAAAAACGAAAAATCTTGATACCCAATTCAGCAAGCAAAGCGATATCTTCTTTGTAACGATGATAGTGGTCAACAGCAACTGTAAAATCAGCAATCTGATGATTATCTCGAGGACGCGTATCTTGCACACTTAGTCCTTTTCCGTCTGTTGCATAAGCACCTTCTGTTTGATGGGCGGAAATCGACGCCCCCCATAAAAAATCTTTTGGAAATCTTTCTATCATATCTTTCTCCTATCTAAATGTAGTAAAGCGCTTTCTGATACCTAGATTAATCTTTCCCAATTCAAAAAACAACCTTTCTCATCCAACCGTTCATGAAAGCTTTTTTATGAACGGTTACTTAGGCTTAGATGATTCAATACGTGAATCCGCACACCTTCTTGTGCAAACTGCTGTTGCGTAACAAAGGAGATTTCTCCTGAGATCCCTAAATGATCGACTGAAAAAGTGCGATCTATCATGAAGCCCGGCACGTGTCCCATATTTTTTCCATCTGTATAAATAATTTTTTTACCTTTCGTATGATGGAGCATTGTCCTATAAACAAATGACTCTCCCAATGTACGACTAGTGATTTCATGTTCATTTATACCAATAACTTCCATAAAACATAGATCCGCTTCGAATCTTGAAAATGTCCATGTCGCAATATCACCGACTAAAGCGTTTGATTGCACTTCTAATTCACCACCACATAGATAAATGATGGCAGGTTTCCCATCTTGCTTCATAGACAATGCTTGATAATCATTCGTGATGATTGTGATATCCATTTGTGCTAATGCAGCAATCAAAGCTGTTGAATGACTGCTGGCACCTACAAAAATCGTTTGCTTGCTCTCCACGAACGTCTGGCAAAATCGAATTAAATCTGGCGTTGTCACTGATGGCGTCAATCCTTGGTGATTTCGATGATGCGTTGTCTTTTTAATACGGACACCACCATAAAAACGTTCGATCAACCGCTTTTTTTCTAAAAACAATAAATCTCTACGAATCGTCACTAGCGAAACATGAAAAAAAGCCGCTAGCTCGCTAACGGTTGCTTGTTCCCTTTGAGCTATAAACTGTATCACTGCTTCACGTCGACGATACACACTACCTTGACTTGTTTTCATCTTATATTCCTTTCATAGTGAATATTTTGAATTATCTCTTATTTTACAGTGTAACGCAAAGAATAAATCTGCACAGATAAAACAAATTTATTTTGCTAAGAAACGGGTGTTTTGCACAAAAAAAGACAAAGCCGAATTGAATCAGGCTTTGTCTTATGATGCTGATTAATAAAAACAAATCAACGTGAGATTTTATTTTTGTTCTGTTTTTTCTTCATTCAATAAGGCTTTTCTTGACAGATTGACACGGCCTTGTTTGTCGATTTCAGTGACTTTGACTAAAATCTCGTCGCCTTCTTTGACCACATCTTCCACTTTATTGACCCGTTCATTGGCCAATTGTGAGATATGGACCAAACCGTCTTTGCCTTTGATCAAGTTGACAAATGCGCCAAATTTTTCTACGCGGACAACTTTACCAAGGTAGACTTCACCGACTTTGACTTCTTTAGTCAATTCTTCGATGATCTTGATTGCTTTCTTGATCATTTCTGCATCAGCAGAAGCAATCGACACTTTACCGTCTTGATCGATATCGATTTTAACACCAGTTTCTTCAATGATACCGTTGATCGTGTCGCCACCTTTTCCAATGACATCTTTGATCTTGGCAGGTTCGATTTGGATCATTTCGATTTTCGGTGCATATTGACTCAACTCTTCCCGTGGTGCAGCTAAGGTTGATGTCAATTCATTCAAGATTTCCATGCGGGCTTTCTTGGCTTGTGACAATGCTTCAGTCAGAATTTGTTCTGTGATGCCTTGGATCTTGATATCCATTTGTAATGCAGTGATCCCATCTTTGGTTCCGGCAACTTTAAAGTCCATGTCGCCTAGGTGATCTTCTAAACCTTGGATATCTGTCAAGATCGTATAGTTTTCACCATCTGAAACAAGACCCATTGCTATCCCAGCAACTGGTGCTTTGATTGGCACACCTGCATCCATCAATGCCAAGGTCCCTGCACAAATACTTGCTTGAGAAGAAGAACCATTTGATTCTAATACTTCCGCTACCAAACGAATTGTGTAAGGGAAGACTGTTTCATCAGGAATGACTTGCGCCAAGGCACGTTCGCCTAAAGCCCCATGACCGATTTCACGACGGCCAGGTGATCCGGCACGACCAGTTGAACCAACTGAAAATTGTGGGAAATTGTAATGATGAATGAATCGTTTTGATTCTTCTACCCCTAAACCATCGATGATTTGATGTTCGCCTAATGGCGCCAATGTACAAGCAGATAATGCTTGCGTTTGTCCCCGTGTGAACAATCCGGAACCATGAACCCGTGGCAATAGACCTACTTCTGAAGCCAATGAACGGATTTCATCTAATTTACGGCCATCAGGACGAATTTTGTCGATGGTGATCAATTCACGGACAACGTCTTTTTCAAGGTCTTCCGCAATTTGTTTCACTTCTTTTAACAGTTGTGCTTCTTCTTCATGACCAGCAAATTTTTCTGCATAAACTTCTTTGACTGTATCTTTGACTTGATCGATTTCATCTTCACGCGCCAATTTTTCTTCTGTCATTACGGCAGTTTTCATTGTTTGGTAATATGCATCGAAGATTTCTTTTTTCAAATCGGCATCGACTTGCAACAATTTTACTTCCATTTTCGGTTTGCCGACTGCGGCAACGATTTCTTCTTGGAAAGCAACTAGTTCTTTGATGGCATCAAAGCCGAAAAGCAATGCGCCTAACATATCTTCTTCTGAGACTTCTTTGGCACCAGATTCAACCATGTTGATGGCTTGTTTGGTTCCAGCTACAGTCAATTCGATATCTGTTTGTTCTGCTTGTTCAACGGTTGGGTTCAAAACATATTCGCCATTGACCCGACCAACATCGACACCTGCGATTGGTCCGTCAAATGGAATGTCTGAGATAGACAATGCCAATGATGAACCAAACATCGCAGCCATTGCAGGCGTGCAATCTTGTTCCACACTCATGACGATATTGGTGACTTGCACTTCATTTCTAAAGCCATCTGCAAACATCGGGCGGATTGGGCGGTCGATCAAGCGGGCTGTCAATGTTGCCGCTGTACTTGGCCGACCTTCACGTTTGATGAAACCGCCAGGTACTTTACCGACTGCATACATTTTTTCTTCATAGTTGATAGTCAATGGGAAAAAGTCAGTGTCTTTTGCTTCTTTAGAGGCAACAGCTGCACTTAAAACCACTGTATCGCCATAGCGCACCAAAACGGCACCATTGGCTTGTTTGGCCAATTGACCAATTTCAACTTCTAGCGGACGTCCGCCCCAAGTTGTTTTGAATACTTGTTTTTCTGTCATGTTCTGCTCCTTTGGGCTGCTCCAAGTAAGTCACTACTAAACAAATGAAAAAATCGGCCTGGAATGTCCGCTGCTTTCATTTGGTTAGTAGGATACTGCTCACTAGGATCCAGCATGCTTATTTTTCAACGCCTTTTGATTCACCAATTCAAAAGCTATCGTTGTGTGGGTTCTATTTTTGATTTCTGTCTAGAATCATCGCAAAGTCGCTACGCCGGCTTCGCTCTCCTAGTACGATTCATCATCTGCTCTGTCTTACTCTGTAAGCCAGTCGCAGTGATTCCGCTTGTCGGTTACTACGTTCGCTTCGCTCTCCTAGTACTATTCATCATCTGCTCTGTCTTACTTCGTAAGCCAGTCGCAGTGATTCCGCTTGTCGGTTACTACGTTCGCTTCGCTCTCCTAGTACTATTCATCATCTACTCTGTCTTACTTCGTAAGCCAATCGCAGTGATTCCGCTTGTCGGTTACTACGTTCGCTTCGCTCTCCTAGTACTATTCATCATCTACTCTGTCTTACTTCGTAAGCCAATCGCAGTGATTCATAGCAAAAAAGTGAGATTCGGGTTGAACCTCACTTTTCTTGACTTTGATTAACGACGTAAGCCTAAAGCTTGGATCAATTCGCGGTAGCGTTGTACGTCTTTTTTACGTAGGTAAGCCAACAAGTTACGACGATGTCCAACTTTTTTCATCAAACCACGATATGAATGGTGGTCTTTTTTGTGCAAACGTGCATGTTCGTTCAATTGGTTGATGTCTTCTGTTAAGACAGCGATTTGAACTTCTGGAGAACCAGTATCTCCTTCATGACGAGCAAATTGGTTGATTAGTTCGTTTTTGCGTTCTTTTGAAATTGCCATGTTTTTCACCTCTTCTTCTTATTCCCCTGCGACTGAGTAAAACGTTGGTGATTCGTTGAACCAAGTAACAGGCTGGGTGCATTTCGCACGTTACTACTTTACTTTATTCTACGTAAAAAAGCAAGTTAATGACCCGATTCTTTTTGCGAATCATAAAAGCTCATACAAATCTTATGGTATACTGATTTTAGACTTTTAAGTAAAGGATGTGAAAGAATGAGTGTTCTTTCCCGTATTGAGAGCATGAAAAATGAATTATCCCTCTCTGAGAAGAAACTCTTTACTTTCATGGAAGAAAACGCCGAAAAGGTACCTTCCATGACTGCCAGTCAATTAGCCGATGCAACTGGGATCAGCGCGCCTACGGTCGTACGTTTTGCCAAGAAAACCGGCTTTGCCAGTTTGACTGATCTAAAAATACAACTATCCGCCGAAACCGGCCTGCGTCAAAATCCTCATGAAATATTAAGCTACGCTGATGTGGAACTAAATGAACCTTTTCAAGCAATTACATCCAAACTAAGCCACAATGCGCAAATCACCTTGAATGAAACAGCAAACCTGTTAGAAGAGTCTCTCATGGTAGCAGCGACTGACTTGTTAGCTACCCGCGAAAGAATTTTTGTTTGCGGTATTGGCGCGTCGTCTTTGATTGCCCAAGACATTCAACAAAAATGGACCCGTCTGGGAAAGATCGTCGTTTTCGAAAACGATTATAACTTATTGCTGCCGCAACTGGTCAAATACGAGAAAAAAAGTGTCTTATGGGTGATTTCCAATAGTGGCGATACACCCGAGATGGTCCATTTGGCTGAGTTTGCTGCTGGAAAAAAGATACCGATCATTTCATTGACGCGCTTTGGCAGCAATCCATTGACCAAGCTTGCTGATGTGCCGTTACAGGTTTCTCGCGCCAAAGAAGCCAATCAGCGCAGTGCTGCCACAAACTCGATCATTGCGCATTTACTGGCTGTTGATGTTCTTTTCTATGTCTTTTTGAGTAAAAATGAACGCCTGGCACGCAATATTTATGAATCTCGACAAGCAATCGCTGATTTCCGAGAAAAATATCTGTAACGGAGGCAAATCAGCAATCCAAAATAACCCTACGATAAATAAGGGCGCTATAGTTTACAGGTTTCAAATGTATCTACCAAAAAAGCGTGCTGCTTGAACTGGTACTGTCAGCACAAGAATGAGAAAAACGTTTAATGAATTTTTATCATACAAAAGCCAAACCTCTTCAAAAGAGGTTTGGCTTTTTTTCAATATAATCGAACGGTTACTTTGCGTGGTTCAGCCAGATAATCACAGGTATCAAACAATTTTATTATTGCGCAGTCCTCCAGATAGAACAGCCACCACCTGTGCACAGTTTCGCTATAAATGTCCTATACAAAATGATAATATTAGTTATTTTTATATTTTATTAAGTTAATATGATACCTTTGTGTAAAGGAGATGATCACATGAACAAAAATATTAAACCCGTTTTTTTATTCGTGCCTTTTTTGCATTATCAGTATTTATGGTTGCTTGTGGATCAAAAGACACGGAAAAAATAAAGAATGCAACAATTACTCAAGTGCTCGCCTTTGAAACCATTCAGAACAACGGCAGCTACATTTTAGATAATGGGCATTTGACCATCAGCAAAAAAATTCAGGTTCTCCAAAACATTGACGACGCTCCTGGAGGGAAAGAATTAACTGAGGAAGAAAAAAGGCAAGTCAATGCGTTCTTAAACAATGATTTTCCAGATGAGCAAGTAGAGAATGCAGATGACTTGTTTCTTGATTTCACGAGAGAGGTACCAGACAGTTATATCGTCATGGATGAAACCGAACAAAAACAACGATTTATGGCAAAGACTATAAAAATGAATTTATCTGGATAAATGAAACAGGCTCTCGAATCAAGGATGTTCATTCCGTGGAATATAGTTTTGAAAAGGAACATTGAAGCTTGTTTAAATGTAAGAATAAGCTTGACCCATTAACATTATAGTGAGTCGTTACAGAGTTTAAACGTCGAAACGACACAAGCATAAACCTTCCGCTCAATGAAATGTCCATTTTAATCAGATAAAACAAAATAAAAAGAGCGGACCATTTACAGGTTCGCCCCTTTTTTTATTCCTGTCTCACCGCTTTAGGTCAGTTCCAGCATCATATACTTTTTTCACACTATTCTTGTTTCACTTCATTATCTATCTCTTCTTCATATAAACTGGATACGCGTGTATACCATTCAAAAATATGGGTAATGATCACTTTCGCAGCTGCATAAACTGGGATGCCTAAGATCACACCTACCAATCCGAACAGCTTTCCAGATGTCAGTAACACCAATAAAATAGTGACCGGGTGGATCGACAATTCATTTCCCAAAACAAGTGGTGAAATGAAACGACCTTCAATGGTCTGCTCGATCACAAAAACGATCAACACCTTGACCAATAAAATCGGCCCGCCAACGATACCTAAGAAAACGGCTGGTACCATTGCCAAAAAGGAACCTAGATAAGGAATCAAATTCAAAAAACCGGCTGCGATACCTAAAGTGATCGCGTAATCCAGACCAATCAAACTAAATCCCACCATAAACATGATCGCTACAGCAAAAGCCACTGTCAATTGTCCGCGGATGTACGAAGATACTTGATCATTCATTTCTTTCAATACGATCAATGAAGGCTGGCGCATTTTTGTTGGCAAGAACTTAACAAAATATGGTGCCAATTGTCGACCATCTTTCAATAAATAGAATAAGATGAACGGCATCGTGATCACAGCCAACACGATCGTTGCAACAGCGCCAAAAAAACTGCCCAAGTTTTGGATCGTGCTGCGAGATAAGTTCTGGATCAGATCGGTCATCGTGGTGATCAGCTTTTCATTCGAAGCTTCGATTTGTTCCTGTACTTGTGAAAAAATAGGGTCGGATAAAATCTCATTGACCTTGTTTTCAATAATCGTCAAGTAGCCTGGTAAATTATCCGCAAAGCTCAAGGATTGTTCTTGAATCTTTGGAATGATCACGACTACCCCCCACACAATCAACCCAATCACCAAGATGAACAAGCCAAAAATACTGTAGATCCGTTTGATTCCCTTGCGCTCTAAATAATCGACTGTCGGGTTCATCAAGTAATACAAGATGCCGGCCAAAATAATTGGCAACCCAACGATCGCCAAGAATTGCCAGAAGGGTTCAAATAAGTAAGATACTTTGGTAAACATAAATAAAATCAGCAAAACCAAAAGAATAACGAGTAAACTGGTCACTGCTTGGTTGTTCAAAAACCATTTCCAGAACCATGAATACGGCTTTTTTTGTGTGTCTTTCATTTAGGGCCGTCCTCCTATTTGTAGGTCACTTTCATACCAACTGCCAATGTTGGTAACACAGATGGTGTTAAGTAGATGGCACTTGATAATTGATTTTCTGCTGGCACCTCATCAAAGACAAACGTCACGTGCTGAATCGTTTGCAAAATTTGGTTCGCAACAGTTCCTACATATTGTACACGATAGGCTTGATCACCAAAAAGAATTTGATCATCTTTTTTGACAACCACTTCTGCTGATTCAGGCAATGATTGGATCACCGAATATTCCCGCAATGCATCGCTGGCTTCTTCACCAAAGAAAATCAACATTCTTTCCTTGGCATCGATGGCTTGTGCACCTATTTCTTTAATGGTTCCTTGTTTCATCAGACAAAATCCCCTTTCCATTCTTCAATGATTATTATAACATAAAGAGATTTTCTAGCCGCCGAATTCCGCATTCTATGGTAGAATTAAAAAGAAATGAAAATATTAGGAGGTTATTTATGTTGCAAACGATTTATTTAGGTACGTATACCCGTCGCGAAAGTAAAGGGATCTACTCGATCGCTTTAGATACTGAGAAAGAAACGTTAACTGATTTAACGTTGCGTGCACAAGAAACAAGCCCGACATATTTGGCGCGCAGCAAAAAAGAAGCGATTTATTCTGTCACTGAAGTCGAAGGCAAAGGTGGAGCTGCGGCATACACCCCTGATTTCACACTGCTGAATACTGCGACTGAAGACGGCGCACCTTTATGTTATGTTGCAGTAGACGAACCTCGCCAACTGCTTTATGGTGCAAACTACCACAAAGGAGAAGTCAATGTGTATCGAATTTTGGCGGATGGCAGTATTGAAGCCACCGACAGCGTGTTCCATGACGAACCAGTTGGTTCCCACGACAATCAAGACAAACCCCATGTCCATTACACAGATTTGACACCCGATCAACGATTAGCTGTATGTGACTTAGGGACAGACCGTGTTTACACATATGATGTCTCTGCTGATGGGAAATTAACAGAAGTATCTGTTTATGTTGCTGAAGACGGTACCGGCCCTCGTCACTTGGTTTTTCATCCAAACAATCACTATGCGTATCTGGTTGGTGAATTAGACAGCACATTAACGGTGTTACGTTACAATGAGACGGACGGCAGCTTTGCACGCATTCAAAAAGTACCAACGATCCCTGCTGATTTTACTGATTTCAACAGTGGTGCTGCAGTACGTATCTCAAATGACGGGCGCTTTGTCTATAGCTCTAATCGTGGCCACAACTCGATTGCTGTCTTTGCAGTATCAGAAGATGGCGCTGCATTGACCTTTGTTCAATCGATTTCAACTGAAGGCGATTTTCCTCGTGACTTTGATTTGGACCCAAGCAATGACTATTTGGTCAATGCCAATCAAAACTCTGATAACTTGACGTTATATCGCCGTGATACAGATACTGGTGTCTTGACCTTGTTGGAAAAAGACATTTATACACCAGAATGTGTCTGCGTATTATTCGAAAAATAATCTTCTGGAGGACTCCCCCATGTTTGATAAAACACCAAAGGAACTTGTACTAAAAGATTTCTCAAATATTTACAACAAATGCCAATCAACTTATGAATTGGTCACAAGCCGTCGTTACAATGAAGCATTGGTTTTACTGACAACAGCGGAAACCTATGCAATCGCAGAAAAAGCCTATATTCGTTGTGATACCTTCAAAGAATTGCAGACAGCAGAAGTCCAAGCATTTTTTGACGCATTTGAAATTTATTATTTTGAATTGAAACAAGTACTGTTTCATGATGACGATAATTTTGTTTCTTTAAAAAAACGTTTAGACCAAACGGCAACTGCCTATGAGACATTGACAGCTTCATTTAATTTGCTATGATGGAAGCAAATCAAATCATGAAAAGGTGAGCCCATGAATCAAGAAGAAGTATTAGATCGACTGCGAGAAGAATTGGCCATGCCGTTCTTTGAAGCAAAATTGGAAAACAAAGTCTACACGGAAGCAGATTATCAACAAGTAAAAGCTGATTTGATCAAGTATTTTGATGATTATGTCCGCAATGTAGAAAACTAAAGCAAACAAAACCACACCTCAGGAAGTCAAAACTTCTTAGGTGTGGTTTTATTTTTATCCGATGACCTTAAAATTCTGATTGGCGGTCGCTTCAATCACTGGATGTGCCTTTAGGTAATCCGCAATCAATTCTGTCATGTCCACTTGAATCTCACGAATGATTTTATCCGCAGAAAACATCTCATAGTTGCCGCCGCCAACAGCACGATATTGATTGATCACGATGTCTAGGTGTTGGTTCATTGCTACATCTTTTCCTTCAAAGCGCAGCGAGGTGATACGTTGCCCCACCGGTTGACGCAGATCGATCGTATAGTCAATTCCTTCATACATATCATAATTGTAATATTGTGGTTTTGGTTCAATAAAAGCTGGATTGAAGATGATCGTATCGTCTGCAACCGCTAAATAATTTGCTGTTTGTTCCAGTGCCTCTTTCAATTCTGCGCCAGTCACGCGGACAACGGCCAATGTGTTGGGATAAATATAATTGGTGATGACATCCCGCATCGTGATCGTTGAACCAAAGCCCTTCCCTTCATTGTTGAATAAAGCTGTTCCTGAGATATGGGCCCCGCTAGCTGCCATTTGCACGCGATTGATAAATTCGATATAAGGGTGTTCTTTGATTCTGGCGCCCATAGGATCTACAATCCGCATGTCTCCAACCACTTTTCCTAGCGGTTGATCCAACCATGTATCTAGTTCTTCAGTAATGGGGGCCAACAAAGCCAAAGTTTCTTCATCTGGTGCCATGTCTGCTACTGGCACTAAAGCAGCCTCACTTTCCACCACGCGGATATGCCCTTGATCAGTGGCTACTGTTAATTCGATTTTACCGATAAAACTACCGCGAAAGCCTGGTTGCACCACAGGTATGCCATTGATTTTGGTAGCGATCTCCCGATGTTGGTGCCCGGTAAACAACGCATCGATTCCCGATACTTCATGCAGCAATTGATACCCTTCGTTCTCCCCAGTCAATAATTCGGTCGGTTCTCCCGTCGTCAAATCTTTTTCGAACCCGCCATGGTAACTGACCACAACAATATCTGCTACTTCCCTTAATTTAGGGACATACGCTTTCGCTGTTTCTACGATTGACTGGAAGGTCATCCCCTTGATCGTTGCCGGTTGTTCCCAGTGGGGAATGTATTGGGTGACTAAGCCTAGTACAGCGATTTTGATTCCTTCTTTTTCAAGGATCGTATACGCTTGTCCAAAATATGGCTCGCCGGCATCATTTAAAATATTTGCCGCCAATACTGGACTGCGGTAACTGGCAATGGCTTCTTTCAAGTAAGCTAATCCATAATTAAATTCATGATTTCCTAATACATGGACGTCTACACCAAGCTGGTTCACAGGTGCTGTCAAAGCCGCAACTGGGTGTTGGCTTTTGGCAATATAATAACTCAATGGCGATCCTTGAATGAAGTCACCATTTTCAATCGTGACCACTGGTCCTGTCGCTTCATTTTTCAATTGTTTCATTTTAGCTGCTACTTTTGCAGTGCCAAAGCCTTGCTCCTGATCATCCGAATAGTTGGTAGGTGCTACGTACCCGTGCATATCGCTCGTTTCTAAGAACGTGATTTTCATATTCATCTCTCCTTTATTCTGCTATGTACAAAAAAGGATCTGCGCATAGGTATCTTAACACCTTATGACACAAATCCTCTTTGTTGTCGTTTCATCAAGCGTTTCTGTTTATTATACCTTAAAGAACGAGCAACGTCTTATTGATTCCAAACATCTTCCAATTGCGGTTTTGCTTCTTCGATCAATTGATCGACATCTTTGTCGGTATTAGACAAAATATTTTCCATAATTGCTCTGACTTCATTGTAAGCTGAATCAGAGTTTTCAACAACTGGAATCGAGAATAATTCTTTGGTTGCGGCTGCCAATTCAGAAGCGACTTTTGTATCAGGGTTGTTTTTGTATGCATCACTTTCCAGTACAGATTCAACAACAGGCATATATCCTGTATCAACAGCCCATTCCATTTGTGCTTCAGGAGAGGTCAAAAATTTCATATATTCAAACGCTGCGGTCCGCTCTTGGGCAGTGGCACTATTGAACATATACAAATCAGTTCCTTGTTGTAAGTTGATCGCTTCTGGACGTGGCGAAACGCCATATTCAAATTTGCCTTCAGTATCTTTCTTCACATAACCCTCACCAGCGATTGATCCAATAAACATCGCGACTTGTTCATTGGCAAAAGGACCAGATAAGTATTGATCAGAACCGGCGATACGGAAATAACCATCTTTTACACCTTCTGCATAATAATTGATGATTTCTTTAGATTCATCGCTATCTAGTTGCAAATCTTTGTCAAAGTCGACACCTTGATTCTTCATACCGATCGCATAATAGTTATTCAATGAGTCGAAACCAGCACCGACAACTTTGCCATCTGACTTTTCATAAATCGTTTGGGAAGCAGCTTTTAATTCATCAAAATTTGTTGGTACGTCAACCCCATATTCATTCAACATATTGGCATTATAAAAGAGCATTTCTGTCGATTTATTGAAAGGAATACCATATTGAACGCCATCGATCTGCGCTCCTTCTAATAAAGAAGGACGAATTTCTTCTTGTTCACCCCAACCAATCGTATCATTGTCGATATAAGCACCTAAATCGACTAGCATCTCATCTTGTGCCGCATTCCATAACCAACCTGGATAAGCTTGTGTGATCGTTGGCAGATCTTTTGGTGATGGTAAGGTTGAATTGATTTTGGCTTGCAGATCAGAATATTGAGACTGATTTTGCAATTCGATTTTGATATTGGGATTATCCGCCATAAATTCATCCGTCAATTTGGTCAATGACTCTTCTTGCGCCCCGTTCATGGCATGCCAAAAGGTGACCGTTGTTTCTTCCGTGATGTCTGTTGCGATCTCTTCGTCATTTCCTGCTGAAGAACCACTACTGCCACAGGCCCCTAACACCAATGTTGCGGCAGCTGCTGCTGCAAATACCAATTTCTTTGTTTTCATTTTTTTCTCTCCTCTATTCCTTTTTTATAGAACGATTTTTTCACCGCGTTGCGGCAATATTCTTTTACCAAACGGATTGACCAGTCTTTCTGGTCGCAACGTATGGATGGGAACCAAACATTTGGGTTCGATCCATGCAATGATTTGATCCAAATCTTCTGGGGTTGCATGGCCCGAATTCGGCAAACGGACAAATTCAATATCTAGTGCCGCCAATTGATCGATAAATGCTTGATACGCTGGATCAAAGTCACCTAAAGGCTGGGCATCACTATGGATATATAAACCACCCGTTTGCAAATCGTCAAAATGCGCCACCGCTTGCCAAACATATTGAGTGGTGTCGGCACATAATGCTTGATAGGAAATGGCTTGTTCTGGTACCAAATTTGGCGGCACCTGGCCATCAATACTATAATAAGGAACTTCTTTGTCAAATATCTCTTTTAGCAAAGCAGCTTGCTGCGCTTCTAAAACGACGGTTCGAGGTGCAGCCTCAACCAAGGCTAAGAAACGTTCGACATTGGCAGGATAGCCATTAAAAGTAATTTGCCGTTGAGGGTTTTCCTCCACCAAACGGACAAAGGCCTCAACAAGCGCTTGTTCACTTTCAACAACAACCGTTGCTGGGTCAGGGGTACGTTCAGGAAAACTGATACTGACCCCTTCCATCATCAATAGATCAGTCCCTTTGGCCAATTGACAAAAAGCTTTACTGCGTTCAGGATGATTGCCATGCAGCCGCAGATCTCCGGTATACGCAATAAAATGATCCGGCGTGCGAATCAATAATGCAGCTGCTCCGAAGGCATCGTGATCGACAGGCACAATCTCAACTTCGATTTCACCTACTCGAATCACATCATGGGGCGCCAATCCCACCATCGAGCGGACAAAATGCGGCGCTTCATGAGGAACCGGCAACAAGAAATCCCCTTTGCGATTCAATACTTCCAAAATCGCTTTGGTTTCTTTCAATGTATATAAAGGAATCGCTGGATCAAGGTAATTGATCATTTTTGAATGATCCAAATGGGCATGAGACAAGAAGACAGCTGTCTCTTGGTAAGTCTTGCTTTCTTCACCTTCGTAATGATAATCCAACTGGGGATCATAGACATTCTTTAATTGCGGTACCCATCGATGATCGACCAGCGTCTGTAATTCTTCATTGGGCAACGGTGTTTCTGGGTGATATTCTGTGCCAAAATCGAAGAATATATGCGCATCTTTATAGGCAACTTCAATGACCGTGCCGCCAATCGTCAAAATACCGCTATGAAATGTGATACTGGTTTTATCCTTTGATGCCATCTTTTGCCACTCCTTTAATAATCTCTTTTCTAAAAATCAAATAAATGATCAAAATCGGAATGACCGTCAAGGTTGCTGCAGCCATTTGCAAATGGACATCGCTCCCACTTTCCGTTGTAAAAGCGGCTAATCCGTTATTCAGTAACCGATATTTCTTCTCATTGGTCACCAAAAGAGGCCATAAGAAAGAATTCCAACTAGAAATGAAGGTCAAAATCCCCACCGTCACCAATGCCGGTTTAGACATCGGAATCAAAATACGGCGAATATAGGCCAAGTCACTGGCACCATCGATTTTGGCTGCTTTATAAAATGTGCTAGAAATACTTTTGAGATAACCTACCAGATAATAGATATAGAAAATACTTGTCAAAAAAGGAATGATCAAAGCACTATACGTATTCAACAAGCCCATTCTGGCAATCGTATTGTAATTGGTAAAAATAATCGATTCATAAGGCACCATCAGCAATGAAATCATCAACGCAATGACCAAGCCTTTATATTTGAATTCTAGACTAGTCAAAGCAAAGGCAGCGAGCACTGCGGTCACCAGTGTTGCAATCGTGGTGATGGCCGATACAAAGACTGTATTTAAGAAATAGCGTAAAAATGGGGCCTTGGTAAAGACCTCTGCATAATTTTCCCATTGAAAAGAAGCTGGCATAATAGTAGGTGGGATACTTGTGGCCTCGCTGTAAGTCATCAATCCAGCTAAAATCATATAGATAAATGGGAAAACAGTAATGATCGCCAAAAGTATCAAAAAAAGAATTGAGATTATGGTGACGATTTTTTTCATCTACTTACTCCCCCACTTTCTTCAAAATCTTATTTTGGATAAATGTCACCAGTAAAATGATGATAAACAAAATAACTGTCGCCGCCATTGCGATCCCTGGTCGACCTGCGATATGAAACTTATCATAGATATAGTAGACCGCTGTTGTGGCGCTTTTGGCGATCCCTGGTTGTCCGCCAAATAACGCATAGACTTGCGTATACACTTTAAAAGCCGCGATAATGTTGACCGTCAATAAAAAAGCAAATGTCGGAATCAATTGCGGAAAAGTGATTCGGCGAAATATCTCCCAATTATTGGCGCCAAACATTTTGGCAATTTTGTAGTGCTCTTGGTCGATGTTGCGCATCCCTGCCAACAAGATAATGATATTGAAGGCCAGACTCGTCCACACGCCAAAAATGATCAGTGTCGGCATGCTCATATTGACATTATCCAACCAATTGATGGGTGCGATCCCAACCAAACTCAGCAAGTAATTGATGATTCCGTACGATCCATTGAAAAAATAGCGAAAAACGATCCCGATTGCAATGGTACTCGTGACATAGGGCATAAAGAAAATCGTTTCAAAAAAACGCTTGTGTTTGACTTTTTCAAAAATGATCCAAGCAATCGCCAAAGACAAAATCAAGGCGATCGGCACCACAGTGAAGGCAAAAAGGGCTGTATTGCGCAACGCTTTAAAGAAAACAGGATCGGTCAACACTTTTTGATAATTTTCAATTCCGGCATAGCGCTGATTGATCAGCGTACCTTTTTGAAAACTCATGATCAATGAACGAAATAACGGATAGACACTGAACAAAAAAATGATGACCAATGAAGGCAGCAAAAACAGCCACGCTTTGGGTTGATTTTCAGGGTTGTAATTTTTTTTGAACATTAGTAGACCCGCTCCCCTTTATCATCAAAAATGAAGGCTTTCTTGTATTGGAAATCAAACGCAACTTCTGCACCTTCCTCGATGATTTCTTCAATACTCACAATCGACTTCAGATGTTTATCTGCAAGATCAAAGTTTAAGATACGCTCACGTCCAATCAATTCAACACTCTTGATTTGTGTCTGGAACAAGCTGTTTTGGCTCGCCGTCAGTACATCTTCCGGTCGGATCCCTAACGTATAGTGTCCATCTGGCACAGGTTTCTTGAAACGAATATCGGTAAACCGGCTGAGCGCAACCGTAAATGCTGGATGGTACATTTGCCCTGCTTTGATTTCCACAGGCAGCATATTGATGATCGGATTGCCAATAAACTTGGCAACAAATTGGTTATTCGGTTCTAAATATAAGTTTTGCGGATCATCATTTTGTTGGATCACGCCTTCATTCATCAAAATGATCTTGTCACTAATCGACAATGCTTCTTCTTGGTCATGGGTGACGAAAATCGTTGTGATCCCGACTTCTTTGACTAATCGTCGGATTTCTTCCCTGATCTTCAAGCGCAGACGTGCATCCAAGTTGCTTAGGGGCTCATCTAGCAACAATACTTCAGGATTTTGGACCAAGGCCCGAGTAATAGCCACCCGTTGCTGCTGGCCACCAGATAATGTACCAGGTTTCTTTTGACTCAATTCTTCAATGTTGGTCAAACGCATGTATTTTTCAGCAATTTGCTGCGCTTCATTTTTTTTGATTTTCTTTTCTCCGACAGTCAGTGGGAACATCACATTTTCCAAGACCGTCATATGGGGATACAATGCATAATTTTGGAAAACAAAACCAATATTACGATCTTTTGGTTCAGTTTTGACCACTGAACTGCCATTGAAGCGAATATCGCCATCTGTCGGACTCAACAACCCCGCAATCAAATTCAAAATAGTTGATTTCCCACAACCACTTGGTCCTAGCAAACAAACGAGATCGCCCTTTTCAATGGTAAAATCAACTGCTTTCAAGGCTTCAAATTTATTATCAAAAACCTTCTTCAACCCAACTACTTCTATCAAAAACTGCCCCTCCATTTTCTCTTTCCATTTTCATTTTGGCTGGCACATTTGGTCATAAAAAATACGCGTACCTCATGTGTCTGTCAAACATGGAAAGAAATTCAATTTTAATGGTAACAAACGATCATTTTCTTTCGATACTATTATTGTAAATGTTTTGTAAAAAACGAAACCAATTATGAAAAAAATTTTAATAATTTATTTGCTAAAAAATCACTTTTTACAAAATAGCGCTTCAAATCATACAATCTCTTCATTGTTTTCTTTTTTTTAGCGCCGATAGCTAAAAAAATCCGACTTATATGATATATGCTCCTTTAGCATCATTTTTTTATGGTAAAACCAATTTTTCATCTTCACGCCGATGTGTCATGACAGACTCAACATATCCATTCTAACCTGTCGGTTTGACGTGTCAAGATACAACGGTTACTTTGTTTTTTCAACTAAAGCACAAAAATAGAACGCCCCTCATAAAAGGTGACGTTCTTCAAAAGTGAATCATGATTCGTTTGGCATACGCAATACGACTTGTTTTGTTGTTACTTGATCAAGAAAATAACGGTCATGTTCAACGATCACCATCGTTGGTTCTACTAACGCGATGACTTCAGCCAATTGTTGTTGGTTGAACACATCTAAATAGTTCAACGGTTCATCCCAAATGAAAAGATCAGCCGGGGTAGCCAATGATTTCGCCAACTCGACCCTTTTGCGTTGCCCCATGCTCATTTTTTCGATTGGTGTATGAAACACGGATCGTTCTAAACCTAATTTTTTGAGATTACTCAGAAGATCTTGATAAGCAATGCCCTTTTCTTCAGCAAAAAGAGCTAATGTACCTTGATTGTCTTCATAGTTTTGTCTGACACGACTCACTTTGATATTGTGGGCCAGTTGCATATTCCCAGTGACTTGACCTGCAAATTGGCCAAAAATCGCTTGAATCAAACTCGATTTACCTGAGCCATTTGGTCCTTCGATCCCTAAGCGTTCCTTGTGTCTTAAAGCAAATGTGATTGGTTCAAACAAAGGGCGCTCATAACTCAATTGTAAATTTTCTGCTTGGAGCAATACGTCATGATGACTCGTTAATGGATACATTTTCAACGGATCAATGTGTTCAATATCCTTCAACAAAGACGATTTTTCTTGAATTTGATCATCCATCCGTTTGACAATGGCTTTTGAACGTTTCATGGTTCGTGCTGCACGGGCA
Source organism: Enterococcus sp. DIV0876 (assembly GCF_050529585.1). Lineage (GTDB taxonomy): Bacteria > Bacillota > Bacilli > Lactobacillales > Enterococcaceae > Enterococcus_D. Next base: position 2,746,623 of record NZ_CP172882.1, read on the forward strand.
CCGATTGCACCGGTATCGAAAATACCACCACTGCCTTTTTTGTTAGGAGAACCCAATTTGTCACGCTCCCGCCCCCGCGACCATTCTGCTTTCTCTGCTGCCGTTTGCTGCAGACGACCGATTTCTTTTTTTATTTTCTTATTTTGCTCTTGCTCGTAAGCATCTTTTTGCTGTTTTTGTGTTTCATAAATCGTGTAATTGCCTTTGTACAGAACCAATTGACTTTTTTCGATTGCCAACACATGATCAACGACATCGTCAATAAATTGACGATCATGGCTGACCACGATAAAACCAGTTTTTTGCTGTAGATAGGACGCCACATGGCCTCGACTCGTGATATCCAAATGGTTGGTCGGTTCATCGATCAATGGAAAGTTTTCCTCGTCAACAAATAATCGCGCCAAACGGACTTTTGTCTGCTCGCCTCCTGATAACGTATCAAATGGCCGCCACAGCACATCTGGTGCTGTTTGAAGCAAATTCAATTCTCGTTCTAAGCGCCACAACTCCACATCCCCAGATTCTTGCAAGACATGATAAGTCAATTGCTGGGGGTCATGGATGGTTAAAGGAAAGTAGACAAACGTTTGCCCGTGATTGATTTCACCACTATAAGGCAATTGATTTTGCAGCAAACGCAACAAAGTCGTTTTGCCGCGGCCATTTCGGCCCAATAAGCCTAATTTCCAAGTGGTATCGATCGTTAAATTGGTTCGATCAAATAATAGTTGTTCTTGGCTGTCAAAGCCAAAAGTTAAATTCTTGATATTGATTGTAGTCATACACATCACCTCGTATCTATCCTCTAGGACAGATGGGGCCAAAAGATATTTTCAGAATCAACTTCATTTAAAGGTACACAAAAAGGACCTACCATCAAAAGAGTAGCCAATCCTGAAAATCTGCACACTCTCCCCTGAGCGGTTCAAGTGTTATGCAGCTTTCAACAATTGGTTACTTTTTCAATGGAAGATCCCTCACTTCATTTATTAATGCCAACAGTATAGCATGCTTGATTCTCCAAAAGCAAACATTTTCTTCTCGAGCAAATCTAGCTTGGCACCAATAGATGTAAATAAAATAAAAATTTTTCCTTCACAAAGTTGCAAAAATCACTTATTTAAAATCACTAAAAAAAAACATCTGAATATACAAAAAAACCACCAGGTTGGTTAGTCCCGGTGGCAAAAGGAGTAAAATGAAAAATAAAAAGGTTGTTGGTTGTGGCTTTATTATAGCGCCGTTTTTATTATTAATCATGTGAATAACATAACATTTAAATTAAATAACTCTTGTTTAAGCGTTTTTATTTATCATTTTTTTAACAATAGTGCTGTCATCCGTTGTATTGCAAATGAAATATCATCTGTAGCTTGGTCTTGTTTTTGTTCTGCAGCATCAAATGCTTCGGTATCTACACCATCAGCGATACTTAAAATCATTTCATCACAGCCAGCCACATAACTCATATATGCCCGTTCAAATTTCTTGTGGATCCCCATCACATTTGCTGGTGGGCGCAATTGACTGATTTTTTTCAACATCAATCGATACTTCTCTGTGCCTTCTTTAAACGTTTCAGCGATTTCAGCTAAACGTTCTTGTGAAAGGTCTGCTATCTTCTTCTCGTCAATCGCTTGGCGGATTTCTTCATAATTGGGGTGCATGTTTTCCCCGATCGCTTCAGTTTCTTTGACTAAATCATTGATTGTTTGGACATAATAGCCTAAATTTGGTCGCACAATGGATTCCTACTTTCTTCTGTTGATACTATCTATTTTACCGTTTCTGCGTAGAAATGGAAAGGTTAAAGAAAAACCATTCGTGCAGGCTAGAACAGCTTCTGACACGAATGGTTTAATTTTATTGCTTTTTATATCTACTGACACAATTATTTGCGGCCCATTGCCCGCTGCACTGCTTTCACGATTTCTACGATCGGAATGATCGCAAAAGATGATCCTAATACGATTCCCCATTGATACAAATCTAAATGCGCAACGCGGAAAATATCATTCAATCCTGGTACCACAATGATGACCATCATCAATGCAAAGGACAATAAGATTGCCCAGTTAAAAGCTTTGTTTTTGAAAGGTCCCACGGTAAAGAGTGACTGATAGACTGACTTCACATTGAAGGCATGGAACAATTGCATCAAACCTAATGTAGCAAAGGCCATCGTTAATGCATCCCCATGGATCTCATTGTAGCTGGCGTGGACTGGCCATTGGATGGCAGACCAATAGACAAAGAGTACTGTCGCAGCTTCTAGGATCCCTTGATAAATGATACTGCTCATCACACCACCAGAGAAGAAGTTTGAATTACGGCCGCGAGGGGCATGTTTCATCAAATCTTTTTCGGCAGGTTCCATACCTAATGCAATCGCTGGGAAGGTATCGGTTACTAAGTTGATCCAGAGTAAATGGATCGGCAGCAATGTATCCCAACCCCAGAGAGTCGCCAAGAATAGTGTCAACACTTCGCCTAAGTTGGCTGCCAATAAATATTGGATCGATTTTTGGATATTCGAGAAGACTTTACGCCCTTCTTCAACAGCCACAACAATTGTTGCAAAATTATCATCCGCTAAAACCATATCAGAAGCGCCTTTAGATACTTCCGTACCAGTGATCCCCATACCAACACCGATATCGGCTTGTTTCAACGCAGGGGCATCATTGACACCGTCACCTGTCATGGCAACGACTTTGCCTTCTTGCTGCCATGCTTTGACGATTCGTACTTTATGTTCAGGAGATACCCGCGCATAAACAGAGTACTGGGTAACTTTTTGGGCAAATTCTGCTTCACTCATTTTGTTCAATTCTGCCCCCGTCAAGACAGCAGCGTCATCACCTGGTGTAATGATCCCGAGACGACCGGCAATCGCTTCTGCTGTATCGCGATGGTCTCCGGTGATCATGATCGGGCGAATGCCTGCTTCTTTAGCGACTTTCACGGCATCCGCCGCTTCTGCCCGCTCTGGATCGATCATGCCGACTAGACCTGTAAAAACCAAATCATTTTCAACGATTTCTGATTCAAGGTTTTCAGGTACAGTATCGACATATTTATATGCCATACCTAACACCCGCAAAGCTTGTTTAGCCATATCGGTATTATTCTCCAAAATGACTTGTTTTTGTTGATCGTCCATAGGTACTTCTTGTCCGTCCAACAATACTTTAGCGGTTCGTCCTAAAAGAACATCTGGAGCACCTTTAACAGCCACAAGATAGCGGCCATCTTCTTGTTGATGAATGGTACTCATCAATTTACGATCAGAATCAAAAGGCAGATCTGCCACTCGTGGTTCTTGATCAACCAAATCGCGGACATGAAAACCTTGATCCATCCCAAATTGTACAAGGGCTGTTTCTGTTGGATCACCAATCAAGTTTCCTTCTTCACCAAATTTTGTATCATTGGCAAAGTTCATAACTTTCAATGCCATATTATCCAAAGGAATATCTTCAGATGCGGCATGTTGGTGATTATTGACATATAGTTTTTCAACGGTCATTTGATTCAATGTCAATGTACCCGTTTTATCTGAAGCAATAATATCTGTTGCCCCTAAGGTTTCAACTGCTGGCAACTTGCGGATAACTGCATTTCTTTTGGCCATCACTTGCGTACCCAGTGCCAAAATGATTGTTACAATAGCAGGTAGTCCTTCGGGGATAGCTGCTACTGCTAATGAGATCGATGTCAGTAGCATATCGACCCATGATGTGTTGTTAAAGATTGTACCCACAAAGAACATGATAACTGCAATCACAATGATCGCTATCGTTAAGAATTTACCAAGTTCATTCAAATTGCGTTTTAACGGTGTTTCTGTTTCTTGGGCACTAGCGAGCATCCCTGCGATTTTACCAACTTCCGTCCCCATACCGGTATTGACAACGACCCCTTTACCACGACCATATGTCACATTACTGTTTGAATAAGCCATATTGACTCGATCGCCGATACCAACATCAGTTCCCTCAATAACCCTCAGTTCTTTTTCGACTGGTACCGATTCACCAGTCAACGCAGCTTCTTCGATTTTAAGAGAACTTGCTTCTAATAAACGCAGATCTGCCGGCACGACATCGCCAGCTTCTAACAAGACGATATCCCCTGGCACCAACTCATCGCTCTTAACGGTCACAGTATGCCCATTGCGCAAAATATTGGCATTTGGCGTCGACATTTCCCGCAAGGCTTCAATCGCTTGTTCTGCTTTGGCTTCTTGTACTACACCCATGATGGCATTAATGATAACAACCGCTAAAATAATGATCGAATCAACAATTTCATGTGAAACGGCTGCTGAGATAATCGCTGCTACCAATAAAACAATAATCATTAAATCTTTGAATTGCTCAAAGAATTTTTGTATCATTGATTTTTTCTTACCTTCTTCAAGTTCATTAGGACCATACTCAGACAAACGTTTTTTTGCTTCGTCATTTGTTAATCCATTGGGATCAGCTTGCAATTCTTGCAATACCTTTGTGGTATCTTGCGCATAAAAAGCTTGCGACAGTTGTTCTTTTTTGTTTTCTTCCGACATCTTTTTTCCTCCTTTGTTCTTCCTTCTTTTATTGTACATGAAATGAAAAAAAATAGACCTATGTATGCACTGGAACACATACATAAGTCTCACTATTTAAGGCAACACCAGAAATTTCTTTCAGGATGGTGATGTTGCCGCGGCATAAAATCCGCCAGTTACTCCCTCATGATCACATCAATAACAATCATTATACTAAATACTTTCTAAACTTACAATTGAATCTCGTGAAGTCAACCAAAAGAAGCTAAGCGATAACGGCGCCATTTGGCATGCCTTTTGGTGCATCGACGATTTCTAACCGACCTTCAGCATCTTCAGCCGATAAAATCATCCCTTGACTGACTTGTCCCCGCATTTTACGCGGTTTCAGATTGGCAACGATCACGACTTTTTTTCCGATCAATGCTTGTGGATCTGGATAAAACTCGGCCACACCAGATAAAATCTGGCGGTCTTGATCATCACCAGCAGCAAGACGAAATTGCAGTAATTTATCTGCGCCTTTGACTTTCTGACAATCGATCACTTCCGCTACTTTCAATTCGATTTTATCAAAGTCGTCATATTTGATTTCTTCTTTATCGGATTGCAACTTGGTTTCTTCAGGATCCCATTTGACAGTTTCCTCTGGTCCTTGGGTACCTTCAGCCATTTTCTTTTGAATATAGGCAATTTCTGTTTCAAGTTCCAAACGAGGGAAAATCGGTGTGCCTTTGGCAACCACTTTGGTACCGCTAGGGAATTCACCAAAACGCAAATCTTTCAGATCCATCGTTTCTACAGCTAAGCCTAATTGCGTAAAAATATTGGTTGGTGTTTCTGTCATCACTGGTTGCAGTAAAATCGCCACGATACGCAAACTTTCTGCCAAATGGACCATCACACTGTTTAACTCAGCCTTGCGTTCTTCTTCTTTGGCTAAGACCCATGGTTGGGTTTCATCGATATATTTATTGGCTCTTGAAATCAATGTCCAAACTTCAGATAATGCTGTGCTGAATTCCATTTTGTCCATTGCTTCATGATAGCGGCCAACGACATTGGCAGCAGTTGTTGATAATTCACTGTCAAATGGCGTAACTTTAGAGGCATAGTCTGGCACTAGTCCATCACAATATTTATTGATCATAGCGACTGTTCGATTCAAAAGATTGCCTAAATCATTGGCAAGATCATAGTTCAAACGTGACACAAAGTCTTCTGGCGTGAAGACACCGTCACTACCGAATGGTACGGCCCGCAATAAATAATAGCGTAAGGCGTCCAAGCTGTATCGTTCCACCAACATTTCTGGATAAACGACGTTGCCTTTAGATTTCGACATTTTGCCATCTTTCATCATCAACCACCCATGACCAAAGATTTTCTTAGGTAATGGCAAATCTAATGCCATCAACATGATTGGCCAATAAATCGTATGGAAACGAACGATTTCTTTGCCGACCATATGAACATCGGCTGGCCAGAATTTTTGGAACAATGAATCATCGTCCGTTCCATAGCCTAGCGCAGTGATATAGTTGGATAGTGCATCGATCCAAACATAGACCACATGTTCAGGACTGGCAGTGACTGGAATCCCCCATGTGAAGGTTGTTCTTGAAACGGCCAAATCTTCTAAGCCTGGTTTGATAAAGTTATTCAGCATTTCGTTCTTACGAGATTCTGGCTGGATGAACTCTGGATGTTCATCATAGTATTGGACTAATCGGTCTGCATATTTGCTCATGCGGAAGAAGTAAGATGATTCTTTGACCAACTCTACTTCATGGCCACTTGGCGCTTTCCCACCGATCACCTTGCCTGCTTCATCACGAAAAACTTCTGCCAGTTGGGTTTCAGTAAAATATTCTTCATCTGATACAGAATACCAGCCTTCATATTCCCCTAGATAAATATCGCCTTGGTCAAGCAGTTGTTGGAAAATCTGTTGCACAGATTTTTTGTGGTAATCGTCAGTTGTGCGGATAAACTTGTCATAACTGATATCAAGTGTTTTCCATAACTTTTTGACATCAGCTGCCATTTTATCTACATATTCTTGCGGATCAACGCCTAATTCTTCTGCTTTTTTTTCGATTTTTTGACCGTGTTCGTCGACACCAGTCAAATAAAACACATCAAAGCCCATCAAGCGTTTGTAACGTGCTACTGCATCGCACGCAATGGTCGTATATGAGTTTCCGATATGTAATTTGCCGCTTGGATAATAGATTGGCGTCGTGATATAAAATGTTTCTTTTTCAGCCATGGACAGGTGTCCTCCTTCTGTCGAATAAAGTGTATACTAAGGTAGTATACCACAATTCAAGACCAGTTTTTTCTTTTTTTGTTCGGAAAAAATCCGCGGTAGTACTGATTTTTTGCTCCTTTGATAAATAGCCGTGGTATTTGCTATAATAGAGGAAAATCCCTTTTTGAAAGGATCTATGATGTCTAAATCAAACACACGCATGTTTTGGCTTTCGATTGGATTGACCGCCTTCCATTTGATTGGGTCAAGTTATTATCCCTATTTTTATGCCTATTTTAACGGGCAAAATCAAGCAGCAGCTTTTGCAGCAATCACCACGGTCCTTCGTATCCTCCTTTTAAGTTGGATTGCCTATTGCGGGTATCGGGCACTGCACCAGCAAAAACGTTTGACTTGGTTATATGCCGCCTTATTTTTTGTGAACTTGATTTGCCCTTACTTTTTTAATTAATGGCAGCTTTTTCTAGCAAGCTACCCCTACAAATGAATCTATGCAGGAGAAAACGATGAAAGAATTTACCTCTAAATCAGCGGAAAAACATTACTATGAGCAAGAAGCCTCAGAAGCGGCATTTCTTGCTTGGTACAAAGAACAGGATCAACCAAAGTACGAAAAACCTTCGGTAACAGTCGATATGGTGTTGATGTGTTACAACAAAGAAGAAGAACAATTGAAAATTGCCTTGATCCAGCGCAAAGGCCACCCGTTTCGTAATTCATGGGCATTACCTGGGGGGTTCGTCAATCCGCAAGAGTCAACGGGAGATAGTGTCATCCGTGAGACCAAGGAAGAGATCGGCGTCAAGATTTCCAAACAAAATATTGAGCAGCTGCATACCTTTAGTACACCAGACCGCGATCCGCGGGGCTGGGTGATCACAGTCAGTTATTTGGCTTTTATCGGTGAAGAACCACTAAGCGCAGGAGATGATGCCAATCAGGTGCGTTGGTTTGCTTTAGAACGCAAAGGCCAACAACTCTATTTAAGCAGTGGTGAGATCGAGATCATCTTAGATATGCAGTCTGGGGATTCAACTGGCAAAGATACGCTGGCCTTTGACCATAGTGCGATCATTCTGAAAGCATTCCGACGGGTAGCCAACAAGATGGAACACGAACCGCAGGTCCTTTTGGTTTTAGGAAATGATTTCACGATCACAGAAGCCCGTAAAGTCTTTGCCAAATTTTTAGGCATCGACTTCAAACTCATCGATCATTCAAATTTCAAAAAATCAATGTTGCAATATTTTATCGAAGTCGGTGAAAAACCTGTTGGTATCGGCCGTCCTTCAAAAATCTATCGCTTGAATGATGATGTATTGGGCAATAAAATGTAACATGTAAAACCCTCCAAACAAGGTTTGGAGGGTTTTACTGGCTAATCATAATTAGTGAACGTGGTTCCTAGAAACAAAAACCGAGACTGGTTTTTTCTATACCCTAGGCGAACCCTGGCGTTCCTTCCAGTTTGGAGAGTCAAGAACCCATTTGGGCCATGATTTCTGTCATCTTATGTTCTCCAATGGCAGACAAAGTCACAAAATGCAACTCTTTGCCATACCATTGGGCTTTATACTGTATTTTACGGACAAACTGATGCCAATCGCTGATCGTATAATTGCCAGTGCTGATTATATCTTCACTGATTTTTTCAATAAAAATCGCATCATACTGCTTGACCAAATGATAACTCATCTGATCGATATATTCACGCTTTTGACAGCTGTGGCGCCGATAGAGTTTCGCCACTTTGCCTTTTTGTTTTTGATAGTTGCGGGCATTGTTCAAAAGCATTTTTTTGCGCTTGACAGCTTTGGCTTTGATCAGCAATTTATTTTCAGCACGGGCTAATTTTTGCTGCGTTGATAAGGCATAGGTGCATTCTACCGGCAGATGCTGGCTAGCGTGCACCAATCGCGTCGAATCAAACACAATAGCGATGTTTTGCTGTTGTTTTGGCAACGGTGCGATTTCCTCTAAACATAAGATCGAAACATAAAACTCGACACCGTCTTTCGCAGATATCGTGGCTGATTTGATCGTCCCTTTGATTTCTCGATGCCGTTTCACAGGGACCAATGATTTCAGCTTCGGCAGCTTTAATTGATCCCCATCAAAATAGATCGTATGCTGCTGATTGTTGGTGGTATAAGATTGCCAATGACTTTTTTTGGTTTTCATTTTTGGAAAGCCGGCCCGTTTTTGGAAATAATTCCGAAAAGCCCGTTCCAGATTCCGTTGCGCATTCGCTAATGCTAAACTATCCGTCTCTTTTAAAAACGGATAGTCTTTTTTTAGTTTAGCTGGTGTTAACCCTAACTTTACTTCCTTGTTTGCCAACTCATCCATTTTGGCTTTCAACAATTGATTATACGTAAACCGTACACACCCGAAAGTTTCAATGAAGAATTGTTTTTGCTGTCCATCAGGATAGATCCGAAATTTGTATGCTTTTAAAACACTCAGTTTCATCTCCTCCTAACCCTAGCCCCCTGCCTTTAAACCAAGACTTGCCCCTTTTTTTGCGCCAATTTCTCTTGATAGTGCTCCACTTCTTTTTTCGATGCATAAACAAAGTGCCCTGGTGCGATTTCCTCCATTTGTCGCGGTTGATCATCTGAAGGTTCACTGACATATTTGATGCGTTTACGTTGGCGTTCATGGTCAGGATCTGGCAGCGGAATGGCAGATAACAAACTTTCGGTATACGGGTGGATCCCGTAGTGATAAATTTCATCACTGGTTCCAACTTCCAGCAACTTGCCATTATGCATCACGCCGATGCGGTCGCTGATATGCTTGACCATCGATAGATCATGGGCAATAAATAAATAGGTCAATTTGTGTTGTTCTTGCAGATCTTGCAGCAAGTTGACGACCTGTGCTTGGATCGACACATCTAGCGCTGAGATTGGTTCATCACAAATGATGAATTTCGGATCTACAGCTAGCGCGCGGGCAATCCCGATCCGCTGACGTTGGCCGCCAGAAAATTCGTGGGGATAGCGCGTGCCATGGCTTGGATTCAGGCCGACAGTTTTCAGTAACGTATCGACCCGTTCATTGCGTTCTTTCTCCGTTTTGGCTAAACCATTGATGTCGATACCTTCTGCGATGATATCACGGACTTTCATCCGTGGATTCAACGATGCGTATGGATCTTGAAAGACCATTTGAACATCACGGCGAAAATCAGCTAGCTCTTTCTTGCCTTTGATTTTCATGACGTCTTGACCATCAAAGCGCACTTCTCCGCCAGTCGGGTTATTCAAACGAATCACTGTCCGACCAGTAGTAGATTTTCCACTTCCTGACTCGCCAACTAATCCAAAGGTTTCTCCTTCATAGATTTTGAAGGAGATATCATCAACGGCTTTGACTTCATCTTTACGGCCAACATTAAAATATTGTTTTAAATGATTTACTTCAAGTAACACTTTTTCCAACCGTTTCTCCTCCTCAGACCATTGTTTGGCTATTTTTTTCTTGAAATTTTTTCCAACGAATCAAAATTTCGTCAGGCGGTGTCACTTTTGGCGCTTGTGGTGCCAATAACCATGTAGCTGCCTTGTGGGTCGGTGACACATCAAAGAACGGTGGTTGTTCTTCGGCATCGATTTGCAAGGCAAATTCATTCCGTGGATAAAAGGCATCTCCAGTTGGTGGATCCAATAGATCCGGCGGTGAACCTGGTATCGCATAAAGACGATCCCCTGTGCCTTCTAATGTTGGCATCGAACCCAACAAGCCCCATGTATATGGATGTTGCGGGTTATAGAAGATTTCTTCTGCTGTACCGACTTCAACGATTTTCCCACCATACATCACGGCTACGCGATCTGCTACATTGGCAACAACCCCTAAGTCATGGGTGATAAAAACGATCGATGAATTGATTTTTTTCTGGATGTCTTTGAGTAATTCTAAAATTTGCGCTTGGATCGTTACATCCAATGCTGTAGTTGGTTCATCTGCAATCAAGATTTGCGGGTAACAGATCAACGCGATCGCAATCACGATCCGTTGCCGTTGGCCGCCTGAGAACTGATGGGGATAGTTTTTCAAACGTTTTTCTGCATTTGGGATCCCTACCAAATTCAATAAATCTAACGCTTGTTTCAAGCCTTCTTTTTTACTGATTTTGTTGTGTTTCATCAATGATTCAGCAACCTGTTTGCCAATTGGCATCGTAGGATCCAGTGAAGTCATTGGATCTTGGAAAATCATGGCAATTTCTTTGCCGCGAATTTTTTGTAACTCTTTTTCTGTTTTGGTCAAAATATCTGTGCCGTTGAACAAGATTTGTCCATTGTCCACATTGGCGTTACTCGCTAACAACCCCATGATACTGCGCGTCGTTACGGATTTACCACTCCCTGACTCTCCTACGATCGCCAATGTTTCGCCTTTATACAAATCGAAACTGACGTCGCGGATTGCCTTGACTTTCCCTGCAAAGGTATCAAAGGAGATCTCTAAATTTTTCACTTCTAAGACTTTTTTCATCGCAATCACTCTTTCATTTTCGGATCAAAAGCATCTCGCAACCCATCTGCAAGTAAGTTAAAACCAATCATGATCACAGATAGTGTGACAGCTGGTACCCACATTTGGTAAGGCAAGAATAGGAACGTTTTATACCCATCACTCAACAACATCCCTAATGAAGCTGCAGGTGGTTTCAAGCCCAACCCGATAAAGCTTAGGAAAGCCTCGAAGAAAATTGCTGAGGGGATACTGAACATCATTTGAACAATGATCACACTCGAGATATTCGGCAAGATATGTTTCATGGCGATTTTCGAGCGGCTTTCACCCAATGTTGTCGCTGCTAAAACAAATTCTTGGTCTTTCAGTTTCATTGTTTGTGCCCGCACGATCCGCGCCATTGGAATCCAGTTTGTGATCGCCATGGCAGCTACGATCGATGGAATACCAGGCTCAAACACGACCAACATCAGAATCATCACGACTAAGTTTGGAATACCAGATAGGATTTCCAAGAAACGTTGCATCACATTATCGACACGTCCGCCTAATAAACCGGAGATCAAGCCATATGTCACACCAAACACGATATCCAGCATAGCGGCAATAAAGGCAATCAATAATGAAATACGGGTACCGACGAACAAACGACTCAATAAGTCACGACCCAAGCCATCTGTACCTAATAAGAAATACGTGCCTTCAGGTACATTGGCAGCCGCATATTTGTCGACTAAGTTCCCACCGACCATTGCATATCCGTTCAATCCAGTGATATCAATACCTGGGATTTTGGGGGGCAAATTGGTAAATTTCACATTTTGTGCGGTCGGATCATGAGGCGAAACAAAAATCGTGATGATCGAGATCGCAATAATAATCAATAATAAGATAATTGAGAAGACCGCGGCTTTGTTTTTCTTCAAACGGCGCCATGAATCTTGAAAGAAGGTCAAAGAAGGTGTTGCGATAGCTTCCCTTTCTTCTTTGGTATTTTTTTGTAATGGTTGAAATTTGGCTGCATCGATCGCAGCTACTTCATTTGCTGTATAAGACTTCTCTGTCATTAGCCACGACTCCCTTCTGATACACGGATACGCGGATCAACGATGCCGTATAAGATATCTACGATCAAAATCACAAAGACCAGCATAGCAGAATACAAAATCGTGACTGCCATGATCGTTGGATAGTCATTGGTCATGATCGATTTCACGAACTGCTCCCCGATCCCTGGAATCGCAAAAATGTTTTCAACAACCAATGAACCGGTCATCAAACCAACAGCCAACGGCCCTAATAACGTTAATAATGGAATCAAACTATTACGCAATCCATGTTTAAAGGCAATTTCCCAACGGCTAAGCCCTTTGGCTCTTGCCAGTTCTACATAATCACTGTGCAAGACCTCCACCATTTCGGTTCGGATAAACCTGGCGGAATCTGCCAGCGGCGACATCGCCAGAGCGACCGTCGGTAAAATCGTACTTGCAAAAGTTTCCCATTTGGCAATCGGCAAGACGCCTAACTTGATAGCAAAAATGTATTGCAGCAAAACGGCAAAGACAAAGTTTGGGATCGAGCGTCCTAAAATCGCCACCAATGTTGAGGTTGTATCGACCCAAGTATTTTGTTTCATCGCCGAAATCGTCCCTAAAATGATCCCAAAGAAGGTACCAAAAACGATTGCTTGGACACCCAACTGTAAGGATGGGCCAATTCTGCCTGACAATAAATTAGCTACAGGCTGGTTTTTAAATTGGAAAGAAATCCCAAAATCGCCCTTCACTAAATTCATCAGATAAAGGCCATATTGGACAATGATTGGTTTGTCTAAACCAGCTTGCTTATTCAATAAGGCGATTTGTTCTGGACTTAGTTTTTCGGCATTGGTATATGGTGTTCCTGGCAAGAATTGCATCAAGAAAAAAGTGATCGTGGCAATCAGCCACAATGTCAGTATCATGTAGAATACTCGTTTTAATAGATATTTCAAAAAGCCGTTCACGCGTTTTCCCCCTTAAGTATTTTGACTTCTATTCAATAATTATGTAAATTAACATAGTACGAATCATTAAAAAGGAGCCAGATCATGAAAATAAAAATAAATAAAAGCAGCGGGTGGATCACCCTCTTCTGTTTCGTTATTTCTCTTGCTTGGTTAGCTTTCAAAAACGAGTTGGCTTTTTCCACGCTCTCAGATGCGCTCTTTTTATGGGCGATGTTCTTTTTCATCATTGGCGGATTTCTCTGGGTATTTGCTTCTGGTTTCTTTGACCATTTCCAATATTCCATGAAAAAAGCTTTCTCGAGAAACAAAACAGATTATTTGAAAATGTCACAAGTTGGCAAACAAAGTTATGCCTTTTGGGTATGGCCCGGTATTTTTCTATTCATCCTTTCCATGCTCTTTTTACTGATTGCTACCAGTTAATAGCGTTGCAATGCCCATTCATCCAATAATAGAAGAAGGCTGAGACAAGAAATCGTCTCAGCCTTTTCGGCATTTCAAGTCAACTACTCGTGATTATTCGATTGATGTCCACTTGTAGTCATATTGGGCACCAGCTGCATGAGCAACGACACCTTTGACATTTGTAGCACGGAGATGCGCTTCAGCTTTTTGGTAAACTGGGATCACGCCTTGTTCGTTCATGATCAGTTTTTCTGCATTGATTAAATCTTCCCAACGTTTTTCTGGATCATTCACATTCGTAGTGCTGGCTGATTTGATCAAAGCATCATACTCTTCATTACTCCATTGACCACGGTTGTAAGAATTGCCTGTTGTGAACAAGTCAGTAAAGCTGCTTGCGTCAGCATAATCAGCGCCCCAGCCACCCATCAACATGTCAAAGTCGCCTGCATTTGAACGATCCAAACGAACTGAAAACGGTACTGGACTCAAAGTAACTGTCAGACCATCCAAAGTTGTTTGCAATGCATTCTGTACATATTCAATAATTTTCTTTGTAGAATCCGTATCAGAGGCCAAAATATCAAATTCAAGTGAATCTATACCTAATTCTTCCTTCGCCTTTTCCCAATACTCTTTTGCTTTATCTTCATCATAAGCAAGAACAGTGCCTGCCGCCTCAGTAAAGTCTGTATTATCAGTTGGGCTAAAAGTCATGCCTTCAGGAACCAAACCGGTTGAGGCCAATGAGCCATCACCTAGAATCGATGTCACCAAAGCATCACGATCAATTGCATAAGAGATGGCTTTACGTAAGTTTTCATTACGGAAAGGTGAATCTTCATCTCTTTGGTTTAACTCAAAGTAATAAGTTGTCGCCTCAGGTTGAGAAACAAATGCTTCATCATTGGCCATTTGTTGTGCCAATTCACCAGTCAAGATGACATCGTCTGCTTGACCGTCTTGAAATAGATTCAATGCAGTTGCTGATTCTTTTACCACACTGACATTGATTGTTTGCAATTTAACGGTATCTGTATCCCAATATTGATCATTTTTTTCATAGGCCCATTCCGTATCGGTACCAGGACCATCGAAACCACTTAAAACAAATGGTCCGTTATAGACGGCGTTATCACTTGTTGCTGCGTATTGATCGCCATTTTCTTCAACCACTTTTTGATTTTGTGGGAAGAATGATGGGAATGCCAATAAGTAATCAAAATAAGGTGTCGCTTTTTCTAAAGTGATTTCTAATTCATAATCACCAACTGCTTTGATGCCTAACTCTGATGGATCAGTGTCACCAGCTGTGATCGCATCTGCATTTTTAACCGGTGAATATAAGTACGCATATTCAGAAGCTGTTTCTGGTTTAACCGTACGTTGCCAACCATAAACATAATCTGCAGCTGTTACAGGATCACCATTTGACCATTTTGCATCTTCACGTAATTTGATTTTATAAGTCAGACCATCTTCACTGACCTCAGCTGCTTCAGCAGCGCCCGCAGGTTGCGGTGTGCTATCTGCATCCAAACGGTACAAACCTTCATATACATTGTTCAAAGCGCTGAAACTAATCGTATCTGTTGCCAATGATAGATCTGCACTTGGCATTTCTTGTGAAACCACCACATTAAATACTTGCTCTGCATCACTACTTCCGCTTGCAGCAGTGTCATTGCTTGAACTATCAGTTGTGCCACCCGTTGTACAGCCAGCTAATACTAAGCCGCACACAGCAACCAAACCATATGCCCATTTATTCTTCATCCTGTTCTACCCCTTAATTGAAATAATTTTCAGAATAATTCCGCGATTCTGAAGTTAGATAAGATTTTAATTAATAATTATTAAAAAATCAATCTTTTTTTTGATAAAAAACACATTTTAAAGAAAGGTTTCTGGCTTTTTGCTTATCATATTCTCATCAAACGCTTGGAAAAAGCTTTTTTTGTGATTGATCGGCTATTATTCACTTGAAAAAAAAATAATTAAAAAACAAGTTTAAATGAAATTTTTCATTTGATTTTCTTCGCTTTCAAGATCGTTTACAAGGAACTTCATATAACTTATGCTTTGACAAAAATAAAAACACACGGTCCAAGTACTTAGACTTGGATCGTGTGTTTGCATGTATATTTTCTTAGTGGATCGCGCCGCCGATCGCTTTTAAATCATCTTTGTCGGCAAAATCGACGATTGCTGAAACAGCAGCTTCCAGACCTTTGGCAATATCTGCCAGGCTCATGGCAGGTTGTCCCGCTTTATCAACTACTTGCTGAGGGATAAATGGCACATGGATAAAGCCACCCTTGATAGTTGGGTACTTTTTATCGATCATGTATTGCACTTGATACATAATATGGTTGCAGACAAAGGTTCCTGCTGTATTGGAAACCACTGCGGGTATTCCAGCTTCTTTCATCGCTTCAACCATGGCTTTGATTGGTAATTGGGTAAAATAAGCTGGTTCTCCATCCTGTTGGATAACTTCATCCACTGGTTGGTTGCCTTCATTATCTGGGATGCGGGCATCATCGATATTAATGGCTACCCGTTCAGGAGAAATCGCAAAGCGTCCGCCTGCTTGCCCAATATTAAGGACAACATCGGGGTGATGGGCGTCGATTTTTTCCGCCACGATCGCTGCGGACTTGCCAAAGACAGTCGGAATCTCCGCTTTGATGATCTTCGCTCCGTGAATCGTGTCTGGTAATAATTTTACGGCCTCTAATGCAGGATTGATTGCTTCGCCGCCAAATGGATCAAATCCAGTAATCAAAATGTTCATTTTTGCTCATCCTTTCTACTTTCGTTGTATCACTAAAATGCCCAAAAGTACATCAATACGATATGGATCACCAACAATAATAAGGCGATCGGTGCTTGAGCTTTGATGACCCCATTTGCATCTTTCATTTCTAACAGGGCAACTGGCAGCGCATTGAAATTGGCTGCCATTGGTGTCAATAATGTACCACAAAAACCTGCGGTCATCGCTAAGGCTCCAGCAACAACAGGGTCACCGCCTTGCGCGATCACAAACGGTACACCAATCCCAGCAGTAATCACTGTAAATGCCGCAAAACCATTTCCCATAATCATCGTAAAGATCATCATGCCCAAGCAATAAGCTGCAACACCCACAAAACGGTTGCCTTCTGGCACAACACCGGAAATTCCTTGTGAGATGACATCGCCAACACCAGCAGCATTAAAAATCACACCTAAAGCGGCCAACAACTGTGGCAAAATACCCGCGGTGCCGACTTGACGCAACATTCGATCAGAATCGTCTAAAACCGTTTTTGGTTTGGCACCAGTTATCGCGATCGCAATCAATAACGCCAAAACAGAAGCGACCCCGATCCCTACTTGTCCGCCTAATGGCGTATAAGAAATCACAACGGCAATGACTGCCAGTGAAACGCATGGAACAAAAATCAGACTGCCGATTTTTCTAGCTGAAGCTTCCGCCTTTTCCTCTTCTACATCAACGATTTTACCAATCTGTACTTGTTTAAACATCGTTAAACAACCCATCAAGACGATCAAAATACCATCTATGATATAGGGAATAAAGTTCCCGAAGGCAAATACGATACCAAGTAATAGCCAAAATGCTGAAGTGCCTAAACGCGTTGGGTGACTCGCTTCACGAAATACCCGTACCGCCGTCATGATTGACAACAAACCAATCAAAATATAAAAGAATTCCAAAATCCCATTGATGATATTTTCCATCTATTCTGCCTCCTTTTTGCCGTATTTCTTCGCTAACTTCCGGTCAAACAAGACGTTTGAAACTGTTGCAATCACCAAAACGATCAATGCGATCGGCAATGAGGCTTGAGATACTGCACTTGCTGCTACATCATATCCTAGTGATTTCAGTGTACCGACAATCAACAAGACACCTGAAGCGGCCACAAAGGTATTTTGGGCAAAAAAGTTCCCAAAGTTTTCATTGGCAGCAGCCCGTGCTTTGATTTTTTCTTGGTCTTTTTCTTCGATCTCGCCAAATTTATTCTCTGCTGCTGCTTGCGCCATTGGATTGACGATTGGGCGAATAAATTGTGTATGACCTTGAATTCTGATTGAGAAGAACCCAGCTACCTCACGAATAAATAAATACAAACTTAAAAACTTACCTGGTGTTAATCCCTTGATTTTCTCGATCAAGATCACGGCTTGTTGTTTCAAGCCAAATCGTTCAGACAACCCGACCATCGGCAACGTTAATAAGAACAACGTCACTAGCCGATTGTTTACAAAAGCTTCCCCCAGCATTGTCAAAAATTCTGGGACTGATATGCCTGACACCAATGCCGTCACCAATCCAGCAATGATCACGACAGCAATCGTATCTAACTTTAATAAGAAACCGACTAAGATGACTAAGATCCCAATTAATTTGATCCATTCCATAAACTCTTCCCCCTAAGTTATTTATCGTAAAAGCTATTCTTAAGTATAATGCATTTTTAATCAGCAAAACATTGTTTTTAGAATATTCTCATGTTAAATCGTTTTCTATTTTCGTTATTAAATACACCAAAGAAACTATCTCCCTATGTTTCTCGATCAAAAACAGGTGATGTGTATAACAAGGTTTGCACGCAACAGCATCCTTAGGGCTACAGGATGTCACAATAAGTGGCCTAAAAAAAGCGCTCTGTTTCATTTACTCACAGCCAATGAACGGAAGATATGTTTTAATAAAAATATATAAAGGAGGTCATTATGGAATTTCATTTGATTTTAAAAGAAAAAAGAAAAGAACTTGGATTGACACAAGAAGAATTGGCTACAAAATTATCAGTCAGCAGGTCAGCTATTTCTAATTGGGAAATCGGACGTAATTATCCGGATATCCAAACCTTAATCGTTTTAGCGAATACTTTAAATGTATCCATTGATTATTTATTAAACGAAGATTTAGACATCGCACGAACATTTGATTCAGATCGAAAACAGAAAAAGCAGTTTAAATTGGCTACTATTTTTTTAAGTAGTATCCTCTTCTGTACACTATTTTTAACTGTTCATTTATTCATGACACGACAACCAGTCATCAAATGGATCAAAGAAAAT
Organism: Enterococcus sp. DIV0876; assembly: GCF_050529585.1. Taxonomy (GTDB): domain Bacteria; phylum Bacillota; class Bacilli; order Lactobacillales; family Enterococcaceae; genus Enterococcus_D. The sequence continues at coordinate 2,765,457 of NZ_CP172882.1, forward strand.
GAGTCACCCACTCAGGAAGTCTCACTGTTTTCAAAAAAGGAGATCAAACAGGCTTATGTCAAAAACAATATATTGCACATTGTTTTGGATAAACCCAGTGGATCAATCGGTTATTATTTGGAACACATTGGGGAAGAGCTATCTGTTGAAATCTATAAACAATATGATTTGGATGTAAACAATCATATCCCCCTTGAAGGTGTCATCAAAATCGATTTAACTGATTATGGTAAAACGAAGAATATCAAGGTCTATTACAGTTGAATACAAAACTTTAACATCCTACACTGAGTGAAAGTTTTTTGGTTTAAACAAAGCAAAAAAGGAGTAGCCGTTGCTTGCAAAAGCGCCACCTCTCCTTTTAAATTGCCTTATTTATTTCTTCTAGATTGGATTTTGCTCAACATTCATCAGTCAGACTATCTATCAAATATAAAGTATTCAAGTTTTTTGCATCCAACTCATTTTAAAAGGTCAATTCTAATACTTCCGTAGAACGAAGATTGCCCAATTGATCTTTCCAATTATCTTCTTTTTTATGCACAAACTTAAAGCCAACAGATTTATATAAGCCTAACGCTTTTTTATTTTCAGGAGCAACATTGATTTCTATTCTTTCACAATCCTTTTGCTTTTGCATCATTTTCAGCCCTTCTAAAAGGGCTTTCTTACCATAACCTTTTCCTTGATACTGAGACTCACCTATTTTAATATCAAAAGTATATGTATTGGTTGATATTTTGGCATAAGCAAATTCACCTATTTCTTTTTCAGCCTCACTTAAAATAATCAAAAAAGCTGCATCATCGGTTTCTTCATAATACTTTAAAGATTGTTCAATGTCTTTCTTTGCTATAGGCAATCCCAGAGGATAGCCGACAGACTGCATGATCTCTCCATTTGTCCACCACTCGAATATTTTGTCGATATCATGTTTAGTCGCAGGTCTTAATAGTGCATTTACTTTTCCAGACATAAAGACTCCTTAACATCTCATATAGTCGTCCATTCATTCGTGTACATATCCCACAGAAAAAAAGTTTCCTCCTGCTTCTAAGCACTTGCCTGTCCTTTCATCTGTTTGCTCCGCAATTGGCCGCATGCTGCGTCGATATCGGTGCCATGTTCTTTGCGAATCACGCAGTTGATGCCATTCTTCTTCAGAATGTCGTAAAAGGCAGCAACATCTTCTTTTTTACTGCGGGCGTATTGATCGTGTTCACTGACGGGGTTATACGGAATCAAATTGACATAAGTCAATTTCTTCTTGTCTTTCAACAATGCCGCCAACTCCCGCGCGTGTTCAGGACGATCGTTGACATGGTCTAACATAATGTATTCGAAAGTAATACGGCGGTTGGTTTTTTCTAAATAATAATCAACAGCTGCCATCAATTTTTCGATCGGGAAGCTGCGATTGATCCGCATCATAGATGTTCGTACCTCATTATTGGGGGCGTGCAATGAGATGGCCAAATTGACTTGCAAGCCATTCTCCGCAAATTCTCTGATCTTATGCGCCAATCCACTAGTAGAAACAGTGATATGGCGGGCGCCGATCGCTAGACCTTTGGGATCGTTGATGATCTGCAAAAAGTGCATGACGTTGTCATAGTTATCAAAGGGTTCTCCGATGCCCATGACGACAACATGAGAAACCCGTTCTTCTTGTTGACGTTCATCAAAATAATGTTGCACCAACATGATTTGTGCCACGATCTCGCCGGCCGTTAAGTCTCGCTGCTTTTTCAGCAATCCACTGGCACAAAAAGTACAGCCGATATTACAGCCGACTTGAGTCGTCACACAAACAGACATTCCATATTCTTGCCGCATCAAAACAGTTTCGATCATATGGTTGTCTGGTAATTGAAATAAATATTTTACCGTACCATCACTGGATTCTTGTACGATCACTTGCTTCAAAGGGTTGATCACAAACGCAGCAGTCAATTTTTCGATCAAACTTTTGGGCAAATTGGTCATTTCTGCAAATGTCATGACCCTTTTTTCATACAACCATTCCCAAATTTGATTGGCACGGAATTTCTTTTCATTTTGTTCATTAAGCCACAAGGACAAAGATTCTTTGGTTAATCCATAAATAGAAGGGTTCACAATTTTTCCTCTTTTCAAACTAGTCGCTACATACTATAACTGAAATAAAGGGTAAAAGCAACCCGTCATTTCAGCATTCATGGTAGACTTATGACATTTAGGATCAAAAGGAATTAACGCACAAAGTTGCTCAAATAGATGAATTATTTTTTGCACAAATAAAAAACTGCTTAGATCCATCGATCATAAGCAGTTTTCACTGAAAAGGTGTCTCACGGTTCAAATGATTGTACCTTGCCATCTTGTACAACTAATTTTCCCCGCATTGGCGGCTTGATTTGCAGATATAACTGTAAAGTCAATTCTAGCGTATAGCTGTGTTCCCCTTGTTGGAAAACACCGTAATAGTGACTTGGATGATTTGTTTCTTCATATGTATGACTGACTAGGTAATAACCGCTTAGACCTGTTGTCTGCTGTTTCTTTGATTCAGAAAAGAAGCGGCGCACATGTTGATAAGTAAAAATAAATAATAGCAAAACGACGATCGTAATGAATAGATAACCAAGCATCTGTTCTCTCCTCAAACTTGAATCGTTGATGGCGGATAGGCCGGTTCAACCCCAATGCTGACCATCAAGGCCGCATTGACTTCACCCATGATTTTTTCATCTAAATGACAAACTTTTTCTTTCAAGCGACATTTGTCGATCGTTCGAATTTGTTCCATCAGAATCACTGAATCCTTGCCGATTCCTGTACAATCGGATGAAATACCAATATGTGTCGGTAATTTCGGCTTAGCCATTTTTGCAGTGATCGCGGCAATGATCACGGTTGGACTAAAATGATTGCCCAAGTCGTTTTGAATAATCAGCACCGGACGGATCCCACCTTGCTCTGAGCCAACAACTGGTGAAAGATCCGCAAAATAAATATCTCCTCTTTTTACCATAGGACCACCCTAACTTTTGTATTCTCGCGGTATACGCGCTGACAATGTACATGTAACTTCATAATGGATCGTATCTAATTGATCGGCCACATCTTGCATGGTAATGCATTTGCCATGATTTTCTCCAATCAACGTCACCTTTGTGCCCACTGACATTTCTCGCGGCAAGCGGATCATCAATTGATCCATACATACGCGGCCAACAATTTCACAATATTCTCCTTCTACCAATACTGAAAAACCTTGCATCTTACGCAACCAGCCATCCGCGTATCCGATCGGTACAGTACCGATCCACTCTTGCTGCGGCGTGATATATGTTTCACCATAGCTAATTCCGGACCCTTTTTCAAGCAATTTCACTTGGATCAAGGCAGAAACTAACGACAATGCTGGTTTTAAAGAAATAGGGGCTTCTAAATCATGGCCTGATGGATTCAAACCGTACATCGCTACCCCATAACGAATCATATTGCCTACTGCTTGTTCATGCCATAATGCAGTCGCACTGTTGCTTGTATGAACATATCTCGGCAAATGCGGCAGTGTTGATAAGACTTCTTGAAAAAAAAGATGCTGTTGCTGCCAATAAGCCGTATCCGCTTGGTCTGCTGTTGAAAAATGCGTAAAAATGCCTTCCCATTCAAATGCGGTATGCTGATCTAACCACTTGGCTGCCTCAGCAACAGCTTTTGCATCCAAAAAACCGATCCGTCCCATGCCTGTATCTACTTTGATATGGGCTTTGAGCGGCCGCTCCAAGGAAACCTCTGCCAAATAATTTTCGGCTTCTTGCAACCACGCTTGACTAGCAACCGGGAAAGAAAAATCATAAGATGCCAGCAATGGAATATCTTGTACTCCTACAACGCCCAGCAACAAAATCGGTGCATGAATCCCGGCTTCTCGTAATTCGATCCCTTCATCGATCGTTGCGACACAAAAGCCCGCAGCGCCTCCTTTGGCAGCGGCTTGCGCAGTTTCCACTGCGCCATGTCCATATCCATTGGCTTTGACCACCGCAAACAATGCCGTATCTTGTCCCAAGCGGGACCGTTCATTTTTGATATTTTCTGTAATTGCAGCGGTATCGATAATCGCTTTTGTCGGTCTATGACGTGCAACAACCATGTGTGATTCCTTCTTTCTCACTGATCCTGTTGATTTGTTTTTATACGCCCAGTGTCACTTTGCAGTGGGCACTTCTAAGATGATTTGGGCAAAAGCCGTATCATTGGTATGGGTGATGCTGACAAATATCAGACTTAATGGGTATGGCGCCTTAGTGACGACGGGTGCGCCCACTTCATTCGTCAAGACCTCTAAATCATGAAAAGATAGTTTGCCAATCCCTGTCCCCCACGCTTTAGAAAAGGCCTCTTTGCAAGCATAGCGTCCTGCCAAAAACTCTACTTGCCGTTTCAAGGGCAATTTATTGAACAATATCATCTCGGGCTCTGTTAAAATACGTGTGATAAAGCGGGGCTTTTGCTCAATCAATTCTTTGATTCGTGACAATTCCACCGCATCGATGCCTATTCCTTTGATCATCTTTGTCTTCTCTCCAACTATTGTCAATCGTAGCTGCAAAAAAATCAGCGCAACTACTTCAGCTAGTTACCATTCTACCAAAAAATCGGCGAAATACCATGCCTAACTATCTTCTTTACCATTTGATTATAAAATACGCAGCAGATCACGATCAAATCGAAAAAAAAATGCCATAAGTCTGATCGACGCTGGCAGGTCTTAAAGATCGATCTTAAGGCCTGCCAGTATCCATTGACTTATGACACAATGATTCTATTCTTAATCTTGATTGTTGCGGATCACAAAACCGCGTTTTTTGTCGTTGCTGCGACGATTGTTGCGTTTTGCACCATCTTTAGCATAGTTGCCGCGGGCTTTATTGCCACCGCCATCTTTGCTGTAGTTGCCGCGATTGCCGCCTTCTTTACGGTTGCGATTGCCACCATTATTGTTGCTGCGACGGCCATTTTTATTGCCAAATGATTTTTTCCCTTGAGGAAGCGGACGTTCTGGCGTGATCTTGACTGGCGCTTGGTCAGCAGGATCTTTCGCCATTGTTTTCAACAACAACGCAGCTAAGTCTTGGGCTGAATACCGTTCGACTAGATCATCAGCCGCTTGCAAGTATTTATCTAAACCATTTTCATCCATTTTGGTTTCTACTGCTTCTAATGCCGCACCTAATTGGCCTTTGAAGGCTTCTTTTTCGGTTGGTGGACGTAGCGGTGTCATCCGTTTTTTGGTCAAGTTTTCGATGACATGCAAATAGCTCATTTCATTTGGTGTCACGAAAGTAACGGACATTCCGCCTTTACCGGCACGGCCAGTACGACC